>CALLVV010000082.1 GCA_938012815.1 uncultured Propionibacteriaceae bacterium
ACAACGGCGACAGCACCCGGTCGGGGGGAAACTCAGGGTGAGGCCCCATTGCGCATCCGGGCCGGGAGGCGACACTGGGGACAGGCACCGTGGAACGGAGGAAACGATGAGTCAGGAACAGCACGACCGGATGGACGAGCACCCTGCGGGAACCGACGAAAGGGAGGAGCCCACCCGTGTTACCGGAACCCCCGAGGGGGAGGTGGTGTCCGAAACCGGGCGGGCCAGGACGGACAACGAAAGGCTTGATGACACCGCGCTCAGGTTCATGGCGGATGCCGCCTACGCCGTCGCCGGGTTCGCAGGACTCGTGGGGGAGCGGGCGAGGGCCTTCTATGACGAGCAGCGCGCCGAGTACGCCAAGGCCCACCCGGATGTCGAATCCCCGGGCGCCAAGGAGTTCCTGGAACAGCTCGGCAGCCACCTGAACCGGTTCGTCGACGAGATCAACCGGGGCTTCCGCGACCTCAGCGACAAGGGCCGCGAGGTCATGAACAACAGGCCCGTGAACCCAGAGGCCGATAAAACCGGATCCACGGATCCCGGGGGCACGGAGCCCAAATCCGCAGCGCCCGAAACGGCGGAGCCCGAGGCCGGGCAATCCAAACCCGCTGAACCCAACAGTGAGGAATACGGCGAGGAATACAGGCAACCCGGGAACGAATGAGCCCCACTCCCTGAGGAGGAGACCGGTCCGGACCGCGTTCCCCACGATGGTCCGGACCGCGGGGGGCTAGGATTCCCCTCATGCCTCGTCACACCATCAGCACCATGATCGGGAAGCTCGTCAAACAGGTGGCACGGCTTCGGGGCAGTGGTTCGGCGCTGCCCGGGCTGGTGGTCGAGAGGATGGACCGCGGATACCTCAGACGTACCCTGGACCCCCTTCCCGGCGGCGTCGTGCTGGTCTCGGGCACCAACGGCAAGACCACCACCACGAAGGTGGTCACCGAACTGCTGCAGGCCGTCGGGTACAAGGTGTTCACCAACCGCACCGGATCGAACTTCTCCCGCGGCGTGATCTCCGAACTACTGCCGCTGGTCAACTGGCGCGGCAGGCTCGACGCCGACATCGCCGTCCTGGAACTCGACGAGGCATGGGCCGTGCACTTCGTCCGCCAGGTCAAGCCGCGCATGAGCCTGTTCCTGAACGTGATGCGCGACCAACTCGACCGGTTCGGTGAGATCGACACCGCCGCCGAGATGCTCGCGAAGAACGCCGAGGCCGCCACCGAGGCGGTGATCCTCAACCGCGACGACCCGCGTGTCTACCGAATCCGGGAACGCGCCAAGGCGGAGGCCGTCTATTTCGGCACCACCGACGAACTGCTGGCGCTGATGCCCACCGACGACACCCTCAAGGGCGGCCAGGCCCATGCCAACCACGAGGCCCGCGCCGACGTGTTGCTCAAGGCCATCGACGGGCGACGCGCCACCTACGAGATCGACGGGACCGACCACGTCGTCGAGATGAGCCTGAACGGCGTCTACAACCTCATCAACGCCGCCGCCGCCTTGACCCTGGTGCGGCGGATCGTCGGCGACGCGGTGTCCACGGAGAAACTTCTCGAGGCCCTCGGCAACGTGCGGCCCGCGTTCGGCCGCGGCGAGACCATCACCTACAAGGGTGTCCCGATGGAACTGGTGTTGGTGAAGAACCCCAGCGGCTTCCGGTTGTCGCTGTTGTCCTTCGCCGACGGCAGGGCGGACAACATGATCGCCATCAACGACAACTACGCCGACGGCCGCGACATCAGCTGGCTGTGGGACGTCGACTTCACCCCCCTCGACTCCGTCGCGCTGGTCACCGGCACCCGCGCCGACGGGATGGCGCTGCGCCTGGCCTACGACGACGTCCCCGTCGGGGGGATCGAGGCCGACCTGCAACACGCCCTCGACCGTTTCGCCGCTCTCAACCCGGGCAGGCCGAAACGCATCTACACCACCTACACCGCCATGACGGCGCTTCGGAAACTGATGTCCGGGCTGGCCCTCGGTCAGGACCAGGAGGCGGTGGCATGATCCGCATCGTCCAGCTCTACCCGCGCGACATGAACCTCTACGGCGACTGGGGCAACGCGCGCGTGCTCCAGAAACGTCTCGAATGGCGGGGAATCGACGCCGAGATCGTCGACCACAACCCCGGCGATGACACCGACCTCGGATCCGGGGACATCTTCCTCGGCGGCGGCGGCCAGGACGCCGGGCAGGACAAGATCCAGGAAGACCTCCAACACCACATCGACGAGCTGGCCCGCCTCGTCGAGGACGGTGTGCCGATGCTGCTGATCTGCGGCATGTACCAGCTGCTGGGCCGCACCTTCGTCACCGGCGAGGGAAAGATCATCAAGGGCGCGGGCATCCTGCCGCTCGACACCCGTGCCGGCACCGACCGGCTGATCGGCAACATCACCCTGGAGTCCCCGGAGTTCGGGGAGGTCGTCGGCTACGAGAACCACTCCGGCCGCACCTACGTCGACGACGGCCACGAGCCCCTCGGGAAGGTGCTGCGGGGCGCGGGCAACAACGGCGAGGACCAGCAGGAAGGGCTGCGGTACCGCAACGTGATCGGCACCTACCTGCACGGCCCGATCCTGCCCGCCAACCCGAAGGTCGCGGACTTCCTGATCACCAAGGCCCTCGAACGCCGCGGCATGCCGGCGGACCTGGCGTCGCTGCCCGTCGACGAGGTCGCCACGAAGGCCCATCGCACCGCCAGGAACCGCCCACGGTGAAACCCCGGGGACGGGGGTGAAGCGGATTGGCCGGGCCGTCGTCCCCTGCCATGCGGGATCTTCCGGCCGGGGTGGTTCCGCTCATCGGGGAGCGCCGGGGTGACGATGGTGCGCGGCGCAGCACCCGCGAGACACCCGAAAGGCATCGTTCGGTAGCCTTGGTCAGTGCCCTTGCCCTCGTTGCCGGCCCTGAACCGCGGTCTACCCGTCACATCACACTCCAGCCGGGTGCACCACGTCGTGACGCTCGTCCGTGCACACGCCGACGACCCGCGGCTGCCGGTGCTGCTGAACGCTCTGGCGGGGAAGTCCAGTTACCACGCCCTGCTGGCGGTGGAGGCCGCCCGGGCGCTGGGTGATGAGGACCGGCTGCGGGAACTCGCGAAGCACTCGTCGCGCCGCGTCCGGTTCCGGGCCGCGGCCTGTCTTCCCCTCAGGGTGAAGGATCCGGAGACCTTCGCCGCCGACTACGCCACCCGGTCGATCGGGGAGCGGCGACGCCTTCGCCGCCGGATCATCGACGAGGGCCATCACGAACTTGCTGCGGCGCTGCTGGCGGCGCCCCTCCCTGACCGGGAACGCGCCGGGCTGCTGATCGCCTGCGACCCCGAGGTCGTCGCGGATCACATGCCCGAACTGGGCGACCTGGTGCCGAACCTGGCCGCCCTGGCCAACCGGCATCCCGACGCTCTGCTGGCCGAGCTGCGTCGTCGTCTCGAAGGAGCCCCGGCGGATCGTCGTTCCGCGGTCTGGTGGTGGATCGCGCCCGCCGCCCGTCACCTGGCCCGCAACCGTCCCCGGGAGCTGGTGCTCCTGCTGGCCGCATCGGAGGCTTCCCAGGGATTGCCGCCGCCGTTTCGTGGTGTCGCCGGGACGCTGCTGGCCGCCGCCCCCGAGGAGATGGCCCGGCTCCTGGCCGCCACCCCCACCGACTGGTCTTGGGATGGTGACGCGCTGCGCAGACAGGTGTGCAGGCACTTCCGGAAGCTGAACCGGGAACAACGGGCCCTCATCCTGCGCGCCGAACGCGACGACGACCACCGGGTGGCAGGCCTCCTGCGGAGCCTGCCACCCGGGGAACGGGCCCGGGCCTTCAGCGACGCCTACGGGGGCGTCGAGCTGCGCGACCGGGAATGGAGCGAGGAACTGCTCGACGCCCTGCCTCGGGAGCTGCGGGAGACCGAGGCGGCCCGGATGGCGGCGCTGCCCGTCAACCAGGGCCGGGGCGATCAGCTGAGACTGGCCGCCTGCCTGGCCCTCGGCGAGGCCATCACCGTCGCCGAGCCCTGCCTGAACTCCAGCGACGCCGACGAACGCGGGGCCGCCTGGCGTGCGATCCTCGCATCCGCGTTGCGCAGCCGCGACCCGCGGGCGGTAGTGGTCGCGTTCGCCCGCATCGAGGCCCTGGCAGGCGAGCAGGATCCGGTGCGGAACGCGGCGACATCAGCCCTCGTGGTGGCCAGCGGCCGGACCCTCGACCTGATCCCCGTCGAACGCCTGAGAAAGCTGGTGGGCATACTGACCGACGCCCGCGACACCTCCTCCGCCACCTTCATGAACCTGCAGGGTGCGCTCTGGCGGCTGTTCGTCCACCGGGCCCAGCTGGGTGAGCCGGTACAGGAGCAGGTGGAGTTGCTGACCCGACTTCCCGGTTCCTGCTCCCTGGGCGTGGGCGGAAAACTGCTCCTGCCCATCCCGGCCGCCGCCGCGAAGACCCTGGCGGCGGGGTTCTCGCAGACCTTCAGGACCGAGGCCGACCGGGGCGAGTACGACCAGGTGAACTGCCTGGCCGTGATGCTGGGCCGCGACCGTCACGATCTGCCGGAGATCACCGGCATCCTGCGCCGGGCCATCAGATCCCACGACCCCCGCACCGTCGAGCGCGCGATCCTGAACTGGCTGGCGGCCCCGCGGACCCGCGGCGAAAGGCTCGCGGGGCTGCTGAAACTCGACCCCTCGTTCGCGACCCTCGAACGCGTCCAGGAACACATCTGCCGCTACCGTCCCGACCTGGCCGGGATCCTGTACCGAAAGATCCCGATCTCCGGGCGGCTGCACGACGAAACCCCCTACATCGGGATCGCCCCCGGGCCCTTCGACGGATGGCTGCCCGAGCAGAGCCGCCTCTACTCGCAGGCCCTGGCCAGGTTCGTCGACGACGAAACCCAGGACCGGCGGCGGAGGCTGGCCGCCGTGGAGGTGCTGGGCCGGCTTCCCTGGCTCGCCCCCGACGCGCTCGAACCCGACAGCACGGAAACCGTGATCCGGGAGGCGCAACTGACGGCGGCCTTCCGCTCACCCGCGGTGGAGTGGTCGCTGACGGATTTCCTGACGGTGCTGGACACCGACCTCGCCCCGGCCGCGATGCTGGCCGCCACCCGCGTCGTCGACGAACTGCCGCCCGCCGAGACCACCGAGGCGTTGATGGTCGTCGCCACCGATCAGTGGCGGAAGGTGAACGTCCGCAAACAGGCCGTGCGGCAGGTGGCGCGCCTGCACCGTCCCGAGGCCGCCGAGATGCTGGTGGACCTGGCGATGGACGTCACCGTCCACCGTGACGTGCGACTGGCGGCGACCGCCGGGCTGATCGAACTCCTCGACGACGAATGGGCGTGGGAGGCGCTGTCCGAGGCCGCGGTGGGCGGTCGCGAGGCCGCCCGGGTCCTGGCGGGCATCGATCCGGGCCGGATGTCGGTCAGGCACCGGGCCCGTTTCGGGGAGATCCTGGCGAAGGCCTCACCGGAACCGGAGCTGGTGGAGGCGCTGCCCACGTGGGTTTTCTGGACCCCGAAGATCACCGGGCGGATCGTCGAACTGCTCTCCTCGGAGGAGATTCCCGTCCGGCAGGCCGCGGTCCGGGCGCTGGACGGTGCGGGTTCCGGGCTGCGCTGGGGCATGCTGCTGGTGGCGGTGGCCGGGATCGCCGCGGCAGCGGCGGACGAGCCGGACGACTCCATGGAGGAACTTCCCAACCAACGCCTGCTGGAGGACGTGGTCGCCGCCCTCCTGCCGGACAGCCCCCGGGTCCGGATGGAGCAGCGCGCCTGGTTGAAAGAACTGGCCGCGGCCCTGGCGGCGTTCCCGCACACGGCCTGGCAGCACTGGCAGGTGCTGCTGGCCGCCACCGACTGGAACGACCCGCTGACCGACCTGACCGACCTCGCCGAGGTCGTCGCCGATCCGCTGCGGGCCCGCGAGATCCTCGAACTCACCCAGCAGACGCTCAAGGAGCTGCACGAGGCGCGGTTGTGCGGCGATTTCGCCGTCGCCACGGAGGAACTGCTGGCCCGCGGCGACGCCGTCACCGGAGCGATCGCCCTGGCGCTGCTGGGACACGCAGGCGACGAGGTGGGCTGGGACGACGCCTGGCGCGCCCGGCTGCGAACCGCCCGCTCCCACCCGGTGCCAGCGGTCGCCGCCTGGGCCCGGGAAATCCACGTCGGCTCCTGGGCCACCTGAAGCCGGTCGGGCCGGGCAACGAGGAACGAGCGGCCCGTGCCGAAACCACCCCGGCATCCGGTTCGCCCCCACCACCGCCGGTAGGGCCGACACCTTTCCCGACCGCCTGCAGGAGCGCCGCGGAGAGCAGGATGGCTACTTCGGTGGAGACCACGCTGATCAGGACACCGGCGACGGCCGGCGAAGCGATCCGCGCCAGATTGACCAGCGTCGCCTGCGTCGCGACGGCCCTGGTCAACTCCTCGCCCTCGACGACCTCGGCGATCATCCGCCGCGACGACGGAAGGGTCAGGGAGGACAGTGCCTCCCCCAGGAACAACAAACCGCCGATCACGACGATGCTCGACCTGGCGTGTAGTAGACCCACCCAGAGCAGAACCTGCACCACCCCCGCCAGGCATCGCAACACTCGGGTGGTGCGGATCGGGCTGCGTCCCCGGTCCGCCAGCACACCCCCCGCGAGGGTCATCACCACCGGGGCCAGCGCCCCCACCGCCAGAACGGCCGAGAACTTCGCCACCCCGTCGCGGTCACCCAGCAGCGCGAAGGCCACCGCTATGGGGGCGATGCCGCTGCCGAACGCATTGAGCGCCTGCGCCACCGAGACGGTCAGCACCCGCCTCGCGTGGGAGCCGGTGGGGCCAGCCCGTTGCGTCACGTCTTCTCGTGCTCCTCAGGGGCGTGGTGGCCCGCGGTGTGGGGGATGCCGTTGACGTAGAACCAGCGGCCGTCCACCCGGAGGAAGGAACTGACCTCCCGCATGGCGCCGGTCTGGTCGCCCTCCTCCCACGTGGCCGAGAACGCGACCATTCCCTCCTCGTCCCAGGCCTTGCCCGCCCCGCTGTGTTCGATGGTCAGGCCGGTCCAGCGGAGTCCGGGCTCGGGATCGATCGACTCGGGGCGGGTGTTGGGATGCCAGGTCTCCAACAGGTAATCCCTGAGCCCCAGCGCGTAGGCACTGTACCGCGAGCGCATCAGGGCGACCGCGGTGGCCGCGGGCCGACGGCCCTCGTGAAGGGGACCGCAGCACGTCTCGTAGGGGCGGCCGGTGTCGCAGGGGCAGATGTCGGGGGGAGCACTCACGAACCCAGTATGTCGTCTACCGATCAATAACGCTCAATCGATGTCGTCAATTGGGAAATGGCGAGGTCGGAGCTCTCCCCGTTGAAGCCGGCTGAGCCGGTCGTGTCTTTCCGCAGTTGGTTGAGCCAGCCAGCGAGCTGGGCGTGCTGAACCGTGGTGACCGTGGTCGGGTTCCGGCTACCAGGTGTCGGTGGCGGTTTCGACCCGGGCCGCTCGTCCTCGCCTCCCGGGTCAGCTGTTGTTGTTCTGGGCCGCGGAGCGGGCGTCCTTGGCGCGCATCAGGTCCAAGGCGATCACGCCGCCCAGGATGGCCAGCCGCCGGTCCGGGGAGGTGCCACCCGGGTAGTGCAGGGCATACTGGTCGTGGCCGAGCAGCGCCTTGACGAAGCCTGCCCGCTCCCGGCTGACCTGCGCGACGACCCCTCCGCCGGTTGCATCCACCACTTCGAACTCGCGGTCGAAGAAACTTCCCTCCACCATGAACTCCTCCCCGGTGCTGAGCGCGATGGAGAACCTGCGGGAGAAGAACGTCATCTTCCTGGCGACGGTGGCCAGCATGGAACCGTCACCCCGCACGATCTCGTAGGTGTCCCGCCAGAAGTCACGAACGTCACTGACGTGCGCCAACCGGCTGCCGTCGGCATCCAGCACGTCGAACTCGCGGGGCCCCAGGAAGAACCGGCGAGCGCCGCTCTCCGTGCCGCCCACCATTCCGACGACCCGCTCCTGGTCGTCGAGGATGTCGAACTCGGGGGAGAGGCCGTTGCGGAGCTGCTGCAGGATGAGTAGATCCTGATTCAGGAGACCAGCTTGACTGCTCATGACTCAAGGGTAGGAGACCGGGGGATCAGGATAGGCTGGTGCAGGGGCAAGTGCGATGGCCGATCTGATCCGAGGAGGGGTCGTGAACCCGCTGAGTGCCGGAGACTTCGTCGCGTGGGCCGATCGGCTCGCCAGGCTGCCTTGGCCGCTCACCCTCGACGCCTTCCGGGGAACGGCCGTCGGTTTCGGATGGTCCCCGACCGACAGGCCCTGGGAGTTCGTGGTGGACTTCACCAGCGGTCCGAGACGAATGGTGCTGTTCGGGGGCAGGTCGGGGGGAATCCACAACATGTCCTTCCCCCTGAGCAAACCCCCGGGTGAATCCGCGGAGGAGGCCGCGGGGCTGGACGAGCTGTTCATCTCCTACGAGGCCGCCGGGACGCAGGCGTGGGGAAAACCGTTCTACACCGACCCGGGCGAGGACCCCACCGTCGCCTGGCGACTGTCCAACCACACCGTCACCGAGATCGTCGGCGGCCCCGACATGATCCTAGCGACCTTCTTCACGCCCCAGGGGTCGTTCATCTACGGGTGAGAGGTCGTCCTGAAGTCGGTTTCGGTCAGCGCGCCACCAGGGTCAGGAGCGTGACCTCCGGGGGGCAGGCGAAACGGTACGGGGCGAACGGCGAGGTGCCGATCCCGGCCGAGACGTGCAACCAGGCGCGATGCCCCTCCAACCAGTGCTCCGACAGGCCCTTGACACGATCCGCCGGGAGGTCGCAGTTGGTGGTCAACGCCCCGTAACCGGGCACGCACACCTGGCCGCCGTGGGTGTGACCCGCGAGGATCAGCTCCACCCCGTCGGCGGTCATGGCATCCAGGATGCGGCGGTACGGAGCATGGGTGACACCCAGGCTGAGATCCACTCCGTCGCTGGGAGGGCCGACGACGGCGGGATAGTGGTCCAGGTCGTGGTGGGCATCGTCGGTGCCGCGCAGCTCGATTCGGTACCCGCCGGCCTCGACGATGGCGCGGCGGTCGTTCAGGTCGTGCCAGGCGCCGCTGCGGGTCAGGGCCGCCCGCAGCTGTTCGGTGGCCAGCGGCTCCGAGGTTCCAGAGGGCTCGGAGCGGCTCCGGGTGACGTAGCGGAGCGGGTTCTTGAACTTCGGTTTGTGGTAGTCGTTGGAGCCGAAGACGAACCCGCCCGGCACCTCCTGCAGCCGCTCCAGCGCCGACATCAACGGCCATGTCGCGACGTCGCTGGCGATGTTGTCGCCAGTGTTGATCACCAAGTCGGGTTCCAGGTCCGCCAACGACCGCAGGAAGTTCAACTTCAGTTGCTGGCCGGGCAGCAAATGGATGTCGCTGAGATGCAGTATGCGCAGCTCAGACCCACCTGCGGGCAGCACCGGAACCGTCACGTGACGCACCCGGAAACGGGTGGTCTCCACCAAACCCCAGGCGAAACAGCCCGCCGCCGCCACGGCGAGCCCTCTCGCCACCTTGAACGGCGTGGTCACCGTTCACCGGTCGGGACCGAGGTGGGCATCGGATATCCGGGGTCGGGGGTCGTGGGCGGTCCCACCGTCGGGGCGGTGGTCGGCTGGGGTCCCTTGGAGAACTGCATCCGGATGGTCGAGAACTTCGCAGCACTGCCCGAAGGGCTGATCTTGCCGAGGTAGGTTCCGGCAGGCTGGGGGCTGAAGACATCCATTCGGGCCGTGGTGAACCCGGCTTCCTCAAGGGTTTGTTTCGCCTGCTCGTAGCTCATGCCCGAGATGTTCGGGATCGGGATCTTCTCACCCTCCAGCACTCGCTGGTTCGGGGCCTCGAAGCTGGTCTTGGGGACGTCCTTGAGCGCTGCGCTCATCGCGGCGCGCCAGATGCCACCCGCGTCCTTGCCGCCCGAACCCTCCAGGACAGTGCCCGTTGACAGCCGCATCCCGTCGATCGACTTCTTGTGGTTCTGGTAGTACGAGTTGATGTTGTCGACGGCGATGTAGGCCACACCCGCCATGTCGGGGGTGTAACCGGCGAACCACACGGACATGGCGTCATCGGTGGTTCCGGTCTTGCCGGCCTGGGGTCTGCCGTCCGGCATGAGCGCCCTGGAACCCGTGCCCTGGGTCATGACCGTTGACAACACGTGGTTGACGCCGTCGGCCACCTCGGGTTCTATCACCTTCTTGCAGTCGGCCGACGGGATCTCGATCTCGGTGCCATCCTTGGCCTGCACGCTCTGCAGGATGATCGGGTTGCAGTGCACTCCCCGGTTCGCGAACGTGGCGTAGGCCTCGGCCATGGACAGCGGCGTGACGTACGCGGTGCCGAGCACCCACGACGGGTAGCTCGCCATGCTGCGCATGTCGGTGCCGTCGGCGAGTTTCACGCCGAGTTTCTGGGCCATGTCGATGGAGGCGCAGATCCCGACCTTGGCCTCCAACTGGATGAAATAGGTGTTCACCGAGTTCTGGGCGGCCTTCAGCATGTCGATGACGCCGTAGGCCTTGTCGTAGTTCTTGGGTTCCCAGCTGCTCTGGAAACTGAACGTACCCTCGCAGTTCTTGAACTTCGTTCCCTTGAACTGCATGCGCTGTGGGGCGTCGAAACTGGTGCTGGTCGGCACGCCCTGCTCCAGGGCGGCACCTATCACGAAGGGTTTGAAGGTCGACCCGGGCTGGAAGCCCTCGATGCCGCCGTACTGGGTGGACACGTTGACGTTCTGCCAGGTCTCGCCCTCACCGCTGCCCAGCTTGTTGCGGCTCTGGGCCATGGCGGTGATCAGGCCGGTGCTCGGCTGGATCAGCACGGACCCGCCCCAGACCGGGTCCTTGGCGCCGACGGTCTGGGAGACGGCCGCCTCCGCTGCCTGCTGGGCCTCCGGGTCGATGAGGGTCCTGATGGTCAGGCCGCCGCGTTTGAGCCGGTTCGTCCGCTCCTCGGCGGTTGATCCCAGCGAGGGCATCTGATCGGAGGTCAGGGTGCGCACCACGTAGTCGCAGAGGATCGGGAACTGGGAGGCCGTGCAGCCGTTGGGGGTGGTCTGCAGGTTGGAGGCGTCGAAACCCTCCGCCATGGCGGCGTCCGCCTCTTCCTTGGTGATGGCCTTCACCTCGGAGGAGGACATCCGCTTCAACACCTGGTTGCGGCGCTCGATGGCCTTCTCGGGGTTCTTCACCGGGTTGTACGCGACGGGGTTCTGGACGATACCGGCCAGCATCGCGGCCTGCGCGAGGGTCAGGTCCTTGGCGCTCGTGTTCCAGTAGTGGTGCGCGGCCGCCTCGACCCCGTAGGCGCCGTCGCCGTAGTAGGCGATGTTGAGGTAGCGCTCCAGGATCTCGTTCTTGCTGAAACGTTCCTCGACAGCCATGGCGTAGCGCATCTCCCGGATCTTGCGGTCGATGCTGACGGCCTGCGCGGCCTGCACGCCCTCTTCGTCACCTCGATCCTTGGCGGCCTCGATCTGCACCTGCTTCACGTACTGCTGGGTGAGGGTGGAGGCACCCTGGGTGGAGCCACTGAGAGTGCGGATGACGGCGCGCCCCAGGCCCTGGATGTCGATGGCACCGTGCTCGTAGAAGCGGTGATCCTCGATGGCGATCTGCGCCTTCTGCATCAAAGGGGAGATCTGCTCAAGGGTGACGTAGGTGCGGTTCTCCTCGAAGAAGGTGGCCAGCTCCGAACCGTCGGCCATCAGAATCTTGGACTTCTCCGACTGTGGCGGGGTCTCGAACTCGGCCGGCAGGTACTGCATGTTCTCGGAAGCAGCCTTGGTGAAGCCGCTGGCCAGAGCAACGAACGGCACCGCCAGACCTGACAGCAGGAGTCCACACAGTACGCTGACGGCCAGGAACATCGCCACGGATTTTCCCTTGCTTCTGGGCGCGCGCGTCTTCATGGCCCAAAGTGTACGTGAGGTTCACTACAGGCCAAGGTTCACGTTTCCTGGGGCGTCTCGTCGTCAAGGGCGGACAGGTCCGGCCGGCGGAACAGGCTCACGGTCGCCGCGGCCAGCCCACCCCAAAGGGTGAGGATGGCGACGATCATCATGACGATGGCTGCTGCACTCATGCGGACACCTCTTCGGAAACCTCGTGTTCGTTGTTCTGCTCGTCGAAATCGGTGCGGACGGTGTGCCGCCAGGGAAGCCACGTCAGGATCACGGCCACCACGATCAGCGTCGCGGACATGCCCCAGCCGAAGATCATCAGCAGGTGCTGCGGATAATTCTCATAGGGTTTGCCGAGCTTGCCGATGAAGTCGTTGATCAGCATGTAGCCGAGCACCAGGGGCGCGGCCACACCGACCAGAGCCATCCAACCCCGCCCCACCTTGAAGCTGGAGAAACGGTTGAGGTGGTCGCGCAGCACCGGGAGTTTGCGGACGATCCACACCGTCGCGATGATGCACGCCAGGGCCCC
This sequence comes from uncultured Propionibacteriaceae bacterium, assembly GCA_938012815.1. GTDB lineage: Bacteria > Actinomycetota > Actinomycetes > Propionibacteriales > Propionibacteriaceae > Arachnia. Next base: position 12,461 of record CALLVV010000082.1, read on the forward strand.
GCCGAGGATGCCGTACTTGTTGACGAACTCGTCGGTGATGTCGAGGAAGTACAGCCCGGTGGTGGTGGACAGCAGGAAGACCGACAGGATGGTCATCGGGATGCCGATGACGAGGGTGGCCTGCACCTTGGGGATGCCCAGCTTGTCGCGCACCCCGGAGACGACCACCTCGACGATGCTCAGCAGCGACGTCAACCCCGCCACCGTCAAGGAGGCGAAGAACAACACACCCATCAGGGAACCCAGCGGGGCCTGGGAGATGATCGTCGGGAAGGCAACGAAGGCCAGGGTGATGCCCTGCCCGGCGACGTCGGAGACTCCCTGGCCCGTCTGGCCGGCCATGAAACCCAGTGCGGCGAAGACACCGATGCCCGCCAGCAGCTCGAAACCGGAGTTGGCGAACCCGACGACCAGACCGGAGCCGGTCAGGTCGGTGCGGCGCTTCAGGTAGGAGGAGTAGGTCAGCATGATGCCGAACCCGACCGACAGCGAGTAGAAGATCTGCCCGAAGGCCGCCGCCCACACCGCAGGATCGCCGAGCGCGCCCCACTCGGGGGTGAACAGGGCGTCCAGTCCCGTGCCCGCGCCGGGCAGGAACAGCGACTGCACCACCAGGATCAGGAACATCACCACCAGCAGCGGCATGAAGATCTTGTTCACCATCGCCAGGCCCTTGTTGACGCCCAGCGCGACGGTGACCAGGGTGACCACCCACACCACCAGGATCGGGACGAACAGCGACGGCACGAAGTCGAGACCGACCCCCGGGGTCTCCGCGACGTGCAGGAAATCCTGCATCAGGAAGGCCTTCGGATCGGCTCCCCAGGCCTGGTTGATGCTGAAGAGGGTGTACATCCCGGCCCAGCCGATGATGGCCGCGTAGTAGATGCCGATCACGAAGCAGACCATCACCTGCCACCAGCCGAGGCTCTCCGTCCAGCGCCCCATCCGTCGCAGCGACAACGGGGCCGAGCCGCGGTAACGGTGCCCGATGGCGTAGTCGAAGAACAACAGCGGAATGCCCACCGCCAGCAGCGCGATCAGGTAGGGAAGAATGAATGCCCCGCCGCCGTTCTTGAACGCGACGTACGGGAAGCGCCAGATGTTGCCCAATCCGACGGCCGACCCGATGGCCGCCAGGATGAAGTAGTTGCGGGAGTTGAAGCTCTCCTGCTTGGGCACACGCTTTTCCATTGAATTCAGCTCCGAGGGTTTTACGTGGTTCCACGACTGGGCGGTGCTCCGAGGGTCGCGGAACCTTCACGATGAACGCCTCAACTTATTACGGGCGTGGCGTGGATGTGGAGCTCGTCCAGCAAATGGGCGAGTCGGTTTGCAGGATTGTTATCAAACCAACCCTCCCTCGGCTGGAAGGAGCGAGGGGGAGCGGCGCTAGACTCAGCCACGTTCACCGCCCGTCAGGAGGAGTTTTGCGAACCATGACCACCCGAACCGGGCTCCTCCGTGCAGGGCTTGCCCTGTGGGACGGAGCGAGCTGGAGCGTCGCAGCCATGGCGCTGGTCTTCGCCAGGTACACCCTCACGTTGGCCCGGCCGGAAACCCAGTTCGTCGTCCAGTACGTCGTCGCCGCGGTCGTCCTGCAGATCGTCATCGGCCTGATCACCAAGCTCTACCGTGGCCGCCACGGCATCGCCTCGTTCGAGGAGTCGGCGCTGCTGGCGCTCATCACCCTCGGGATCGGTCTGGCGCTCGGCATCTTCTCGGCCTTCTTCGCTGTCCCCGGCTATCCGCGGGTGGTGACCTTCACCGTGCCGCTGGCTGCGCTGGTGCTGATGGCGGCGGGCCGTTTCCTGTTCCGCACCGTCAGCCGTTCCACCCAGCACCACGAGGGCGGGGAACCGGTCCTCGTCTACGGCGCGGGCAACGCGGGCCAGCAGCTCGGGCGGCTGCTCGCCTACGACCCCGACGCTCCCTACGAGGTCGTCGGGTACATCGACGACGACCCGGCCAAGAGCAACCTCCACGTCCAAGGAGCCAAGGTCCTCGGGAAGCGTGGGGACATGGTCTCCATCGCCCGGGCCCACGGCATCAACAAGATCATCGTCGCCATCCCCACCGCCGACCGCACGTTCATGCGCGAGATCTCCGAGCTGGCCGACGAGGCGGGCCTGGAGACGCTGGTGATGCCCTCCACGAAGGACCTCGTCTCGGGCCGCGTCGGTTTGGGGGACCTGCACCAGCTGAACGTCACCGACCTGCTGGGGCGTGCCCAGATCAAGACGAACCTCGGGGAGATCGCCGACTACCTGTCCGGCAGGGTGGTGCTCGTCACCGGGGCCGGCGGCTCCATCGGCTCCGAGCTGGCCCGCCAGCTCCACCGGTTCGGGCCGAAGGAACTGGTCATGCTGGATCGCGACGAGTCCGGCCTGCACGGAACCCAGTTGTCCATCTACAACCAGGGCCTCCTGGACACCCCCAACATGGTGTTGTGTGACATCCGCGACGTGGAGGCCCTCGACAAGGTCTTCGCCGATCACCGTCCCGACGTGGTGTTCCACGCCGCGGCGCTGAAGCACCTGCCGATGCTCGAGCAGTATCCCCTCGAGGGCTGGAAGACCAACACCATCGGCACCCTCAACGTGCTGCGCGCATCCGAGAAGTACGGGGTCCAGCGTCTGGTCAACATCTCCACCGACAAGGCTGCCGACGCCACCTCGGTGCTGGGGAAGACCAAACGTCTTGCCGAGGAGCTGACCGCCTTCTACGCAGGCAAAACCGGACGTACGTGGCTGTCGGTGCGGTTCGGAAACGTTCTCGGGTCGCGCGGGTCGATGCTGCACACCTTCACCCGCCAGATCGAGCAGGGCGGTCCCGTCACGGTCACCCATCCTGAGATCACGCGTTACTTCATGACCATTCCCGAGGCCTGCGAGCTGACCATCCAGGCTGGCGCCATCGGGCAGCCCGCCGACGTGCTCGTCCTGGACATGGGGGAGCCGGTGCGGATCCTGGACGTCGCCAAGGACCTCATCAAACGCTCCGGCAAGGACATCCGGATCATCTTCACCGGGCTGCGCCCCAACGAGAAGATGCACGAGGTGCTGTTCAGCGACGACGAGGCCCGCACCCCTACCACGCACGAGATGATCAGCCGCGTGAACGTCCCGGCTCTGGACCCGGGGCTGCTGGAGACCGTCGACGGCTCCGACCCGGAGTCGCTGAACAAACTGACCCACCAGCGTCACGCCGAGGAAGCCGCCCGGATGGCCGAGAAGCAGGCCCACTCCGGCCTCGACGGAATCAGCTTGGAGCGTCCCGGGTCCTGACATGCGAATCCTCTACATCGACCACTACGCCGGATCCCCGACCCTCGGGATGGAGTACCGTCCCCACGCGATGGCCACCGAATGGGCCCGGATGGGCGCCGAGACCGTCCTGCTGGCGGGCACCCACTCCCACCTGAGGAAGAAGAACTTTCCCGACGCGAAGCCGCTCGAACCCGTGGAGATCGACGGCGTCGAGTTCCGTTTCATCCGCACCCGCGCCTACGACGGCAACGGCATCGGCCGGGTGTTGAGCATGGCCGACTTCGTCGGTCGCGGCTGGCTGGCCGCCGGGCGGATCGCCCGTGAGGTCCGGCCGGACGCCGTCATCGCGTCCTCCACCTACCCCTTCGACACCTACCTGGCGCAGCGGGTCGCCAAGGCGTCGGGGGCGCTGCTGGTCCACGAGATCCACGACCTGTGGCCTCTGACCCCCATCGAGCTGGGCGGGCACTCGCCGAAACACCCGCTGATGTGGGCGATGGCACAGGCGGAGAAGTCGGCCTACCGCAACAGCGACGCCGTCGTGTCCATCCTGCCGAACGCCGAACCCCACGTCCGGTCGCTGGGGATTGTCACCCCCGTCATCCCGATTCCCAACGGCGTCGAGAGCGACGGCCCCCACGAGCCGGCACCCGAGTCGTTCGCCTCGCAGGTCGAGGACCTCCACGAGCGCGGGCGCGCCGTCATCGGCTACGCGGGCGGCATGACCAACGCCAACGCCATGGACGACTTCGTCTCCGCCATGGCCCTGATCCGTGACGAACCCGTCACCGCGCTGCTGCTCGGCGACGGCCTGTACCGCGCCGACCTGGAGAAGCAGGCCAGGGACTCCGGGGCGCACGTGATCTTCGCGGGCAGCATCCCCAAACCGCAGGTGCACGAGGCCTTGAAGCTGTGCGATGCTCTTTACATCGGCTCGAAAACCAGCCCGCTGTACGCCTTCGGGGTTTCGGCCAACAAGATCTTCGACTACATGGCCACCGGGGTCCCGATCGTCAACGCCTTCGCCTCGGAACATTCGCCCATGGTCTACGCGGGCTCCACCATCCGCGCCCGCGGCGAGGATCCCGCCGACATCGCCCGCGCCATCAGGGAGGCCGTCGCCCTGCCGGCGGCAGAGAGGGCCAGGCTGGGGGAGCTGTCCGTGGCCTGGGTACGCGATCACCACGCGATGCCCGTGCTGGCCAGGCAGTTCCTGGACGTGCTGGGTGGGCGGTTCTGAGCCCGTGACGACGGGCCCGGGCGTCAATTCACAGTGGTAGATTTACGGAGGACCGGGCGTCCGCCGGTCTGGAAAGGCTTCAGTACATGACGCAGGCCGCTGCCATCGGTGTGGTCAATCACGGTGTGGGAAACCTCGGGTCCGTGATGAACATGTTGCGTTACATCAACGCTGTCCCAGTGCTGGTCTCCACCCCCGAGGAGGTGGCGGGCCAGCACCACCTGATCCTTCCCGGGGTCGGCTCTTACGATGCGGGAATCACCGGGTTGCGAGAATCCGGGATGGCCGACGCGGTTCTGGACCACGCGGCCGCAGGGAAACCCCTCCTGGGAATCTGCCTCGGGATGCAGATGCTGCTGGAGGGCAGCGCCGAGGGAGACCTGCCCGGCCTGGGCCTGATACCGGGGCGCTGCGAGGCGTTCGCGGATCACGTCACGGACCGGCGCATCCCGCACATGGGATGGAGAGATGTCCATCCCGTCGGGAACGGCGGTTTCGCCCTTCCCGATCCGGGACGCTTCTACTTCGCCCACTCCTACTTCGCCCCCTTGGACGAAGGTGGGATCACATGGGCCCGCGCGACCTACGGGGTGGGCTTCAGCGCGGTCGTGGGCCGGGACTCCGTGGTGGGCATGCAGTTCCACCCCGAGAAGTCCCACCGTTTCGGCATGGCGGTGCTGACCGAATTCGCAGGATGGCGAGCATGAGAGCACGAGTGATAGCCACGATGCAGCTGCTGGACGGCTTCGTCGTGAAGACACGGGGATACGGGAAGACGACCTACATCGGTGATCCGATCAACACGGTCAAGATCTTCAACGACAAGGGCATCGACGAACTGGTGGTCGTCGACATCTCCGCCCGACGCGGCAAACCGGTGGTCACGCCCGCGCAGATCGAGGACATCGCCACCGAGGCCTTCATGCCCCTCGCCTACGGCGGTGGCATCAAGACCTACTCCCAGGTGCGTGACATCCTCTCCGCGGGGGTCGAGAAGGTCATCTTCGGCTCCGGTCTGCTCGACGCGCAGGACACCGTGGCGAGGGCCGCACAGAACTACGGCAGACAGGCCGTGGTCGGTGCCATCGATGTCGGTGTCGACGACCAGCAGCGGTTCCGCCCCTTCCCGGGCGGCGGGGGACGGCCCCTCGACCTCGAACCCGCCGAATGGGCCCGGCAGGCATGTGAGCTGGGGGCGGGCGAGCTGGTCGTCACGGACATGACCCGCGAGGGCGAGATGGGCGGCTACAACCTCGACCTGGTGCGTTCCGTCGCGGACTCGGTGCCGGTTCCGGTGATCGCGCACGGCGGTGCAGGCAAGGTCGAGCACTTCGCCGATGCCCTGGAGGTGGGGGCCGCCGCCGTCGCGGCCGGGTCGATGTTCACCTTTTACGGCCCGCACCGGGCGGTCCTGATCACCTATCCCACGGAGCAGGAACTGGATGCCGTCCTGCCGCAGGTCAACGACTGAGAGGATCGAGGATGACCGTTCTGGAGTGCAGCCACTGCATCATGCGCAGCATCGACGACCCGGCCCTGGAGCTGGTCGGCGGGGTCTGCAACCACTGCCGCCGCTACAAGGAGCTGCTTCCCAGCAGGGTCTTCACGGGAGCCGACGGCGAGGCGAAACTGTCCGCGATCGTCAAGGAGATCAAGGAGGCCGGCGCGAAGAAGCGCTACGACTGCCTCATCGGCCTGTCCGGTGGCGTCGACTCCACGTCGGTTGCGGTCAAGGTCAAGGAGCTGGGGCTGCGACCCCTCGCGTTCCACGTCGACAACGGCTGGAACACGGAACTGGCGGTCAGCAACGTCGAGAAGACGGTCAAGGCCCTCGACCTGGACCTGGTCACCGAGGTCCTCGACCTGCGCCAGTTCTACGACCTGCAGCGTGCCTTCCTGCTGGCTTCCACCCCTGACGCGGACGTGCCCGCCGACCACGCCATCCAGGCGTGCATGTGGAAATTCGCGCGCAAGTACGGCGTCAAGTACATCATCTCCGGAATGAACTTCCGCACCGAGGCGATCAGCGTCCCGTCGTGGTCCTACGGGCACTCCGACTGGCGCTACATCAAGGCTGTCCACGACAAGTTCGGGCGCGAGAAACTCACCACCTACCCGCACTTCGGGTTCACGGAACTGGGTTACACCAACACGGTGGCGCGCGTGCGGATCGTCAGCATCCTTAACTACTTCGAGTACAACAAGGCCGCCGCGGTCAAGCAGATGCAGGAGCAGCTGGACTGGCGCCCCTACCCGGGCAAGCACTTCGAGTCGATCTTCACCCGCTTCTTCCAAGGCTACATACTCCCCGTGAAGTTCACCATCGACAAGCGCCGCGGGCACTTGTCGGACCTGATCAACTCCGGCCAGATCACCCGCGAACAGGCCCTCGAAGAGATCGAGCACAACGACTACACCGAGGACCTGATCCGCCGCGACCGGGAGTTCTTCTGCAAGAAGCTGAACTTCACGGATAGCGAGTTCGACGATTTGATGGCCGCGCCCGTGAAATCGTTCCGCGACTACAAGAATTCCTACGGTTTCGTGCAATTCCTGCGAAACGGCGTCAACGTGCTCCGCAAGAGAGGTTGGTACCCGAAGTGAATCTCGCCCTGCATCTCTACCAGTCGCCCATGGACAACGAGTCCAGGTTGATGCGGATGGCGCGCAGTCTGGTGGCAGCGGACCTCGGCGTGCAGGTCCGGCTGGTGGGGTTGCAGGTGGACGAACGGTCCGGTCTGCAACCGGTCGAGCCCGGCATCGTGATCGACCGGGTCGGCAACCCCACCCCGAAACGCGACACCCTCGCGAGCCGGTTCCAGAAGGTCGGCGGCTGGTTCCAGGAGGTCTACCGGGGCTACCGCGACGCCGACATCGGCGTCGTCAGTGCACACGCCGTCTGGGCGCTGCCCTTGGCGTGGGCGCTCGCGAAACGGGCGAAGGTCCCACTGGTCTACAACCCCCACGAACTCGAGACCCGCACCCCCACCATGGCGGGGGTGAAGAAAACCCTCGCCGAGCAGGTGGAGGCCCGGTTCATCCGTCGCTGCCAGGTGGTCACCGCCGTCAACGACGAGATCGCCGACTGGTATGCCGAGCAGTACCGGATCGCGCGGCCGCTGGTGGTGTTCAACTATCCGGCCGAGGTGACCCGCGGGCGCCCCGCCCGTGACCTGCGGGGCGAACTGGGGTTGCGTGACGACGAGGTGCTGTTCGTGCACACCGGTCACCTGACCGAGGGGCGGAACATTCCGCTCATTCTCGAGGAGTTCGCGGCAGGGGCCAGGCATCACGTCCTGTTCGTGGGTGAGGGGGACATGCGGTCCTTGGTCGAGGAGGCCGCGGAACGTTCGCCGTTCATTCACCGTATGGACCCGGTGCCGCCTGACGAGGTGGTCTCGGTGGTGGCGGGTGCTGATATGGCGCTTTCGCTGATCGAGACCTTGTCGCAGTCCTATGCATGGGGTTCGCCCAACAAGTTGTTCGAGGCTCTCGCCGCGGGAGTTCCGGTCCTGGCCTCCGACCTGCCCGAGATGCGTCGCCGCCTGCCCGCGGAACTTCTTCTCACCTCCGCGAGGGATCAACTGCAAGGGTTCCTGACGGATCTGACCCGCCCGAGAGCACTGGCCTACCGGGAACAGCTCGCTCCGCTTCCCACGTGGGAGGAAGGTGTCGGACCATTGATCGGCGCCTACCGGGATCTCCTCCACGTCGGTTGAACCGGATTCTCCTCCCTCCGGGCCCGGCCCGGTCGGCATGGGCCTCAGCTGCGGAAGATGGCCGCGAAGGTGCCGAGAATGACCTTGAGGTCGCCGACGAAACTGCGGTTGCGCACGTAGTCGCGGTACATGGCCACCTTCCTCGGCAGGATCACCTGCGTGTAGTGGGTCTCGGGGTCCTCAGCGGCCGCCAGTTCGTCCTGTTCGTTGCGGTACGCGATTGCCGCGGGGTCGGTGATGCCGGGTCGTATGGAGAGGATTTCCGTGCGGGCCTCCTCGCCCCACAACTCGACGTACCGGGGCACCTCGGGACGCGGTCCCACGAGGGACATGTCTCCCAGGGCCACGTCGATCAACTGCGGCAGCTCATCGATCTTGGTCTTGCGCAGCACCTTCCCGAGGGGGGTGATGCGGTCGTCGTCCGCGCTGGTCACCTGGGAGCCGGAGCTCGCCACCCGCATGGTGCGGAACTTGTGGATGCGGAAGAGACGTCCCCCGCGGCCCACCCGCTCCTGACGGAAGAAAACGGGGCCGCGGTCACCGAGCCATACGAACAAGCTGACCAGAACCAGGATCGGGGCCAGCACCACCAGGCCGATCACGGAACAAGCCAGGTCGAAGAGACGTTTGAGAACCATGGCTCAGCCCAGGATGGAACGGACGGCCCCGATGACCTGCTCGACGTCGTCGTCGGTCATGGCGGAGAAGATCGGCAGGCTGACGGCCCGGGTGAACTCGGCGGTGGCGACGGGGAAGTCTTCCGGGGTGTGGCGGTAGGTGTCGCGCCAGTACGGCTGGATGTGGAGGGGGATGAAGTGCACCGAGGTTCCCACCTCGTGTTCGGCCATCAGCTCGATGAAACGGTCGCGGGAGACCGGGGCGTCGGGGGTCAGGCGCATCACGTACAGGTGCCAGGCGTGGCTGGAACCCTGAGGGGCGTGGGCCGGGAGAACGACCGGCAGGTCGGCGAGGGAAGCGTCGAACTCGGCGGCGATCGCGGCACGACGGTCCGCCATTTCGCGGGCACGTTGCAGCTGGACGCGCCCCATCGCCGCGGCGGTGTCGGTGAGGTTGTACTTGTAGCCCGGTGCGACGACGTCGTAGTGCCAGCTCGGTTTGGTGGAGGAGTAGCGGTCGAAGACGTCGCGGTTGATGCCGTGGAGCCGCATGGTGCGCATCCGGGCGGCCAGGTCGGCGTCATGGGTGACGACCATGCCGCCCTCGCCGGTGGTCATGGTTTTTGTGGCGTAGAAGCTGTAAACCGTTGCCTCGTGACCGTGGGTGCCGACCAGCTTTCCCTCGTTCAGGGTCGGGAACGAGTGTGCGGCGTCCTCGACGACCTTCAATCCGTGGCGTTCCGCGAACCCCGTGAGGGCACCGTCGGGCACCGCGAGACCGGAGAAGTGCACGGGGGCGACGGCGATGGTGCGGTCGGTGACCTTGCGTTCCGCGTCATCCAGGTCGATGCAGAGGGTTTCGGGGTCGACGTCGACCAGGACCGGGTCGCCCCCGAGATACCGCACCGCCTCGGCGGTGGCGGTGAACGTCCACGTGGGCACCAGCACCTCGGTTCCGGGACACACCCCGATGGCCTCGAAAGCCAGGTGCAGCCCTGCGGTGGCGGAGTTGATCGCGACCCCGTGGGCGTCGGCGCCCAGGAACTCGACGAACTCTTTCTCGAAGGCGGCCGCGTTCGGACCGGTCGTCAACCATCCGGAACGCATGGTTTCGACGACGGCCTCGATCTCGGCCTCGGTGATGTCAGGGCGCGCGAACGGAAGGAAAGCCATGAACCGGAGCCTACACGCGTGCGACCCCGTCACGCCTGCCCATGCAGGCGTATGACGGCACGGGGTAGCCTGAACCGGTGATTTCTGACAGTCGAGGGGACAGGGCATGAAGTTCACCCCAGTGCAGCTCAACTCCCCGGCGAAAACCTCGGGGGCCCGCAAGGGCATCTTCTCCCTCATCACGGTCGGTCTGCAGGGTGGAACCCGCACCATCTCCAACTGGCTGGTCGCCAGGGTCGCGGGTCCGGCTGTCTACGGCAGCGTCGTCAATGCGTTCTCCTTGGCGTCCCTGCTCAACACCTTCTGGCCATCCAGCGCCCAGCCGGCGGCATCGAAGTTCATCGCCCGGGCCCGGGGCAGGCAGGACGACGCGGAGGTCCACGCGGTCGCACAGCACCTTTCGACGCGGGTGCTGCAGGTCACCACTCTTCTGGCCGTCATCGCACCGGTGCTGTGGATGACGCTTTACGGTGGCGCGTGGTGGGAGGGGCTGTGCGTCAGTGCGATGCTGATCACGCTCAACACCTCCGTTTACGCCCGCGGGGTGCACTTCGGTGCCGGGCAGGTGGCCCGCGGTACCCGGGTGGACATCATCTCCAGCATCATCGGGATCGGTGGCACCGGTGTCCTGCTGCTGTTCGGGGTGCACAACCTCCTGCTGACGCTGCCGCTCAGCCTCGCGTTGGGGGCCTATTCGCTGCTGTGCTGGCCATGGACCGCGCATGGACGTCCCGAGAAGGCACTGCGCAGTGAGATCGACAAGTTCGTGACCTTCTCCGCCATCGGTTCCATCGCCAGCGCGGGCATGCTGTACCTGTCCCAACTGATCACCGGGTGGTTCGGTGACACCGCGTCCGGTGTCTATGGCGCCGCATCCCAGCTCGTCACCCCGATGGCCATGATCACCGGAGCCCTCACATCGGTGCTCTATCCCGCCCTCGCGGCGGCGCACGGTGCCGGGGACAAGGAAAAGCTGCGCTCCCACACCGACTTGACCACCCGGGGATTCGTGGCGCTGCTCGTTCCGATTTTCGGCGCCCTGGCCATCGCGTCCCGGCCCTTGATCCACCTGATCTACGAGCTGGGACGCGGCAAGGAAGGCTACATGGAGGCCGCCGTCCTGATGCCGGTGTTCTGCATCGCCCTGCTGCTGAACAACGTCGCCACCCCGTCGGTCAGTGCCGTCACCAGCGGCGCGCACCGCAACGTGCGTTACTCGATGTTGCTGTCCCAGGCCGGACTGCTGACCGCGGTTCTCGTGTGGGTGACGACGGTTCCCTTCCTCGGGCTCTTCGCGATCGTGCTGGGCTATGGCGCGGGCGTCACCCTGACCGCTCTGTCCCTGATGGGGGTCGCGTGGCGGCAGACCGGTCAGCGCTGGAACGGGCTTGCGTTCTTCGTGCTCGGCAGTGCCATCCTGATCGGAGCGGTCTCCTGGCTTGTTCAGAGCCTGTCGCCCTCCTACTGGATCGACCTGGTGGCAGCGGTGATCTTCGGAATTGTCTGGCTGGGCCTGTCGGTGCGATCGATACGACGGGTCGTCTCCGCCCTGCGGTCCTGAAGGGTTGTTCCCCAGGAGTCGTCAGGACAGGACCAGGCCCGCGACCTTCACGCCGGTTGCCTCGACCAGGTTGAGGGCCTGGGCGATGTCCCTGCGGGAACTGGTGTCCTGCCGCACCACCAGCAGGGTGGTGTCGGCCAGTTTCGCTCCCAGGACGCCGGCGCTCGACGCGGTCAGGGGGCCGGTGTTCACGAGTACCCAGTCGTGGGTGGTGCCGAGTTCCTCCAGGGCCTGTTCGTATCCGGTGCGGGTGAGGAACTCACCGGGGTTCGGGACCGGGCCGCCGGCCACGACCACGTCGACACCGTCGGTTGCGGAGACGACATCGGGCAGGGCGGCGCGCTGGCCGACCACGTCGGCCAACCCCGGGGCATCCCCGAGGGGACGGGAGGTCAGGTCCAGGTCGACCAGGGCCACGCTGGCTCCACTCCTCGCGGTGGCGGAGGCCAGTGCCCGGGCCAGGTCGGTGGCCTCGGCGTCGATCCCGCTGACGGCGATGACGTTCTCGCCCGGACCCGCGGACAGGTAGGGCAGGCCCTGGCTGAGCACGTGAACCAGCTCGTTCGGGTCGGGTGCGGTGAGTATCGCGTCGTCGGTGATTTCTCGCAGGTCCTCGGGGCCACGAACCTTGTCATCGAGGAAGACCCTCAGGAACAGGTAGAGGAAGGCGACCAACAGGCCGACGGCGACGCCGACCATGATCTTGCTGAGCGTTCCCATGGTGGAGGCGGCACTCGCCTCGGTGCTCACCTCGATGGAGCCGACCGTCAGTCGCACGCCCGCGTATGAGGGCAGGGCGTTGTCGTCGACGGCCGCCTGGAACTCGTTGCCGATGGCGTTCATGACGGTGGTGACGCGCTCCTCCTGGCCGCTCAGCGACGCGATGAACACCAGCGACTGGTTGGGGGTGCGGACGTTGAGGGCCTTCTGCAGCTGCTCGGCGGTCATGGCCGGGTTCACGGTCTTGCCCGCGGGGGTCAGCACCCGCGGTGAGGTCAGCAGTGCGGGTGCTGACGCGGCGAGCTGGTCGATGGCGGGTTTCTCGCCCGTCGGGGAGGCGCCCTGCTCCGTGACGTGCATCGTGATGGTGAGCGATGTGGTGTGCTCGGGTTTGTTGGTGAACTGGACCACCATGGCGCCCAGGACTCCTGCCAGGATTCCCAGCAGCAGTGCACCCAACCAGTAACGGGACACTAGCCTGAGATACGATCGCACTGACATCAAGAAGGGCCCTTCCACGTGTGACGATTCCAACAGCTTAGCGGCAACTCTGCGTAGACTGAGCCTGCCCAGATACTAGGAGGAGAGTATGCCGGCGCAGCCCAGCGTAGTGTGGATCACGTCCGGGTTCCCGTATGGTGGTGGGGAACAGTTCATTGAGACGGAGGTGCCCCACTGGGCGGAGTTCAAGGGCAGGGTCATCCTCCTGCCCGAGAATCACATGGGTCGTGGTAAACGTCCCCTCCCCCCGGAGGTCGAGGTCGACACCGGTTTGATGTCGGACTGGCATCGTCGTTCCGCCCAGCTGAAGAACTCTGTGCGGGCGTTGTTCTCTCCGGTTTTCTGGCGTGAGCTGAAGTACGTGCTCGGCACGAAACGGGTCAGCCCCTACAAGCTCAAGCACGCCTTCCTGTCGGTGGTGCGGGTTCAGATGGAGCTTCAGCATCTTCGGCGGATCGCGGCCGGGCTTCGTCGCCCGATCGACGTGGTCTACACCTACTGGTTTTCAGTCGGCACCTGCGCAGCGGTTCTCGCGCAGCGGGAGGGGATCGTCAGGAAGGTGCTGTCGCGGGCGCACAACAGCGAGTACTACGAGGACGCCAGGCCGGAGGAGTACACGGCCCTGATGCGCCAGTTCGCCCCCGAGATCCACACCCTGGCGGTCATCTCACAGGACGCCGCCGACTATGCGACGCGCTACGGACTCGGGCCCGACCAGGTGAAGGTGTGCCGGCTCGGGGTCCTGGACGGCCCGATGTGCGCCCCCGCGGGTCCCGGTACCCTGGAGTTGATGTCGGTCAGCACCCTGAGCAGGTTCAAACAGCTCCACATCATGATCGACGCCGTCCGTCTCATCGCCGAGGCGCTGCCGGAGGTGGAGGTCGTCTGGCGGCACGCGGGCGACGGGCCGCTGCACGACGAGCTCCACGCCCTGGCCGACACGAAACTGAAGGGCGTTCCCAACCTGACCCACGAGATGCTGGGACACATCAACAACCCCGACCTGCTGAAGCTGTACGCGGACAGCTCCGTCGACCTGTTCCTGAACACGAGCTCCAAGGAGGGGGTGCCGGTCTCGATCATGGAGGCGATGGTGCGCGGGGTGCCTGCGATCGCCCCCGATGTCGGTGCGATCCGTGAGGTCGTGCTCCCGGAGCTGTTGCTTCCCGCCGACCTCAGCCCGAAGGACCTGGCCGAGCGCGTGGTGGCCTATCACGAGCGCGCCAAGGATCCCGCGTTCCGCCAACGGGTGCGGGAACACGCGCTGAGTTCCTACCACGCGGACACGAACTATCCGGCTTTCGTCCGCTACATCGGCGAGATGGCGGGGCAGGACGGGTGAGAACGACGATCGCAACGGTCACCACACCACGCAGGAACCTCCAGGGATTCACCTCGGTCCTGCTGTTCCTGATGCCAGTGGTCGCATCCCTGGGGTCGGTGATCTCGATAGGTGGGTTCGCCGCGGCACGACCATTGGCCTTGGTGCTGGTGGTGGCGACCTTCATGGTCACCCCGCGCTGGAACCGCGTGTCGATCTGGATCGTGATCCTGATCGTCTGCTGGTTGACCTGGGGACTGGTGATGCTCCACGGCACGGACGCCCTCAAGCGTCTGTTCTCGATAGCGTTGAGCCTGGCGAGCGTCCTGGCCTTCGTCCTGTACCCGTGGACCCGGGAGAGGCTGCGGCTACTGGGACGGGCCTGGTTGTTCGCGTGGTTCGTCGCGGTGATACCGGCGATCTACGAGATCATCACGCGCAAACACCTGCCCAACTATCTGTCGAGTTCTCCCGGCTGGGTGCGGGAGTCCTCCGACGACATCGCCTCCTATTTCGTCAACCCCAATCCCTTCGCATACTTCCTGTGTGCCGCCATGGCCGTGTTCGTCATGACCTCGCAGCTGGAGAAACGCTGGGTGCGCAACGTGATGCTCATCTGTTGCGTCGTCAGCCCGGTCATCATCTACCCGACCAACAGCCGGCTGGTGCTGGCGGTCTCGCTGGTGATGCTGGTGTGGATGGTGGCCACCCGCGAAGCCGTGCGCCCTTGGCTCAGAAAGCTGACGGCCGTGTCGGTGATGCTGGCCGTGGTGGCCGTCGTGGTGCTCATTAGTTCCCCGGCGATCATGAGCCGCATCCTCGATTCGTTCGAGGGGTCGGGATCCGACCGGTTGAAGCTCTACCTGAACGCCATCTGGATGTTCCTGTCGACCTTCGGGCTCGGCATCGGGCCGGGCATGTTCGAGGAGACGATACGGCGCAACCGGGTGCCCTACATCACGCACGAGGCCGTCAACCCGCACAGTGGCGTCTTCGAGATCCTCAGCCAGTACGGTTTCCTCATCGCCGCCCTGGTCGGGGCGGCACTCATAGCCCTGACCTGGCGCAGTATGCGTGGCATCGGCAGGACCGGCGAGGCTCCCGAGTACCGGATGATCCGGCAGGGGATCGCGATCACCGCCATCACCGTCCCGGTTCTCTCCTTCGGCGACAGCACCTTCCTGGACTCCCCCATCGCCTGGATCCAGGTGGCCACGTTGCTCGGTTTCTACTGCGCCTACCAGCAGATCGCCCGTCCCGTTCCGAAGTGGGCGAGGGACAGCGACCCGGAGGTTCCAGAAAGGTTCCGGGTGGCCCGGCGGACCCTGGCTGCGGACCGTCGTGACGACGAGCCGGTAGCGGTGCCGTCCAGATGACGGCCGGATCCGCCCGGTTCACACAGTGGGGAAACCGGGTCTCGTGGTTGCTCGTGCCCTTGGCCGTTGGGATGCAGTTCGTCTGGCTGAGGCGACCCGTGAACATCGCGGGTGTGACGATGACGCTGGAGTTGCCGCTGTTCGGATTTCTGGCGTTGATCGCCGCTCCTTGGGCGGTGGTGCGGATCCGGGTGATGAATCGGTGGGTTCAGGTGCTGGCGGGAGCATTCACCATCCTGATCGTTTATGCCATGGTGGGTATCGCGTGGCATGCCAGTCCCGTGGTTGAGACTTCCCACCTGACTGTGGTTCCCGGCTCCTATCTGCTGGTACCGCTGCTGACCGCGTTGCTGGCGATGGCCGCCGGCCTCGGACTCGCGATGGCCGCGGACCGGCGACACCTTCCCGCTGTCTTGACGTGTGCGATGGGGGCTTTGACCCTCGCGGGTTTCGTGGCGTGGCCACGTCAGGTACCGATGCATCGTTCCTTGCGTCTCGCAACGGCGCTGGGCGGGTCGGCGACGATCCACCTGGTGTTTCTGGTGGCGGCGGCTGCCGGACTGGGCTGGTATCTTCACACCCGCGACGTCGCGGCGGCGTCCCGTGGGTCCGGTTCCGCGTGGCCGGGGCTGGTGCTGGCGGCCCTGGGGGCCGCGGGTGTCCTGGCGACGGGGTCGCGTGGCGGAATGCTGGCCCTGGGCGCCTGGGCGGCGCTGCTCGTCGTGGTGTTGCTGCTTGGGCGGAAGGGACGCCCGCGCCGGTTGTGGCCGTGGCTGGTGGCTGCGGGGATCGGCGTCGTGGCGGTGGTCGTCGTTTTGTTTCCTCCCTTCAACCGGTTCCTTTCCCTTGATGATCCGCTACGGGAGCAGAACCTGTTCTCCGCGCTGACCTGGTGGACGCGGGACTGGCAGAC
>CALLVV010000083.1 GCA_938012815.1 uncultured Propionibacteriaceae bacterium
TCGCGGTCCTCGGGCAGCCCATAGACGATGCGGTCGGGGTGGAGGGTGTCGGCGACGGCGAATCCCTCACGCAGAAACTCGGGATTCCACACCAACGCGATGTCCCGTTCCGCCAGCCGGTCCGCCAGGTGCGTGGCTGTGCCGACGGGGACGGTGGACTTGCCCACCACCACCGACCCTGGTGCGGCCCCGGCCAACAGGGTGGTGACGGCGGCGTCGACGTAGCTGAGGTCCGCGGCGCCGGTGTCGGACTGGGGGGTGCCGACGGCGATGAAGTGCAGGTCCACGCCGGCCAGGTCGCCGCCCGGGGTGGTGGTGAAACGCAGCCTGCCGGTGCCGAGGGCCCGGGTGAGCAGCTCCTCGAAACCGGGTTCGTAGAATGGCGTCCGGCCCGCGGACAGCGCCGCCACCTTGGTTTCGTCGACGTCGACGCCGAGCACGTCGTGTCCGAGTTCGGCCATGCAGGCGGCGTGAACGGCCCCCAGGTATCCGCATCCGACAACCGAGATCTTCATGGGTTTCTCCTCAATTTCACAGGTTCACGGGGTGACAGGGCTGGAGGACACGAGGGTTTCCTCCACCCAGTGGCGCAGCCAACCGGCCGACCGCGGCCGGAAGGCATAGACGAAGGCGAGTCGCAGCCGGGCGGCCCGGTGATATGCGGCGATGCGCTCGGGCGTGGTGGGCAGGACCCCGGCCAGGTCACCCAGCAGCAGGTCGAGGATCCGGTCGCGGTCCTGCTGGGTGAGACGTCCCTGGGCGTGTCGCAGCTCGACGTGAGCCCACAGGTTCCCCAGGTCCAGGGCGGCCTCGCCGCGGGCCGCGGTATCGAGGTCCAGCAGACCGAGGGTGTCACCGTCCCACAGGATCTGTTTGTCATGGAGGTCGCGGTGGGTGAGCACGCGGGTGCCGTCGTCGCCGGATGTGAGCCGCTGGCAGGTTTCCACGGCCTCGGCGCCGAGCCGGTCCAGCAGCGACAGCGCCCGATGTTCCCGGGCACGTTCGAACCACTGCCACAACACGTTCGCCTCGTCGGCCCCGGTGTGTTCCGGCAGCCCGGCGGGGCGCACGACCAGCCCGGGCCAGGTCTCGGTGAAGCGCCGCCACCCGGGTAGCGCATCGCCGCCGAGGTCGTGGAAGGTACGGCCTGGCAGGAGCGCCAGTTCCACCCGCGACGGCGAGTGGGTCAGGACCCGGGCCGCGGTGATTCCGGAGCCGTCGCACAGCTCCGCGACCTGCGAGGACTGCACCGCGACGGCGTTGGCGCGACCCTGGCGAGTGAACTTGATCGCCCGGTCGCCGGTCAGGACCACAGCCCGGCGGTGGAACCGGTGCACCACGAGCCTGCCCACGAGGCCAGGGGTCAGTTCCGGGAGTTTCGGGTCGGAGGCGTAGCCGGTGATCCACGCCTCCCCTTCCCGGTTGACCCTCCCTGCACGGAGTGTGCCCGTGGGGGCCGCCAGTTCGAAGGTGATCGAGCCGTCACGCCCGGGCCAGGCGCGCCGCACACCGTTGAGCGCACGGATCGTTGTCAGGGCTTTCACGTCACAACCTCCCGTATTCGATCGAGATTCGCCGAGACCCGGCATCTCCAGTCGCGGGAGGCGCGTCTCAGCGGGTCAGCGGCCCGCAGGATCAGCGAGGCCGCGACCGCCCGTCGCAGCTGATCCCCGGGTGGCACCTGACCACCACCGTCGCGGTAGCCGTCGAGGAAGGCGTCGTCGTCCAGGACCGCGAGGAAGGACCCCAGGTCGACGGCGCGGGGCGCCAGACAGGCGCGGTCGAAGTCGGTGAGCCACACCGTGTCGCCGACGTGGGTGGTGAGCACCTGGTCGGGCGACAGGTCGCCGTGGGACAGCACCGGCATCGCGGAGGCGACCCCGGGGAGTCGCGCGACCACCCGGCGCATCCGCTCCGCCAGGTCCAGGGCCAGTTCGTCGAGCAGGGCGGCGTGGGCCAGGCCCTGGGCGACGGGGTCGGAGGTGCGGGCGGCGAACGAACGGGCCAGGTCGGCGGGAATCCTGGCGGCGTGGAGCCGGGCGAGCATCGCCCCTGCGGCGCGGACGGAATCGGGGGGGCTTGGGATGGGTTCGCGGGCGGCCCGGAGGTCGGAGAGGTCCAGGTCGCCGGTGAAGGCGTGGATGCTGACGCCCTCCAGGTCGCCGTCGTCGAGACGGAGAGGGGTCTCGACCACCCCCGCAATGAAACGGTCGAAGGCCACCCCCCTGTCCCGGCTGGTCGCGACCCGCACCACACGCATCCCGTCGCGCACCACAAGGCGGCGCAGCGGGTTGTAGCGCAGCACCTGTGGGGCCTCCCACCGGCCGAGTTGCCCGGACCCGGTGGCGGCGGCGATGCGTGTCAGCAGTTTCGGGTCGGCGGGCAGCGGGCCGGTCTGCACCAGCAGCTCCCCGAGTTCGTGTTCGGCGGTTTCCAGGCCCAGTTCACCGGCTTCCCTGCGGGTCCGGGCGGCCTTGTTGTGGCTGATGGGCCACAGGAAACGCAGCCATCCGGCCGGGTGGCCGGCGGCGTCGTCGAGGCCGACGACCAGCGAGGTGCGGGGTTTGATCCGCAGCCTGGCGGCCCGGACGGGTCGTCCGGCCTGTTCGCTGAGCCAGTCGGGGTCGAGCACGCGGGCAACGAGTTGTTCGGTGTTCATCGCGCACCTCCGATCCTGATGGAGTCCATGTCGCGGCCGCTGGCCTGCACCCAGGCCCGGAACACGTCGCTGGTGGCGATGAGTTCCTCCGGGGTGGCGTCGAGCCGGATGCGGCCGTCCTCGATCCACACCACCCGCGTCGCCCTGAGCGCCACCTCGGCGTCGTGGGTGACGGCCAGGGTGGTGCGGCCCGCGGCGAGCCGGTCGATGGCGTCCAGCACCAGGCTCGCGGCCTCGGGGTCGAGACCGGTGGTGGCCTCGTCGAGCACCACGACGGGTGAGCGGCGCAGCAGCGCCCGGGCGATCGCGATCCGTTGCCGCTGGCCGCCGGAGAGGGTGCCGCCGCGTTCCCCCACGACGGTGTCGTAACCATTGGGTTGTTCCATGATGAAGTCATGGGCGTTGGCGGCGCGGGCGGCGGCCTCCACCTCCGCGTCGGTGGCATCGCCGCGACCCATGCGGATGTTCTCGCGGATGGTGCCGGTGAACAGCACCGCCTCCTGGTGCAGCAGGGAGATGCTGGCGCGCAGCTGGGTCAGGTCGAGATCGGTCAGGCAATGCCCGTCGAGTCGCACGCACCCGGAGACGGGATCGATGGATCGCACCAGCAGCGACACGAGGGTGGACTTGCCCGCCCCGGACGGCCCGATGATCGCGACCCGCTCACCGGGCCGGATGTCCAAGCTGAGGCCGCGCAGCACCTCGACACCGTCGTACTCGGTGATGACCCGGTCGAACTGCACCGCACCCATCACGACGTTCGGTCGCACCGGCATGTCGGGGGTGACGACGTCGGGGGTGATCTCCATCAGGTCGGCGACCCGCTCCCCGGATGCGCTGGCCCGGGCGATGCGGCCCGTGTACTTGGCCATGTCGCGCAGCGGTTTCATGGTGGTACGCAGGTAGGTGGTGAACAGCACCAGGTCGCCGGGGCTCATCGCGCCCTGCATCACCCGCAAGCCGCCGCCGACCAGCACGATCGCGGTCGCCAGGCCGACGATGACGTCGGTGGTGCGTTCCAGGCGTGCGGCATAGCGACGTGACCGCACCCCCTCCCGCAGCGACGTTCGGTTCGCGGAGGTGAAGTTTTTCTCCACCATGTTTTCCAGACCGTAGGCCTGCACCACGCGGATCGATGCGAGGGATTCCTGGGCGGTGTTGGCCAGATGCCCCTCACCCTTACGGGTCTGCCGGGACGCGTCGGTGATCTTCCGCGACGTCGGACCCGACGTCACCGCGAAGGCCACGATCGCCACCAGCACGACGCTGGCGAGCAGCGGGTCGAGGACGAACATCACCACGACCATCACCAGCAGAGTCGCGACGTTGGCCATCAGCGGCATCCCTGCGGTGATCGCCACCTCCTGCATCCGGGCAACGTCACCGACGATCCGCTGCACGGTGTCGGCACTGCGGTTGCGGGCGTGGAACTGCTGGGAGAGACCCTGGACGTGCCGGAACACGCGGGCCCGAAGCGACGTGGCGGCCCGGGAACCGACCAGCGCGAAACAGATGGTGGCCAGGTAGTTGCTGAGGGCACGCAACCCCACGATCAGCAGCAGCGCGACACCGCACCCGATCAGCAGCTCAACACTCGCGGGCTGGTGGGAGACCTTCGCACCCCGGAACGCCGTCACCGCGTCGACGACGATCTTCAGGGGCCACGGCTCCAGCACCCGGAACGCCACCTCCAGCAGCAGCGCGAGCACCCCGAACAGGATGAGCGCGCGGTGCGGGGCGACGTCGGGTGCGACCAGCTTCAGGCTGCGCCGCATCGAGGGTGTGTGGCGGTCAGCCATCGGACCTCCCGGCCAGGTCGAGGATGCGGTCGACGGCACCGGCCCAGCTGTGTTTCTCCTCGGCCTGCACCCGCCCCCGCCACCCCAGTTCTCCGCGCAGCACGGGGTCGGCGGCGAGGGTGTCGATGGCGGCGGCCAGCGCGGCCGGGTCGGAGGGCTGCACCAGGGTGCCCAGTTCACCGAGGATCTGCGGCAGCTGTCCGACGGCGGAGGCCACCACCGGCAGCCCGGCCGCCAGGTATTCGTAGACCTTCAGGGGCGAGAAGTACTGCTGCTGTTCGCCGCCGAGATCGGGGTAGGGGGCCACGCCGATGGCGGATCCAGCGAGCTGCCCCGGCATGTCGGCGGGGGCGACGGCACCGCGGAAGTCCACCTCGATCCCGAGGCCCGCGGCCTGTTCCTCCAGGGCGGCCCGTTCGGGCCCGTCGCCGATGATCCGCAGCTTCCAGGGCCGCTTGGCGAGGGCCGCGGCGGCCAGCAGGTCGGCGACGCCGTGCCACGGTTTGAGGGTGCCGACGAAGGTCACCACCGGGTCGCCGATGTCCTCGGGCCGCGGGACGATGCGGGTGATGCTGACACCGTTGGGAACGGTGTGGACGCGATCCGAGCCGGTGCGTTCCCGCACCCAGTCGCGGACAGGATCGGAGACCGCGACGGTGGCGGTGGCGGCCGCCACCTGACAAGCCAGCGCATTCTCTGCGGCCTCCTCGTCGACGAGCACGCGGTGGGTGCGCTGCTCCTCGATGAGGGGGGCGTTGACCTCCAGGATCCCGGCTGCTCCGGTGGCATCGGTCACCTCGGCGAGCGCGGTGCTGAACAGCGAGTAGCGCTCGTAGACCACATCGGCGCCGTCGGCGATGACGCGCGCCGCGATCTGCGCGGAGACCTCTCGCTGGGCGCATTCCCTGGCCCCGGGATCCTCGGCGTCGATGCGGGTCTCGATCACCTCCAGGCCAGCCAGGTCGTCGGGGATGTCGCGCCCGGCACGGGTGGTGTGGACGGTGACGTCGTGTCCGCGGCGGATCAATTCCCGCACCACCTCCTGGATGTGCACGGAGGCGCCCTTCGTGCCGAAGACGGGGATTCCGGGATCGACGGTGACGTAGGCGATTCTCATCGGCTTCCTCCCTCCCACGCGGAGAGTGTGGCCGCCTGGCGGCGGCTGTTGAACTGTTCCTCGATGAGGGCCCGGGCGTTGCGGGCGAGGGTGACCACGGGCACCCGTCCGGCGGCCAGCTCGGCCAGGGACCGGGTCAGGGCGGCGACGTCGCCGGGTTCGATGAGGATGCCGGTGAGGTCGTTGCGAACCACCTCGGGCAGGCCGCTGACGGAGGTCGCGACCACCGGGGTGCCGAGGGCCATGGCCTCCAGCACCACCGTCGGCAGGCCGTCGATGTTGCCGTCGTCGGCGGGGATGCAGGGGGCCGCGAAGACGTGGGAGCCGCGGATCAGCTCCGAGACCTCGTTCTGGGTGAGCGGCCCCACCAGGCGGACGCGATCACCCAGGCCGAGACGTTCGATGCGGGCGGCGAGATCGTCGCGCAGCTCGCCGCTGCCCGCGATGTCCAGTTCGACGGGGATGTCGAGGGCCGCGACGGCGTCGATGAGGTCGGCGAAACCCTTCTTCGGGACGAGCCGCCCGACGGTGGCGATCCGCAGCGGAAGGCTCGGTTGGATCGGGTCGCGGTAGGGGAAACGTTCCAGTTCGAGGGCGTTGTACTGCAGGGAAATCCTCGCCCCGGTGCCGTCGAGAACCTCGTTCAGGTAGCTCTCGTTGAAACGGCTGATCGCGATCACCCGGTCGGCGTCGCCGCAGATCCGCCGCAGCCAGTCGCGGTCCACGGACTCGTGGTAGATGTCCTTGGCGTGCGTGGTGATGGTGTAGGGCACCCCCGTCAGCCGGGACGCGAGCCACGCCATCCGTCCCGCCAGAGAAGCGAAGTGGGCGTGGAGGTGGTCGATGCCGTCGTCGATCACGGACGCCGCCAGGGAGATTCCCTGCGCCACCTCGTCGGCGGGCAGGCCGGCGAGGTCGGGCGCGAGCTCGGCGAATCGGCGTCGCAGGTCCTCGTGGCGCAGGGAGTTGCTGAGCTGAGCCCAGAAGTCGCTGGCCTTCGAGGGGCGCGGCACCCACGAGACCTGGGCACGCACCCGCGCGATCTCGGGGTGGAAGCGGGCATCGGTGGTGGGACGCAGCGCGTAGATGCGCAGGTCGTCGCCGTGGGCCTCGCGGGCCAGGATCTCGGTGACGATGAAGGTCTCGGAGAAGCGCGGGTAGACCTTGAGGACGTATCCGATACGGGTCATGCCACGACCTCCTGGTCAGCGAGATTGGCGTCATTGAGCAGGTCGGCGGCGAAATCAGCGGTGGCCGCCAGGCCGTCGCGGGCGATGTGGGAACGGTCGACGCGGCGCGTCACTGCGCCGGCCACCCAGGCCCCGAGGGTCTCGGCGGTGACCTGCGTGGTGCGCATCACGTCGAGGGCGCGGGCGTCGCGGAGAGCCTCGGCGCGGATCAGCTGCTCCAGTCGCGGGGTCTCGCGGGGCACGATCAGCGCGGGGGTGTCGGTGGCGAGGATCTCGCAGACGGTGTTGTAGCCCCCCATGGAGATCACGGCGGCGGCCTCGGCGATCTGGCTGCCCAGGCCCGGCCAGGAGCGGTGCACCTGCGTGCCGGGGGTGGCCTGCGCGGCGATGGCCTCGAAACTGGCGTCATCGAGCTGCGGCCCGGTGACGACGATGTTCTCGTACCCGGCCGGGACCCGCATGGCGACGGCAGCGCGCAGCAGCTCGTGGCCGTCGGATCCGCCGCCCGCGGTGGTGAGCACGAACGGTTTGGGCTCGATCGGTTCGCCGTGGTCGCTGACGCGGCGGTCGTGGGCGAGGTAGCCGGTGAAGCGGATGCGGTCGGCCAGGGCGGGCGGGGCCTCACCGGTGGCGAGGGGATCGTGGACGGCGGGGTCGCCGTAGACCCACACCTCGTCGACGAGGTCGCGCAGCCGGTCGGGGTCGCCGAGACGTTCCCATTCCGCAGCGGCGACGCGGGGATCGTCGAGGACCTCGCGCAACCCGAGGACCACCCGCACGGCTGGATGCTGTTCACGCAGCCACATGAGGGGTTCCCGCAACTCGGACCAGACGCCGTAGATGTGGCGGTCAATGATGACCAGGTCGGGTTTGAAACCGAGCAGAGCTGCCTGCAGCAGCCGGGAACGAAGTTTGATCAGGTCGCCGGTGGCGCCGGACAGGCTGCGCGGCCGGTAGCCGTCGCGGCCCTTGGAGACGCCCGGGATGGTGACCCAGTCGAAACCCTCGGGCAGGGGGAAGCGTGATGCGGGTGCAAGCCCGGTGACCAGGAGCCCCGCGACCTCGGCGTCGACGGCTCCCGGCAGGCGCCGGGCCAAATTGTGAGCGATGGCCAAGTTGCGTCGCACATGCCCCAGGCCTTGGGAGTCATGGCTGTACAACAGTACCCGGTAGGTTTCCGCCATGATCGTTGCCTTTCTCTCCAGTCCCGTTTCCCGGGACTGGGAAGAGCATCGCAACCGAAAAGAAGCAAGCGATGAGGCCGACGTGAGAGCTTTCTCATGTTGTTGAAAATGCTCTCATCCAGCCCCCTCACCCGCCGCTCCCCATCCCTCCCCCCCCTGTTTTGCTGGCCTTACCCTGGTCCGCTGGCCCTAATGCCGGTTTGCTGGCCTTGTTCATGTTCGCTGGCCTCACAGCGCAGGCAAACGTGAACAAGGCCAGCAAAACAGGAACAAGGCCAGCAAACCGAGGGGAGAGGGGCAGGGATGGGCGACAATGAGGGCATGCTGAGCGTCCTCTCCCCCGCCAAGTCACTCGACTTCGACTCGCCGATAACCGCCGTCGGACACACCGAACCGCGGTTGATCGACGAGACCGAGGGGCTGATCGAGATCATGCGCACCAAATCGCCCGGCGACATCGCGAAACTGATGCGCATCTCCGAGGACCTGGCCCATCTCAACGCGACGCGCTACCGCGAGTTCACCACCCCGCACACCCCCGACGACTCACGCCCGGCAGTGCTGGCCTTCAACGGCGACGTCTACCAGGGGCTGCGTGCCCGCGACTTCGACACCCGAGACTTCACCGAGGCGCAGAAAAGCCTGCGGATCCTGTCCGGGCTCTACGGCCTGCTGCGTCCCCTCGACCTGATCCAGCCGCACCGCCTGGAGATGGGCACCCGCCTGGCCACCGACCGCGGCCGCAACCTCCGCGACTGGTGGGGCGGCCGCATCACCGACCTGCTGCGCGAGGACCTGGCCGCATCCCCGGGGGAGAAGGTGCTGGTCAACCTGGCGTCGCAGGAGTACTTCGCCGCCGTCGACGCCGACCGCCTCGACGCGCGGATCGTCACCCCGCGTTTCGAGGACCGTGACCGGAACGGCACCGCTCGCGTGGTCAGTTTCCACGCCAAACGCGCCCGCGGCGCCATGGCCGGCTGGCTGGTCCGCAACCAGGTCCGATCCGCGGCGGACCTCCCCGATTTCGCCGAGAACGGCTACGCCTACGACGAGCAGCGTTCGATGCCCGATGCCCCCGTCTTCGTCCGCTGACCGGGTCGCGGAGCCAGAAGAGGTGTTTGACGTCCCGATCCGTGACCGACGCCGACAGTTTCACCTCGACCCCCACCAGCGCACCGCCACGTCCCTCGACCAGCAGGTCGATCTCGTGTTCTCCCCGGTGTGTCCGGAATCCTTCGCCAGCGGGTTGCTGCTGCCGGTCAGCAGGAAGGAACCAGCAGGGGCACCGTCACCGACATCTCGGTCTTGCCAACCCCTTTCGGGCCGTCCAAGGCGATGGCGGGCAGGTCAGGCAGCAGCTCATCCAGCTCCTTGTCAATCGCCCTTTCCGGGTACTCCATCGCGTCAGTGCTACAGATTCGCAGGTTCAAACGCTACAGATTCGCAGGTCGGATGCCGCCCTGCGGGGATGAACCTCTCCCGCCTTACACTGAAATCAGAATTGAAGCAAGAGCGGAGACCCTTCGGTCACTGACCCGCCAGGAGATCCCGCGGATGAGGCTTGCGTGGTGGACATGCCGCCAGGAACGGTTTACAGCCCTCTGCACAATCTCCAACGGATCGGATTTCCACGATCAAGAACCAGCCAGCCGGATGATCACCCGGGGCCCGGTGACCCGCGCCCAGAAACTCCCAGAGACCAGAAAGGACAGGATCATGACCACTGAACATTCCGGATTGTCTCGCAGGACCCTGCTGTCCACTGTCACCCTGGGCGTCCCCGCCCTGGGCCTGTTGGGTGCAGCGAACCTGATCGGCGCCCCCGCCGCCAATGCGAAGAAAACGCGGATCACACTGGATGGCTGGTGGGGTCACGAGACGACGAAGCTGCTCCAGGCGGCCCTCGGTTTCCCCCAGACCGGGGTGATCGACAGCCAGCCCGCAAGCCTGGCGAAGCAGAACACCGCCCTGTACGCAGGCTGGGACTGGGTGCCTGACAGCCGCGCCAAAGGTGCGCCGGTGCTCCGGGAGCTGCAGAAGATGCTTGAGGTTCCCCAGGACGGCCTGATCGGTCCCGTCACCATCAAGGCCCTGCAGACCGACTACGGCGGAGGTACAGCCCTCGACGGAGTCCTGGTCGGCCCCTCCCCCACCGTCAGGGGTTTCCAGCTGCAGATCGAATTCCTCCTGCCCGCCAAATGACAGCAAACCGAAAGGGGCGGTCCCGATCGGGACCGCCCCTCACCACGCCGGGTATCGGTCAGTTGACGATCTGCTGGATGTCCGGGTCCTTGAGGTTCTCGGTGGACACCCACACCGATTCGGAGACCACGTTCTTCTCCGCAGGGTTCTCACCCTTCGACGCGGCAACGATCAGCTCGACCGTCTTCTTGCCCATGCCGTAGGGGTCTGCACCACGACGCCGCTGATCTTGCCCTGCTCCAACAGGGAAATGACGTCGACCCGAGGACCACCTTCCGCCACTGGTCCTGGACACCCATGATGGGCAGGCCGAAACCACCCGACTTGGCGATCAACACCCCTGCGAACACTGACGTCGCCGCCATGCCAAGTCCGGGGGCAGGTCGATGCCGCCAACGGCTACCTCGACCGCAGGCTCGGCTATCTGGCAGCGATGGAGGACGCCGAGCTGCCGGGTGACGTGGTGGTGTCGCGGTATTGAGGCAGCAAGCGACCGCCGACGCCCACGACCTGCTGAGCCGGGGCGCGAGCACCGACCTGACGACGGTGGACCTCCACGGCAGCGACCTGGGCCGCGGCGCCGCGGATTCTGAATGGCGATGACCCCATGGAGACCTACACTGAAGTTCAGAAGATGTGAAACACGAACGGAAATCATCGACCAATCGGTCATAGAACTGCTCGGCAAATGAAGCCGAAGGACGTTTCTGAAATTTCCTTCGATTCGAGAATCAACAGACCAGACGCCCAGAGGGTATCGCTCGCGAAGTTCGGCCGCCACGGCAATGATGCCCCGAAGGTGGTCCACCCGCAATCCCTTGGAAAAGAGAGAACAATGACCATTCAACATCCCGGAATGTCCCGCAGGACTCTACTGTCCACCATCACCCTGGGTGTCCCCGCATTGGGCCTGCTGGGAGCCGCGAACCTGATCGGCGCCCCCGCCGCCCAGGCCAAATCGGGCTCCCTGGTCGTCGACGGCTGGTGGGGACCCGCGACGACCCGGAGACTCCAGCTCGGGTTCGGCCTCCCCACGTCCGGGGTCGTCGAGGCCCAGTCCGCCGGCTGGGCCAAGCAGAACACCGCCCTGTCCTCGGGATGGCGTTGGGTGCCGAACAGCCGGGCGAGGGGTTCCGCCGTGATTCGCGGAGTGCAGGTCATGCTCGGCATCCCCCAGGATGGTCTGATCGGCCCCAAAACCATCCGCGCCATGCAGGCCAGGTACGGGCTGCCCCAGGACGGGGTCCTCGTCGGCCCCTCCCCCACCATCAGGCGTTTCCAGGAAGAACTCAACAATCCCGGAGGTGGTGAGTGAGGGACCGTGAAGGGACGGCCCTGAACGAGGAGACCGCTATGCCTTGAGAAACACCCCCACCTTCATCATCGCCCGACTGATCGGCAGCGTCACGGCCCGGGGCGGTGAAGGAGCAGGCCGGTTGAGCCAGCACGCGAACACCAGCGAGCGTGCTGGCTCAGCCGGTTTCCGAGAAGAACCTCGTCACCGAGACCTCAATTTTCCTGGTTTCCTCATGCCGCCCGGGAAACGGGTCTAGCGTGTGTGGGCAACAGCCAGACAATGAGGAGTGCCCGATGGAGTTGACCGGTTGCTGCTTCGCCCTCGACGTGCCCCCTGCCTGGAGGATGGAGACGAACGACGGGGTGGTCATCGCCACCTCGGATGAATCGTTCGCGGGTTTCACCCCGAATGTCGTGCTGCGGGAGTCACGGTTGACGCGCCCGGCACCTACCTCCCTGGCGGCCGCGTCGCAGGCCAATCTCGCAGTGTTGTCGACCCAGCTTCCTGGTTCATTCTTCTTTCACGTAGAGGCACTCCCCGACGCCAATGCCGCGCCGGGGCCGGCGGAACGCCGTCGGCTGTGGGCGTTCTCGACGCTGAAGATCCCGGAGGCGCACGGCAACGCTCTGTGCCTGGTGATGATCCAGGACCTCCTCGTGGTGGGCGACGTGATCGCCGAGGCGACCGCGACCGTGCCGCTGATGGCCTGGCATCGCGGCAGCGCGTATGAATCCATCCTGGACAGCCTCCGTCCCCTGCCACCCACGACCCGCCAGGTCCCCCGCACCGACTCGGACATCTTCACGGTTGATCTCGACGACTGGGCCAGCAACCGCGACGGCGTTCCCCGGGAGAAACTGGACGTCCAGCCGGCTCCCGTTCCGGCGCTGGCCGGGGAGATCGCTGATCTGTCGGAGGGTGCGTTCAAGGCTCTCGACGACCTGATCGTGCTCGGGCGCTCCAGGAAGACCTCGAAGTTCTCGGCGGCTGGCCGGGAGTTGCGCCGGGCGGGACTGATCGACGATCCCGGTGCACTCACGGAACCGGGCGAGTGGGTGGCCGCCCATCTGCGGGACGGCCGGCACATGGCGGTCGCGGCGAACAGCTCACCTCCCCAGTTGTTGACCCTCTGGATCGGTGACATGACGGTTCTGGCCATTTCCCATCTCACCGATGCGGCCACCGGGAGGATCACTCACCGGATCGTCCACTGCCTGACGGACGATGTTCCTCGTCTCGTGTTCATGTGGCTCGAACTCCAGCCCAGCTGGGACATGACTTTCGAGATCACCTGCAGTCAGGCCGAGTTCATCGCGAAACTACAGACCGGCGCACCACCCGGGACCGTGCCCGACGGGGATGCAGCCGAATTCACGCGGCGGCGCCGGGTGGCGGTGTCGCGCATCGGACCGGATGACGACAAGGATGCGCCGGAGGTCGCCTGGGCGATGGCCCGGCCCCGGGGGGTCGCCCTGCTCACGGAGGGAACGGATGCGGACAGGGTGGTCGTGAGCAGAAACCCAGCAGAACCGTTCTGGCAGGTGCTTACGAGGGCCCTGCTGAATCTCGCGGAAGAAGAGGAACCGTGGCCCATTACAAAGTGAATGCCGAAACCTGCTATTCGATTTTCACCAAGGCGGAATCGAGCGTCTCGCCGGCGCAGTCGGCCCATTCGAGCATCCGCAGTGGCGTCGATCAACTGGGCGCCCTGTGCGCCAAGGGCGAGGCCGCCCAGATCACGTCGGCGTTGCAGGGAGCCTACAATCGGGTTCTGACCCAGAGCATGACCGCTGCGGAGCAGAGGATCACAAAAGCGGTCGCGGGGGACGTGGAGCGGTGGCGGCCATCCAGGAGGGCGATGAGATCATGGCCAATCGGAGCCAGGCCAGTGCGAAAAATGCGGGTGAAGTGCGAATCACGGATGGTTTTGAACGATGACCGTGACATATGACGCCCTGTTGGATTGGCCGGATGCCGCTTCGATCGATTCGGAGGCCGAAGGGCTCATCGAAAAGGGAGAGTCCTTCTATGATGCCGTGGCCGAGGCCAAAGGGGCTTGGGATGGCCTGTCCGGAAACTACGAAGCACCTGAACAACAGCAGCTGCTCAGCGCTCTCGATCCCGCGCTGCGGAACGCGGAATCCGCCACAGGGGCTACCGCGTTGGTGGCATCGGCAATGGGAGGGTTCGCGAGTGCCCTTCAAGAACTGGAGCCGCGGAGACAACAACTCATCGCCGATGCCGAGGCGTTCAACCTCAAGGGATGCCCCGTGGATGAGGCCGAGCATGCGCAGCAGATGGCGGAGGGCGAGCAACTCCGGCAGAGCATCAATACACTCGTCGAGGAGTACCGCCAGAAGATAAAGGACTGCACCACGCATCTGGCAGGAATCAACAGCGAGGGCGGCTACTCGGACCCCCATGTGCCGGATGTAAACGGCGCCGCTCTGGGGCAGGTGCCGAATCTTGGGACGTCGATCGCGCAGTCGCGGGAGTTCATGAAGCTGAGGGTTTCGCGGGCCCTGAGGCTCTGGACAAATGTTGGGAACACCAAGGTCATGCAGTGGCTCGCGAACCGCAAGTGGCTGCCATCGTGGCTGGGGAAGATCAAGGGATCCATCCGTATCCCCTTACCCCCCAAGACCACGTCGTCCACGTCCTGGAGTCTCAAGGGGCCGCGTCCGCCGGGGAACTACTGGCAGAGGTTCGGGACAATCTTCAAGGAAACATTCCTCGGCCCGCCCAAGCCGACGACGGTGCCGTCGGGGCCGACGGTGACCATGGACACGACCAAGGGGGTGGTGGGTGCTGGTGTGGAGAAGGCTGGGGCCACCACGTCGGGGGTCACGACGGCCGGACGTGTCCTGGGACGCGGGTTCTTCGCCGCCGGTGTCGTCATGACCTTCAACAGCGAATACCAGAAGGCCGATGCGGCCCTGAAGGAACAAGAACCGGGCCTCTCCGACGGGGAACGCTTCGCCAGAGCAGGAGAAAAGGCCACAGCCCGCACGGGAGGACAGGTAGTCGGGGCAGCCGCCGCTGGCGCCGCTGTAGGCTCGCTTCTTCCCGTGGGTGGAACCGCCGTCGGCTTCGCCGTGGGCCTGGGAGTCGGCGCCGCCATGACATTCGTCCAAATAGGAGGAAAGAGTCTCGGCGACTGGGCAGGCGACACCGGAGAAGAGATCTGGAATGTCGGAAAGAAAATCGGAAAAGAGTTCTTCAATGGCATCAAAGGACTCTTCGGATGACCCCCTCGGCAACAACCATCCTTGATTACGCTATTGCAGGAATCTTCCTCTTTATACCCGGAATCTGGAGCCTATTTCTTGGTCTGCGACTGCGATATGGCCCTATCCCCTATTTCGTGAGCGACTACAATGGCTGGTCATCCGCATCCCTCTCCCTCCCATTCGGGGGTGTATTCATGCTAGAATGGGGCATAACCCCCTTCGCATCACAGCTACCAAATTGGGTAATTCAGGTTGTTTATACAGCAGGATTTTTCTCCATGGCGATAGGTTTGTCGGGATTCTTTGTTCGTTTTCCAAAATCCTTGACACCGAGGTGGTATCGCAGGGCCCTGAAGGCAGGAATACCACGTAACGACCCCTACGTCATGGGGAAATTCAAAGCACTCGACACGGAAACCCAGAAAGCACTCATACAACTACACAAAGACCACGAAACCAGAACGAAACAGAGAACCAGAAAACAATGATGCTTCAGACAAGACCAAGAGCACCATCACCATCCCCCATCCAATCCACGACAACGGTGCCACCAGAACCAACAGCGACCACAAACACGACCAAAGGCGTTGTTTGGACTGCTATAGGTTTTGTGGACGGTAGTGAAAAATTTGGATTGTGGTTTAGGCTGCCGTCTTGGTTTTCCTCCATATCTTGATGGACTTCGTTCGGGGTGCGGTACCCGATCGCGGAATGAAGTCTGGTCTGATCGCAGTCAGTGTTCAATCCATGATGTCACCTCTTTGATTGCTTTTCTTCTGGTGTGGTAGATCCTGCTGGTTGACGAGTTCTTTCCTGCGCGGGTGGCGTTGAATGACATCTACTGCTGCGGCGCTGTACGTGGCACACGCCGGTTCTTCCTACCGAAGCAGTGGATGCCATACTTGTTCATGGTGGCGGTGTAGTCAGCGGACGTGTACTGCGTCCCCTAGACTCGACATGAAAAATCGTCACATCCTTGATGGGCTGGCAGTTCCGAGCCGCCAATTTTGCAGAGCGTTGTGGACCAATTCGGTTCGCATGTTTCCCTGCCGTGGCGTAGCCAACAATTCTTTTCAACCAGAGCGGCCTCGTCGCGGCCTGCCGGGTACACGAATCCTTCCCGGGTGTGAATATAGGTGATGTCACCCACCAGTTCCCGGAACTGGAGCATCTGCTGTGAAGTTCCTTTCGATCAGGTCGGGGCGACCTCGCCGGGTCGGCGGCAGGCACGGTAGTTGTGGGCCTTGGGGCGGGGCTGACACCCCCTCC
>CALLVV010000084.1 GCA_938012815.1 uncultured Propionibacteriaceae bacterium
ATGTTCGCTAGAGCGCGCGGGGATGATCCTCTCCAGCACGGAGCCGACACCGATCCTGACCGGCGTGGCCTCCTCGGGGTCGATATCCGCCAATGCGCAGGCGCGCCGCCAGGCCAAGCTCCAGTCCCCGACATGATCTACCAAACCCCGTTCGCAGGCGTCGGCTCCACTCCACACCCTGCCCTTGGCCAGCGATTCCAGGTGTTCGTAATCCATGGCACGGTCTTGCGCCGCCAGGGTCGTGAACTGCTGATAGATGCGATCGAGTTCGACATTGAGGCGATCCCAGTCCTCGGAGGAGAACTCCGTGGCTGAGCTGAGCATCCCTGACGCCGCCCCAATCCGGATCGGTTCTCGCTTCAGTCCCAGTTTCTCGTAGAGCTCACGGGTCACGAACTTGCCGGCCAGAACGCCGATGGAACCCGTCAGCGTGGTCGCGTAGGCGACTATTTCGTTGCAGGGCATCGAGACGTAGTAGCCGCCCGAGGCAGCCAGAGCACCCATCCGTGCCACCACGGGACGACCGGATTCTCGGAGCCGCAGGATGCTCCGGCGGATGAAATCAGAGGCGACGGCCGAACCACCGGGGCTGTCCACCTCGAAAAGCACCGCCTTGACATGTTCGTCGCGCAGGGCAGCCCGGAGGTGCTCATCCACCACATCAGCGCCGACGCCGGGGCCCGTGAAGGTTCCGGGACGTCCCCTTCCGGTCTGGATGGGGCCACGCAGACTGACGACCGCGACCTTCGGCCGGTCCTTCCGGAACGCCCCCACGAAGTTGGGGCGTGGCTGGTAGCGGGACGCATAGAGCAGGTCCCCGGGTTCTGCCGCCCACTCGGCGAGTGCCTTGGCATAGGCCTCGTCGCGGTAGCCGATCTCGTCGATGAGACCCAGTTCCTTGGCACGTTCCGGCACCACCGGGGAGCTGTTGACAGCTTCCCAAACAGTTTCCAGCGCCACTCCCCGGCGCCTGGCGACGACCGCCACTGTATCGTCCACGGCGGACTGGGCCAGGCGATGGGTCATCTCCCGGTTGGCCTCGGTGATCTCGGGCGCAACGAACTGGTCCGCCGCGGTCTTGTACTCGTGACGCTGCCCGAACTGCGGGGTGATCCCGACCTTCTCCAGCAGCCCGCGGAAGAGGGTGATGTCGACCTCGACGCCGCCGATGCCGAGTGTGCCGGTGGGTTGGAGCCAGACGGTGCGGCACGCCGTGGCGAGCTTGTAGGCTGCCAAGGAGTTGCCGAGTTCCCCGAACGATTCGGCCCACGCCATGGTCGGTCGCCTCACCCCGAAATCCTCGATCAGGTGGGCGATCTCGTCCATGACCGTCATCGGCTGCCCGCAATCCACCGCATGAACGATCAGTCCAGCGACGCGTTCATCCCTGGCCGCTTCCGCGAGGCGCTCACGAAGTTCACTGATCGCCGTCGCACCCACCACCTGGAGCATCTGCAGGGGGTTCCGCGGGAAGGTCTCCAGCACGCCCCGGGCCAAGTCGAGTTCAAGTACGACTCTCCGGGTGGGGCGGGGCAACTTGTCGAGGAAGGACTTGAGCACCATGCAGCAAGCCTACCGACACCGCCAACGCCCCACCCGAGAAACAGGCCCAGGACCCCTCAGAGAACGGAACGCGCCGTCTTGACAACGTTCTCGACAGTGAATCCGAACTCCTCAAAGCACCTCGTCCCGGCAGCCGAGACCCCGAAATGCTCGATGCTGATGCTGGCACCCGCGTCACCGACGTATCTACCCCATCCCATGGCAATGCCCGCCTCGATGGAGACCCGGGCCTTCACGTCCTTGGGCAGCACCGACTCGCGGTATTCGTCGCTCTGTTCGTCGAACCATTCCATGCAGGGCATGGACACCACACGAGTGGGGACGTTGTCCTCCTCCAGTTTCGCGGCGGCCTCAAGGGCCAAGGCAACCTCGGAGCCGGATGCGATCAGGATCAGCCTCGGTTTGTCGGAAGCCTCCTTCAACACATAGCCCCCGTGGGCAACCCCCTCCGCGGAGGAATATTCGTCGCCGCGTGCCAGGATGCGCAGGTCCTGGCGGGACAGGATGATCCCTGCGGGGCGATCGGTGCGACGCAGGATCTCGCCCCACGCGACGGAGGTCTCGTTGGCGTCCGCGGGACGCACCACGTCCAGGTTGGGGATGGCGCGCAGCGAGGCGAGGTGTTCCACGGGCTGGTGGGTGGGACCGTCCTCGCCGACCCCGATGGAGTCGTGGCTCCACACGAAGACGGAGGGAAGGTTCATCAGGGCCGCCAGCCGGACCGCGGGACGCATGTAATCGGCGAACACCATGAACGTGCCGCCGTAGGCACGGGTCAGGCCCGACAGCACGATTCCGTTGATGATGCCGCCCATCGCGTGTTCGCGGATTCCGAAGTGGATGGTGCGCCCGTAGGGGTTTCCGGGCCAGTCATCCACCTGCCGCGCATCGGGCAGGAAGCTGGGTTCCCCCTTCATGGTGGTGTTGTTGGAACCCGCAAGGTCGGCGGAACCACCCCACAGCTCCGGCAGCTGGGGAGCCAGCGCGGACAGCACCTCCCCGGACGCCTTGCGGGTGGACATCTTGCCCTCCTCGAAGACCGGCAGTTTCAGGTCGGCGGGAAGCTTGCGGGCGCGGACCCGCGCCAGCAGGGAGGCCCGCTTCGGGTTGGCGGCCTTCCAGGCCTCAAATTTCTCGTCCCACTCGGCACGATCCGCCTTGCCCCGGGATGCCGCGTTGGCCCGGGCGTGGGCGACGGCCTCCTCGTCAACCTCGAACGGCTCGGCGGGAAAACCGAGTTTCTCCTTGAGGGCCGCGATCTCCTCTGCCCCGATCTTGGAACCGTGGATGGCGTGATGCCCGGCCTTGTTCGGCAGCGGCCAGCCAATGATGGTGTCCAGTTTGATGATCGAGGGTTTGTCCCTGACGGCCTTGGCCGCTCGGATGGCTGAGAGCAGCGCGTCGAGGTCCTCCTCGTATCCGGTGCCGCCGTTGGTCCAGTCGACCTCCTGGGTGTGCCAGCCGAGCGCGTCATAGCGGCCCAGGACATCCTCTGTGAAGGCTATGTTGGTGTCTCCCTCGATGGTGATTCGGTTGGCGTCGTAGATCACGATGAGGTTGCCGAGGTCCTGGGTCGCCGCCAGCGATGAGGCTTCCGCGGCCACGCCCTCCTGGAGACAGCCGTCTCCGACAAGGCAGTAGACGAAATGGTCGAAGACAGATTTGCCCTCGGGGGCGTCCGGGTCGAACAGGCCGCGTTCCCTGCGTGCGGCCATGGCCATACCGACCGCGTTGCTGAGGCCCGCGCCGAGGGGTCCGGTGGTGCACTCAACGAACCGGGTGTGACCGTACTCGGGGTGTCCCGCGCACCTGGAACCCCAGGTCCGCAGCGATTTCAGGTCGTCGAGTTCGAGATCCGCACCTGCGAGGTAGAGCTGACAATACTGGGCCAGGGATGCATGTCCGATCGACAGGACGAAACGGTCGCGGCCGAGCCATTGCTCATCGGTCGGATCAATCTTCATGACCTTCTGGTAGAGCAGGTAGACAACGGGAGCCAGTGAAATCGGGGTGCCGGGGTGGCCGTTGCCGACCTTCTCCACGGCATCAGCGGCGAGAATCCTCGCCGTGTCAACGGCTCGGGTGTCCAGTTCGGTCCAGTCGAGGGTCATGTTCCGTCCTTTGAGCTCCTGAGAGATGGGCAACTGCGCCCGCAGTCCACATTACAGGATTGTTAACGTAAACACCTGAGTTGTGTCAGATGTCCGTGACGTTGATGGAAAGCCCTGCCCACTGGGGCAGCGCGGTGAGCGAGGCGTCTTTCTCCGCTTCGGACTCGTCCTCCGGGGAAACTGTCCCGGGAACCGATCCGGGCGTTATGGGACGGATGGTCTCCCCCAGCGCCTCACGAACGAGGCGCCCGAGGTCAGAACCACCTTCGGAATCGTGGGTGCGGATTTCAGCCATGGCCCGGATTTTACTTGGAACCGCCGGCGATCAGTCCAGGGGTGGCCTGGCGGACCACGGGAACACGATCCAGCGGTCCGTGTGCCTCCAGCAGAAGTCCGGTTTCACAATCGTGGTCGGTTTGGAGTAGAGCACCGCGCTGCGCACATCGGCCCCGAACCCACGCAGTAGCTTCACCACCAGAGAGAGGGTGCGTCCCGAGTCCGCGACGTCATCAACCACGAGAAGCTGCCTGCCCGCGATGGATTCGGTGTCCAGCATCGGGGCCAGCAGAACCGGGTCGGGGAGAGTCTGGTGCACATCGGTGTAGAACTCGACGTTGATCGCGTCGGTGAGCTTCACCCCAAGCCGATACGTCAGTGCCCCAGCCGGGATCATGCCGCCCCGGGCGATCGCGATTATCACCGCGGGACGGAACCCGGATTCGCGGACCTGGAGCGCGAGGTCGTCGGTGGCTTCCCCGAGCCCTTCCCATGTGAGCACCTCCCTGCCCTCATGGTCTCTGGTGTCGCCGTGGTAAACCATGGCGGAATGCTACCGAGTCAGTCGAAGCGGCGAGTGACGAACACGACATCCAGCCAGCGCCCGAACTTCCTGCCGACCTCCGGGAGCACAGCCGACTCCACGAATTCCAAGTTCTTGTGGAAGGCCCGGGAGGCATGGACTCATGCTAGGGCCCCTCGGCGGCGAGGCCTCAGGGCCGGTAGCCGAGAAGCAGCCGGGCCGTCTCCTCGTCCGTGGCCAGGGCCGAGACGAGCCCGGTACGCAGACTCGCGTGCAGGGCGGGCACCTTGGCGACCCCCCAGGCCACCAGGAGAGCGAGATCGATCCCCGCCAGCCGCTCCGGGGGCATGGAGATGATCCTCTCGCACATCCGGTCCTTCACGTGTTCTCCCCGGGCGTTGAAGTAGTGCCCGCACATGTGGGCCACGGCCCCCCTGCGGTGCACGTCGAGGGCGATCTCGGGAGTGATCCACGGCTCCAGGATCGCCCCCGGGTATCCATGGGGCCCGACCGCCCCAACCCCGACCAGCGCGATGTCCGAGCGGGCCGCGAGCTCCAGGGTCGTCAGTACCAACTCCTCCTGCTTCATCGCCTGGGCCATGGCGGCGGACCCCAGCACCAGGGGCACCGGCATGGGCCGGTAGGTCCCACCCAGCCGCCTGGCCATCCGCCTGCACAGCTCCGGGGAGTCCACGAGGTCGGTTCCCACCTGCCCCAGCGAACCCACCATCTGAACGACGTTGCTGTACTGCCACTGGCGCCTCGGCATGGCGGCCACAACGCTCGCGACCGAGGTGCCGTTCGAGAGGGCGAGGATGGTGTGGGAGTTGCCCGCTTCGGCGATCACCGACGCCGCGACCTCCCCCACCGCCTCCGCCGGAGTCCGTTCGGGGCTCTGGGCGACGGCCACCGTCTTGAGCCGGAACCGCCTGGCCAGCTGCCGTTCCAGCTCGAAGGCCTGTTCGAGAGGGTGCTCGATCCGGATCTTGACCATCCGTCGCTGCCGGGCCTCGGACAGCAACCTGGAGACCGTGGGACGCGAATAGCCGATCTCCTTCGCGATCGCCGCCTGGTTCAGGCCCTGGACGTAGTACAGCCGCGCCACCTCCAACAGCAGCTGGATGTGTCCCCGATCCGCTTCCGGCAATTCCTCTGCGCACATATGTGCCTATTCCTCGACACCCCCTCCAACATCTTCGAGCTTACCTCCTTGACATTCCGGGATTCGACGCCCCGGCAACTCTCTTATCGCGCACAAATGTTCACTCTCGAGGTGGCGGTGGAGCGTTCTACCACCAACGATTGGGGTACGGGCAAAGGAGCCGGAAGGCGGCTCCACCGACATCAGGAGGCCAGGAATGCAACTCGTTCGCACCATCCTCGGAGACATCGCCCCAGAGCGTCTCGGCGTGGTCAACGCCCACGACCACCTCATCCGGGTAGGCGCCGGTGAGGTCTACATCGATCCCGACCACCAGCTCGCGGATGTCGACAAGGCCGTGGAGGAGGCCACCCGCTTCGTCACGGCCTCGAAGAACTGGGCGACCGCCGGCACGGTCGTCGACATGTGCCCCGCCAACTGCGGACGCGACCTGAACAGGCTGGCCGAGGTCAACCGCCGGGTCCCCGACCTGCACGTGGTGGCGACCACCGGTTTCCACCGGGAACACGTCTACCTGGAAACCCAGTCGCACTGGGTGTCCCGCTACACCGTCGACCAGATCACCGACCTGTTGATCGCCGACATCACCGAAGGCATCGACGCCAACGACTACTCGGGTCCGATCGTCAACCGGACGGGACACAAGGCGGGCGTCATCAAGGTGGCCACCGCATACGGCAGGATCACCGCCTTCGAGCACAAGTGCATGGAGGCCGCAGCGGCCGCGTCCATCGCCACCGGGGCGCCCATCAACACCCACACCACCTACGGGACCTGCGGTCTCGAACAGGCCCAGGAGCTCATCAGGCTGGGCGTTGCCCCGGAGAAGATTGCCATCGGCCACATCCAGCGCAACGCCGACGTCTACTACCTGACCCAGATCCTGGAGACCGGTGTCTACCTGGAGATCGACGGCACCTACCGCATCAAGTACCAACCCGACTCCAACCGCATCATGGAGCTGCGCGAACTGGGCGAACGCGGCCACGGCAAGCGCATCCTGCTCGGCACCGATTCCGGCAAACGCTCGTACCAGAAGGCCTACGGCGCCGTCACGGGCGTCGACTTCAATCCCGCCAACGACGGTCCCCGCATGCTCGCCGAGGGCTTCGACCGGGCTTATGTCGAGGACCTTCTCATGCACAACGGCCAGCGGTTCTTCGCGTTCGTCGAGGAGGACTGACATGCGGCCGAGACTGCAGGTCGCGGTGGACAACCCGGATCTCGTCTCCGCCCTCTCGGCCCTCAACAGGGCCGAACCCGCGGTCGACGTCATCGAGTGCGGCACGATCCTGATCATCGCCGAGGGTCTGCGGGCCGTGCGCGAGATCCGGGCCCTGTACCCGGGAAAGACGATCCTGGCCGACGTCCGGATCGCCGAGGCCGGGTCGCTGATCTCCCGTCACTGCTTCGAGGCCGGGGCCACCTGGGTCTCCTGCGTCGCGGGCGCCTCCCTGGCCACCATCGGTCAGGTGGTCAAGGTTGCCGCGGAGTTCGGTGGCGAGGTGCAGGTGGAGCTCGGCGAGAGCTACGACGCCGAACGCGCCAGGGCCTGGCGGGAGCTGGGTGTGGGTCACGTCATCGTGAAACGCTCGCGCGACCGGGAGGCCGCCGGGGATCTCAGCTGGGGTCCCGACGACCTGGAGCGGATCTCGGAGCTGGCCGGCCTGGGTTTCACGGTGACCATCACGGGCGGCATCAAGGCCGCCGAACTCGGCGCCTTCGCCGGCACCCCCGTCGGGGTGGTCATCGCCGGGCGCAGCATCATGGGGGCCCGGGACCCCCTCGCGGCCGCGCAGGAACTGCAGGAGGCCATCGGGAGGACCTGGCCATGAGGGGCATCAAACTCGGAATCTACGAGAAGGCGCTCGTCGGGCTGCCCGACTGGGCGGCGTTCTTCGCCCAGGTGCCCGAAGCGGGATTCAGTTTCGTCGACCTGTCGATCGATGAGAGTCCCGAACGGGCCGCGCGCCTGGACTGGGATCGCGCAACGCGCAGGCTGGTCCGCGATGCAGCCGCGGACGCACAGGTCCAGATCGGTGGTCTGTGTCTCAGCCTGCACCGCTCGGTCATGCCCGGCTCGACCGACCCGGAGATGCGGCGGCGTGCCGCCGACATCTACCGGAAGGGCATCCGCCTGGCCTCCGATCTCGGCGTCGGGGTGGTGCAGGTGGCGGGATACTACGCCTACTACGAGCCCTACGATCCCGGGGCGCGACAACGCTACGTCGACACCCTGCTCGACGCGGTTCCCCACGCCGCACGGGAGGGGATCGTGCTCGGGATCGAGAACGTCGACGGAAACGACATCGCGTCCGTGCCCGACGTGATGGAGCTGGTCGATTTGGCGGATTCCCCCTGGGTGCAGTGCTACCCGGACGTGGGAAACATCGCGGGGCACGGCGGGGAATCGGCGGCGGAGCTGCAGGCCGGTGAGGGACACATCGTGGCCCTTCACGTGAAGGACGTCCTGCCGGGCCGGCCCCGGCGGGTCCCCTTCGGAACCGGGATCGCCGATTTCGATTCCGCGTTCAAGGAACTGGCGCGCCAGGGCTGGTCGGGCCGGGTCATGCTCGAGATGTGGCATGACGACGCCCCCGATTCCCTGGACAGCTGCCGGGTGGCGAGGAAATTCATTGAGGAGAAGGCCGCGGTCGCGGGGCTGCGGATCGTCGAGGACAGGAGTCGGCAATGATGCTGGAAGAACTGCGCGAGCAGGTGTGGAAGGGAAACCTGGCGTTGCCCGCCAATGGGCTGGTTGCCTGGACGGGAGGCAATCTGTCGGCCAT
This sequence comes from uncultured Propionibacteriaceae bacterium, assembly GCA_938012815.1. Classification (GTDB taxonomy): domain Bacteria; phylum Actinomycetota; class Actinomycetes; order Propionibacteriales; family Propionibacteriaceae; genus Arachnia. The sequence continues at coordinate 8,425 of CALLVV010000084.1, forward strand.
CACGGCCGACCGGGAGCTCATCGTCATCAAACCCTCCGGGATGCTCTACACCGACATGACGCCCGCCGACATGGTGGTGGTGGACTCCACCGGGCGCGTCGTCGACGGCGACCGGGGCCCGTCCTCCGACACGACCTCCCACTTGGCCGTCTACGCGGGCAGGGAGGACGTCGGATCGGTGGTGCACACCCACTCCCGCTACGCCACTGCCTTCGCCGCGGTCGGGAAACCCATCCCGTGCTGCCTGACCGCCATCGCCGACGAGTTCGGCGGTCCCGTGCCGTGCGGCGGCTACGCCCAGATCGGTTCCGACGCCATCGGACGTGAACTGCTGGCAGCCATCGGCGACTCCCCCGCCGTCCTGATGCGGCAGCACGGCGTCTTCACCATCGGGTCCACGATCGACAAGGCCCTCCAGGCGGCCGTGATGGTGGAGGACGTGGCCCACACGGTCTCCGCCGCCATGCAGCTCGGACGGATCGAGGAACTGCCCGCCGAGGAGATCGCGGCCAACCATGACAGATACACCAACCGCTACGGAACCATCAACGCTTCCACCGGAGTAAGCAGGTGACACAGATGTTCGACCTCACAACCATCGGCGAAGGCCAGATCCGCCTGACCGTCCCCCAGGGGGAACGGCTCTCCAACACCCGTCAGCTGCGCATGACCGCGGCCTGCTCCGAGGCCAATGTCGCGGGGCTCCTCTCCCAGCTGGGCCGCCACACGTCCTGGTGCTCGGTACTGCCGCACAGCGATCTGGCGGAGCGCTGCATCTCCGAGTTCCGCTCGGTCGGGGTGGACATGAGCAACATGATCCGGGTGCCCGAGGGCAGGGTGGCGCTCTACTTCATGGAGCCCGGTGAACCCCCCATGCCATCGCGGGTCACCTACGACCGCATGAACACCGCCTTCCGTGAGATCCGTGTCGAGGACGTGAACTGGGACTCGATGCTGAACACCCGGCTGGTGTTCGTCACCGGGATCACCACCGCCCTGACCGAGGCGACCGCCAAGGTGATCCGTCACTTCGTGGACGCCGCCCACGAACGGAACATCGACATCGCCCTCGACTTGAACTACCGCGGTCTCCTCTGGAGCCCCGAACGGGCACGCGAGGTGTTGACGGGAATCGCATCCAGAAGCAGGATCATCTTCTGCTCCCGGAAGGACGCCGGAATCGTCTTCGGAATCGAAGGTGAACGGGCCGAGGTCTCGCGCCAGCTCCGTGATGCCTTCGGGGCGGAGTACGTCGTCTCCACCGACGGGCACAACGGCGTCTACTACGCCGGACCCGACGGCCTCGACGACCGCCAGGTGGACATCGTTCCCGTCATAGACCGTCCCGGCGCCGGTGACTCCTTCGTCGCCGCCACGCTGCACGGTTTCCTGGGCGGCGACGTGCGCCAGGGAATCAGCTACGGCCTGCGGGTCTCCAAGTACGCTCTCACCCATCACGGCGACCTCACCCACATCACCCCGTCGGAGCTGGCGATTCCCACCACCACCGACATCATCCGTTGACCGGAGGATCCAATGGGCACTCACAACGTTCCTCCCGCTGCGCAAACCGCAAGCGATCAGATCGACGCGAAACCCCTGACCGGAAACCAGAAGAACCTGATCGCCCTCGTGATCGTGGCCAACATCTCCGAATTCTTCGACATGTTCCTGATCGGGTTCGTGGTCTCGCTGCTCACAAAACCCTGGAACCTCACCGGCTGGGAGGCCGGGATCATCCTGGCCTGTTCCGGGCTCGGAACCGTCATCGGTTCCATCATGTGGGGAGCACTGGCCGACCGGATCGGTCGGCGCCGCTGCTTCTTCTGGTGCGTGCTGCTGTTCACCGTGTTCACGGCCATCACCCTCCTGACTCCCGAACGCGGCTGGATCATGCTCGCCGTGCTGCGGGTGCTGGTCGGCATGGGCGTCGGTGGCCTGAACATCACATCCATTCCCTACGTGCAGGAATTCGTGCCCGCGAAACGCCGCGGCCTGCTGGCGGGCCTGGCCTCCGTGTTCATCCCGCTGGGTCTGCTGCTGGGCGCCCAGGCCCAGCAATGGCTCGCCGGCCCCATCGGCTGGCGTGGGCTGATTGCGCTCGGGGCGTTGCCCGTCCTGCTGTTGATCTGGCTGCGCCAGATGCCCGAGTCGCCACGCTTCCTCCAGATCACCGGGCGCAACGACGAGGCGAGGTCGGCCTATGCCTGGGCCCTGCAGATCCCGGCGGACCAGGTGGGTGCGCTTCCCGAGATCGAGGCCACGAGCAAATCGTCGTTCGGTGTCGTGTTCCGGAAGTACCCGAAACAACTCGCCATCATCACCCTCGGATCGTTCAGTTTCATCCTGGGTTCCTTCACGGTCCAGTCCTGGGGGCAGACCCTGCTCAAGGACGGCTTCGGTTTCGAGGCGGCCATCGTGGGCGGGTTGTTCACCATCGTGTCGGTGGCTGACATGTTCGGGCGCCTCGGATCGGCGTGGCTGGCCGACCGGATCGGGCGCCGCTGGGTGATGCTGAGCTTCGGCCTGCTGGGAGCGGTCGGCTGCGTGATAGCCGCGCTCGCGCAGGATCCGTGGCTGTTCTTCGCCGGAATCCTGATCGTCATGACCTTCGGGGATGGCGCGTTCGGCATCCTGAACGCCTTCGGGTCGGAGCAGTTCCCCAACGAGGCGCGATCCACCGGGCTGGGGCTCGGCTACGGCATCGGCGCGATGGCCAAGGTGGTCGGGCCGTTCCTGATGGGTGCCCTCATCGGCGGGGACGCCATCCAGCAGAACGTCACCCGCGACGCCGTACCTCCCGCCTTCTACCTGTTCGCCGCGCTCCTGGTGATCGGCGGCGTGCTCTACCTGTTCGCCAAGGAGACCCGCAACGTCTCCCTGGAGAAGATCTGATCACCGAGGACCATTCATGCGGCGTTGAGCATCTTCGTCGGTGGTGAAGGAAATCCCTCCGCGTGCCCGAGTCATCGGAGCACACGGAGGGATTCTTCACCACGGCAGGGAAACTGATCGAGCGCGACTACTCGGGTCGCAGGATCATGGTGTCCCGCGTCGCCCCGGCGACGGCCTCACGGCTGAAGGGCCAGTCGAAGAAGTCTCCCTCCGCCCAGGCCTCGAACTGATCCGCGACGTGTGACGACCAGGGGTGGCCGGAGCTTCCCGAGGAGATCACCCACCGGGCCTGGTCGACGTCGCTCATGTCCACCGCCATGCGCATGGAGGGGCCACCCAACACCTCGTAGTCCACCTGCCCGTTGTCCTTGACCCTCGTGTCATAGGCAGTCGCGTTGGGAATTTCGGGGCCCCCACCGATAGCTCGCGGTTTCCGGCTGAAGTGGTCCCTGACAAACCACGGCAGGCCCTCACCTCCCAGGATCTGGTGCCTCGGGGTCTGGACGTGGAGGTCGCCCCACCGCCACGTGGTGTGGTCCCGGCCCAATCGGGCGGTCAGCTCGGCGTCGGTCTCGGCGTAGGCACGGCGCATGATCTGAGCTGCGGCCTCCACCTCGGGGGTGTTCTTGTCGTCCCACAGCGGGTTCTGGGGTTCGGCAACCAGTTTCCCCATCAACTGGGGAGTGAGATCGTACCCGTTCTCACCCAGATCATCTGCCAGAGCCTCCTTGCCGAGGTGCGAGTAGAGCGACGCCATGATCATCGCACCCGACTCGTCAACGGCGTAATGGCCGCCCCGTTCGTACCAGCGGGCCAGTTCCGATTGCAGTTCCTTGTGGCGTTCATCGCTCAGCTCCACCGTGGTCAGGGCGGGAGCGAGCTCCTGGGCCTGCGGCGAGCCATCGAGGAGCATGATCTTCGACGCCTCCTCCAACGTGACAGGACCCTGCGCGGTGAGGTGCGCAATGGCGTCGTACATCTGCTGGGAGCGATAGCCCTGGACGTAAAAGGCGGTACCGAGGTAGGGTCCGCTGGCCTCGGACGTGACCGGCTGATTTGCCGGGACGATGATCCCGTCAGCCGGGTTGAGCACGGCCGGCATGTCCGAAGGTGCATAGAAACCCTGCCAGTCGTAGCTGGAATCCCAGCCGGGGCGCGGCCAGCGGCCATCAGCCCCCAAGTTGTCCGCCTCGTGGGCGACGCCATCCCGCCCGTCGGCCGGAGCCTTGACGGGCCGCACCGGGTACCTGCCCGGGGCCTGGTAGCCGATGTCACCGGAGGCGGTGGCGAACAGGATGTTCTCCGCCGGAGCCTCCATCAGGGCCGCCGCGGCCGAGACCTCCTCGGCATTCCTGGCGCGGCTGAGCGCGATGAACGACTCACCGGTCCTGCCGGGCATCAGCGCGGTCCACTGCAGGGCCACCGAGAGGTTCTCCGACGCACCGGGAACCGGCCTGAACTGTTCGTCCGGCGCGAACAACCCGGAGACGATGGGGCCGTGAACCGATGTCCGTACCCGGATCTCGACGTCCTCGCCGCCGGCGACCCGGATCGTCTCGGTACGGGTCTGATAGGCCAGGCACCTGCCGTCACGCTGATAGGAATTCTCGCCGACGTTCTTCTCGACCACCAGGTCGCTGACGTCACCACCAAGATTGGTCAGTCCCCAGGCCAGGTCGGCATTGCGCCCGATCATGACCCCCGGAAGGCCGGCCATGGAGAACCCGGAGACGTCGAAGGTGCATTCACCGTTCAGCTGCTCGCAGTGCAGACCGACCTGGAACCAGACCGAGGGGTAGGCGATCTGAAGGTGGGGGTCGTTGCCGATGATGGGTTTCCCGGATGCGGTGTGCTGCCCCGAGATCGCGAAGGAGTTCGATCCGATCCCCGGGCCGTCGCCCAGCAGATGCGGCGCGGCCTCCATCGCCCGCTGGACGCTCTGAAGCGCCCCGATGGCGTCGCCGGAACTCATCGAGGGTGTTTCGCCGCCGGTCCCGGGCGACTGCGAGGCGATGCGATCAGGCTGGGGGGACGGCTCGGGACAGTCCTCGGGATTCGTTTCCCGGGTTTCCAGCGGAAGCGGCTCAGCCACCGGATAGTCGGCACGTGGCCGCAGGTTGCTCCCCGTCGTCTCCTGCCCGATGATCGGCCTGCGTTTCTCCTCCTCGAACCGCGGGAACAGTTCCTCCACCGCCGACGGACTACCCAGTTTCTGCAGGTACCCCATGCGTTCGATCTCGATCGTATGGGTGTTGCTCAGGCCCGAATTCAGCTGCTTGAGCGCGACCAGCGAATCGATACCGGTCCACGGCTCGATATCGGCGACGGGCAGGCTCAGGCCCAGCACGGCGTACTCATTGGCCAGCTGCCACGGCTGCTTTCCCGATATGTAGGCGTTGATGCCCTCGGCGTAGGCCTCGTAGAACCCGCGGGCCTCAGCCGACAGCAGGTCCCATTCCTGTTCCGCCACCCGGCGCAACCCCATGGTACGCACCGAGATGTCCGATTCCTTCCCGGACTCCCCCACGAGTTCCGCCAGGCGACCGGAAGCCATGTGACGCGACAGGTCCATCTGAAAGAAGCGCTCCTGGGCGTGCACGTATCCCTGCGCGAAGAACAGGTCGTGGTCGGTGGTGGCGTAGATGTGGGGTACGGCCTGGTCGTCGCGCAACACCCGGATCTCGGAGCGCGGCCCGCGCAGGGTGACCTCCCCCGAGTGTTTCGGCAAGGGACCATTGAGCACCACCACCACGATGGTGGTTGCCGCCAGGGCCAAGCCGACCACGAGACCGAGAACCGTGAACAGCCCCCGCCGAAGCGTTCGCTTCTTGACAAATTTTCTCTCCATGAGTCCTCTCTTCGATGCCCTCCCCGCTCCGCTCGTCAATAAGCGGATTCCTCTGGAAAAACTACGCCGCCGAAAGCGACCCAGGCATCGACCGAGAGGCCCCATTTCCGGTGAAATTCCTTACGATCTGCGATGCACGTTCTTTACGACCTGCGATGCGAGTTCCTTGCGACTTGCGGTGTAAGACTCACAGCTCCTGCCGCTACAGGAAGTTCCCAGGGCCTACCCTGGCTTTGGCCCCGGCCAGCATGTGTGGACGGGAACTTCACGGGGCAAGACTTGAAGGGTTCCGCTCACGCCCCCGCGACCTTCTCCGCCGATGCCCAGCCCGCGAGGTCTCCCTTGTTGATCGCGAGGGCGATCATCTCGGGGAAGGCGTCAGGGGTGCAGGCGAACGACGGGATACCCATGGCGGCCAGGCTGCCCGCCACGTCGTGGTTGTAGCCGGGGGTGCCGTCGTCGTCGAGGGCGAGCAGGGTCACCATCGTGACCCCTTGCCGCTGGAACTGGGCCATCCTGCGCAGCATCTGCTCGGAGTTGACGTCGTAGAGGTCGCTGATCAGGACCATCACGGTCTCCCGGGGGCGCTGCACCAGGTGTTCGCAGTACGCGAGGGCCCTGCTGGTGTCCGTGCCGCCGCCGAGCTGGGTGCCGAAGATGACGTCGACGGGGTCGCTGAGCTGGTCGGTGAGGTCCACGACAGATGTGTCGTAGACCACCAGGTGGGTTTTCACCGCCTTGATGGAGGCCAGCACCGCGGCGAAGATGCTGGCGTAGACCACCGACGTCGCCATGGACCCCGATTGGTCGACCACCAGCACGATCTCCCGCTGGAAACCGTTGTGTTTCCGGCCGTAGCCGATGAGGCGTTCGGGCACGACGGTGTTCAGCTCGGGAAGGTAGTTGCCCAGGTTCGCAGCGATCGTCCGTGACCAGTTGATGTCGTTCAGGCGAGGCCGGTTGGTGCGGGCGGCCCGGTTCAGCGCCCCCCGGACCGCCTGCTGCACCTTGTCGGCGAGCTTCTCCTCCACCTGCTTGACCACCCGGGCCACGACCTCGCGGGCGCTGGCCCTGGCCTTCTGCGGCATGACCCGCCCCAGGCCGGCCAGGGTGGCCACCAGGTGCACGTCAGCCTCGACGGTCTCGAGCATCTCCGGTTCCAGCAGCAGCTGCTTGAGGCCCAGCCGGTCGATGGCGTCGGCCTGCATCACCTGCACCACCCGTGACGGGAAATAGGTGCGGATGTCACCGAGCCACCGCGCCACCCTCGGCGCCGATGTGCCGAGCCCGGCGTGTCGTTTCTGCCCGTCACCGCCCTGGTTGTCGTAGAGGGCGGCCAGGGCGGCATCCATGGCGGTGTCCTGCCGGGACAGGACGTCCTCGGCGCCATCCGGGGCGGCACCCAGCAGCAGTCGCCAGCGCCGGTCGCGTTCGTCGTTCATCGTGCGCTCTCCAGGATCTCGTCAACGGTTGCGAGCACCGCCGCGAACTCGGTCAGGTCCGGTTCCTCCTCGGCCACCGGCTCGGCTCCGTCGAGGTTTGCGACCTTCCCCGCCAGGGCCCGCCGCTCGGGCCGTTCCCAGCCGCCAAAAGC
>CALLVV010000085.1 GCA_938012815.1 uncultured Propionibacteriaceae bacterium
CGGCCGTCAGCAGGAACTGCCCCATCGAGGCGGGCCTTCCTCTGATTTGGAACCGTGTCCCGTCAGTCGTCCGGAAGCTCCGTCCTGGTTCGCCGTACCACCCGGTCCATGAACGCGCGCAGCAGATTCGCCGTGGTGTCGGGGGCGGCCACCGTGATCTGGTGGGACACCTCCGGAATCACGGACAGCTGGGCGCCGGGCACGGTGGCCGCGACCAGTTCTTGGTTCGCGATAGGAGTGGAACTGTCACGTTCCCCGGCTATGAGCAACAACGGGCAGCGGATGTCTGCCAGGTCGGTACGCAGGTCGTGATGTGCCAGACAGCGGCAGAGCTGCGCGTAGGAATGATCGTCAGCCGCCGCCAGGCCCTCCATGATGGTGGTCGTGACGCGCGGATTGGCAGCCTTGAAGGCCGGGGTGAACCAGCGCTTCGAGGTTTCGTCGACCAGCTGCTGGGTGCCGGAGGCCTCCACCTGCTTGGCACGCTCAATCCACCTGTCGGGTTCCCCGACGGTGGCCGCCGAACACAGCACCGCGACCCCGGCCAGCTCATCGGCGTGATCGCGGGCCAAGTGCAGACCGGTTGCCCCACCGATGGAGAGCCCTGCGAAAACCACAGGAAGCTGGCCAGCCTGTTCCTGGACCTCGTGGACAACGTCCATGATGGCCGAGGCCACCACGTCCAAGGTTGGTTCGTCCGTGTCGTCCCAGACTCCGCTCAGCGCATGTCCGGGGTAGTCGACGAACACCACCAGGGCATCGTTGGTCAGCAATTCTGCCACCTTCGCCCACTGGTGCGAACAGTTCCCGCCGAGGCTGGGAGCCACCACGAGGATACGATCGGCGCGGCTGGCGGGGTTGTACAGATCCCAAGTCAAGTCCATGCCAGAAACCCTACTCATTCGGTCCCGGCCGTCCTGTGCCCGGGCCACGTGGCGAGCAGCTCACGCGCCTCGGCCGCCACTTTGTGCTCACACAGCACTTCGTAGCCGGTGGCCACCACCTGTCGCATCGATTCGAAGTCTCGGCGCCCGCCGCTCAGCGCATATGCCAAGGCTGCGGAGAGCATGCCGAAGCTGACACCGAGCCCGAGCCCTGCAAGGATCAACGACAGAAAGGTGTTCTCGCTCTGCATGAACAGGTAGAACATCAGGCCCACGACGATCCCGGTGCCGAACCCCGAGATGGCTCCTTGGACCAGGACGGAGCTCCAGGTGCGTCTCCCCGTCACGCGTTCCACCGATTTCAGGTTGGTTCCCACGATCATCAGGTTCGCCACCGCGAACTTCGAGTCGGACAGGAAATCGACCGCTGCCTGGGCCTCCTCGTAGGTACCGTAGCTCCCGACGCGTTGGGGATAGTCCAGCTCGAACAACCTGCTGGTGGAAACAATCGGGGTGAATCTTCGGGCTGGAACGGCGGGGGTCATCTTGGCTCCTGGTTGGTGTCTGGCAAGCGCTAGCGCGCTGCTCAAGTGTAGATTCATGCCCATGAGCGCCAAGGAGTCCGCGGTTTTCATCTCCCGCTTGGTCGGTCTTCCCGTGGTCGACGCGGCGGGCGATCAGGTGGGGCGCGTCAAGGACGTGGTCTTCCACCTGCGAACCGGTACCCTGGCACCCCGGGTACGTGGCCTGGTGGTCGAGCTGTTCGCCCGGCAACGGATCTTCGTGCCCATGATCCGAGTGCACAACATAACGGTCAACCAAGTTGCCATCCTCGGTCAGGTCGACACCCGCCGCTTCAAGAAACGCGAAACGGAATGGCTGGTGGCCACCGACCTGTTCGACCGTCCCGTTCCCCGCGACGTCCCGACCCGGATCTACGATGTCTCGATGATCCAGGTGCGCAACCGCGAATGGGAGTTGTTCCAGATCGCCATCACGAGCCGCACCAAGGTCAGCCGTTTCGGTTTCGGGGGCCGCCGCGTCACCGACATCATCCAGTGGAACCAGGTTCCCGACCTGGTGCTGGCGACGGGCCGGTCCCCGGAACACCTGGTGGCGAAGTTCTCCGACATGAAACCCGCGGACATCGCCCAGGAACTGCACGACCTCGACCCGGATCGCCTGGTGGACGTCGTCAAGGCCCTTGACGACGAGACCCTGGCGGAGGCCCTCGAGGAGCTTCCCGGGGACGAACAGATCGAGCTGATCTCGAAACTGGAGACGAATCGTGCCGCCGATGTGCTGGCGGAGATGGATCCGGACGACGCTGCGGACCTCATCAAGGAACTCCCGGAGGCGGTCGCGGAGGACCTGCTCGAGCACATGGAACCGGAGGACGCCTCCGACGTGCGCCGGCTGCTGGTCTACGGCGAGTTCACCGCCGGCGGCATGATGACCCCCGAGCCGGTGGTGCTGGGCACGGACGCGACCGTGGCGGAGGCCCTGGCCCGCATCCGCGAGGAGCAGCTGACCCCGGCCCTGGCCTCGATGGTGTTCGTCACCCGCCCCCCGTTGGAGACCCCGTCGGGCCGCTACGTGGGTGCGGTGCACTTCCAGCAGCTGCTGCGGGCCGCCCCCACCCTGATGGTGGCCACCATGATGGACCACAACCTGGAGCCTCTGAGTCCCGACTCGCCCCTGGCGCAGGTGTCACGTTTCTTCGCCACCTACAATCTGGTGGTCGCGCCCGTGGTGGACTCCGAAGGGGCGCTCGTCGGGGCGGTGACCGTGGATGACGTCCTCGACCACATGCTGCCCGACGACTGGCGCGGAACCCAGATGGATGAGCTCGTGGAGGTGAGCCATGGCTGAGCGTAGCCCCCTGTCGGAACCGCGGTCGAGGCGGCGTCGGCTGATGCCGAAGGTGATCCTCGACTCGGAGGCCTTCGGCGAGTTCGCGGAGGCCGCCGCTCGTTTCATGGGAACCGGCAAGTTCATCGCCTACATGACGGTTTTCGTGGTGGTGTGGGTGACCCTCAACGTGGTCGGCATCTACGGCTTCCGCTGGGATGTCTACCCGTTCGTCCTGCTGAACCTGTTCTTCTCGACGCAGGCCTCCTACTCGGCCCCTCTGATCCTGCTGGCGCAGAACCGGCAGGAGGTGCGCGACAAGCTGAGCCTCGACGAGGACCGCCGTCTGGCGGCCCAGTCACGGGCTGACATGGACTTCCTGGCCCGCGAGATCGCCGCCATCCGGATGCACCTGGGGGAACTGGCAACCCGTGACTTCGTCCGTTCCGAGCTGCGCTCCGAGCTGCGTGAACTCACGGAACGCCTGGAACAGGCCGTCAACGAGAAAAGGGAGGAACCATGAGCGAACCCCAGCAGATCAGCTGGTTTTCCGTGGTGCTGCTCGCGGGGCACCTGGTGATGGCGGGAGTGGCGACCTGGTCACTGTGGGTGCTCGGTTCGGGCTTCTGGGTCGGGGCCGGGGCGGCCCTGCTGTTGCTGGTCACCTACAGTTTCCTGTGGCGGCTCCGGATGGCACCCGCCGCGCAGAACCGTTTCACCTACCGGCAACGCCTGACCGTGCATCTGATTCTGGGGCCCGCAGTCGTGGTGCTGGCCGTTCTCACATCCATCTGGCTGCCGGCCCTGGTGGGGGTCAGTATGGCCCTGCTCGGTGACGCCCTGGCATCCCGCGCCGACTCGAAAGGGCTGGAAACCAACTGATCTGTGCGGGAGTATGGGAGTGTGACGAATGAGAACTCTCTGCTTCCTCTGGTCCGAGCCGCTCTGCACACGGTCGAGGATCCCGAAATTCGCCGCCCGATAACTGAGCTGGGCATGGTCGATGAGTTAACGGCCAATGATGAAGGTCAGGTCTTCATCCGGGTTTTGCTGACCGTTCCCGGGTGTCCGATGCGTACCGAGATAACCAAGCGCGTGACCGAGGCCGTGGAAACCGTCGAAGGCGTCAAGGACGTGCACGTCGAACTGGGCGTGATGGACGACGAGCAACGAGCCGCCATGCGCCAAGTGCTGCGCGGCGGTCAGCCGGAGCGCGAGATCCCGTTCGCCAAACCGGGAAACCTGACGAAGGTGATCGCGGTCGCTTCCGGCAAGGGAGGGGTCGGGAAATCCTCGATCACGGTGAACCTGGCTTTGGCGCTCGCAAAGGCAGGTCGTAGCGTCGCAATCCTCGACGCCGACATCTATGGCCACTCCGTCCCCGACATGCTGGGTTTGGGCGACGCCCGCCCGACGGTCGTGGACGACATGATCCTACCCGTCCCTGCCGCGGAGGGACTGAAGGTGATCTCGGTTGGCATGTTGAAGCCGTCCCGCGACCAAGTGGTCGCATGGCGTGGCCCCATCTTGGACCGGGCCCTGACACAGCTGCTGGCAGATGTTTTCTGGGGTGACGTGGACTTCCTGCTTCTCGATCTTCCCCCGGGCACGGGCGATGTCGCGATGAGCCTGGGCCAGAAGATCCCGAACTCCGAGGTGCTGGTCGTGACAACACCGCAGCTCGCCGCCTCCGAGGTTTCCGAACGGGCCGGCACGATGGCCCACATCCTCAAGCAGAGGGTGCTGGGTGTGGTTGAGAACATGAGCTGGTTGGAGTTCACGGCCCCCGACACCGGGAAGTCCTACCGGATTGAGCTGTTCGGCTCCGGGGGCGGCGCCCTGGTGGCGGAGGCGTTGAGCGAACGGCTCGGATACGACGTGCCACTGCTGACGCAGGTTCCCTTCGACGAGGCACTTCTGGCGGGTGGGGACAGAGGCGAGCCCATCGTGCTCGGCGCCCCGGACCATCCGGCCGCACAGGCCCTGTTGAAGCTGGGCGAGGACCTGGCAAATCGCAGCAGGAACCTGCTGGGACGGATGCTGCCCGTCAGCCCGGTGTGATCAGGTTGCCTCCGGGTCGTAGGGGGCTGCCACGGGATTCGGTGGCGAAACTTCACCAACCGTATCTGGGAGATCAGGTTTCGCCGCCGTGGCGGTCGTCGCGCTCGCGACGGCGGACTCCGCAGCCATGCTCGTGGCGGAAATCTCGCGTTTGGCCTCTTCTATGGCCGCGATCTCCTCGCGCATGTGTTTGGCGACGAACTTCTTGGGGTTGAGATCCTCGATATTGAAGTCGGAATACTCTGGGCCGAGTTCCTGACGCAACTGCGTCTGAGCGTTGTTCGCAATGTTTCTGACCGCCACGAACACCCGTGCCACCTTCCGGGCAAACGTGGGGAGCTTCTCGGGGCCGAACATGACGACACCGAGTATCAGAAGAAGGATGAGCTCGTGGGCGTCGATGTTGAACACGCGTTCAGGCTACCCGTGACTGGCCGTTCAACCAATCCCGATCAGCCGCCCCAGGCCGCTTCCCATGCGTTCCAGCAGACCGAATTTGTTCTCCTGCAGCTTCGGCAGTGCCTTGCACGCCTCTGCCATCAGGGTCCGCGGACCGTTGGTCGCCACGGAAACCACGCCGTCGCCAACCTGCCAAGCAGACACCTGGGGAAGTCCGGGGGAGTCGTCGGAGACCCGGGAACCGCCTGCCAGCACGCCCGGGGTCCATGAGACGCTCAGGGTACGAACACCGTCGGAATAGACCAGCCGCTGGTAGGCCTTCTCCCCTTCACCAGAACTGGCGTGGGCCACGAGGGGAAGACCTCCCAGTTCCAGCGGACACTCCGGCAGACCCACGCACCACCCGGAGGTGCTGGCGCTGGAGACGGATTCCATTGGGTAGGGCTGAGTGGAATCCGTTGTCAGCTGCGCCGTTCCGATGCTGATGCTGACGAATCCGAAGACCAGAGTCGGATGCCCCGTCGTGTCGTAGCGTTCGACCCACAACAGAACCCCCGTGTCCTCGTCCAGCCACCAGCGCGCCACGAGATGCCCATCGTCGCGGGCCTCGACCACGGATGCACTACGGCCGGCCACCGTATCCGAACTCTGGTAGGTGTAGAACTGCCAACCGGTTCCCGCAAGAGATGAACAGCAACCCATCGTAGGAACGAACCAGGACAGGAAGCGCTCCCCCGACCCGTCCAGAACCGCCAGACTCGCTCCTTCCCCCGCGATGACGTCAACCTCCACATCGTTCGGCCGGTGGACACCGTCGCCGTCCATCAGCCAGACCCGCTGCCGCCCGGAGTAGGTGATGCTCTGGCCGTTGTTGCCGAGCCGGACCATCGCGTTGTTCTCATCGATCGGGACGGCCTGGCCAAGATCGAAGGCGCGGGGCCTGAGCTGCGTTGCTGCACCGGGCCGGGCACCCCGTTCACGCGCCCACTGCACGGCACCGACTCCCTGTCCGACGCTGATGGTGGTCAGCGCCAACGAGTACTGTTCCCGCGCCGCCCTGACCGGATCACCCACAACCGCGGGCCCCTTCGCAAGTGCCAAGGACAGCATCATCAACGTCGCCAGCGCCACGGTGGCTGCCATGCCTCCGCGGATCAGGCGTCCACCGCGACTGTGACGGCGCGGCCCGTCCCCGGCCAGGTACAGCGGCTGGTCACGCTCGCTTCCCGCAATGCCCTGGAGCCTTTCGGCCAAGGTTTCGGGCAGGATGGCGGCGGCCCGGCAGGAGTTCAGTCTGGAACGCACCCGCCGTAGCTCGTCGACGGCGGCGGAGCATTCCGGGCACCGCACCAAGTGCTCACTGACCTGGTTTACGCGGCGTTCGGGCAGGGTCCGATCGACGAATCCGGAAAGGTCGTCCTTGTAGCGGCGGCAGTCGTTTCCCCGCACCTCCTATGACACCCCGAGATATCGGGCATGGTCCTCGTTCGGTGCGCGATGGGCGAGTGCGTCACGCAGCTGGGCGCGTCCGCGGGCGATTCGGCTGCGCACGGTGCCGAGCTTGATTCCCAGCACCTCCGAGATCTCCTCGTAGCTCATTCCCTCGATGTCGCAGAGCACAACGGCGACGCGCTGCTCGGGTTTCAGGGCCGCCAGGGCATTCGCCACGTCGGCGTCCAAGGCCCCGTCCGTGTGGAGCTCCTCGGGGCTGCGGTCCTGTCCCCAGACGTGTTCCGGTGCCGAGCTCAGGGCGTCCATACGGATCCGCTGCCTGCGTCGCGCTGAGTCCAGGAACAGGTTGGTGGTGATGCGGTGCAGCCAGCCCTCGAGGGTGCCGGGTTGGAAGTTGTGGATCGACTTGAACACCCGGACGAACACGTCCTGGGTGAGGTCCTCGGCATCATGACGGTTGCCAGTGAGCCGGTAGGCCAAGCGGTAAACCAAGGCCGAATGATCCCGGACAAGTTCCGCCCAGGTGGGCGCAACCCAGTCCGGCTCGTTCGGTCTCGCCTTGTTGCGGAACACACCTCGCCTCTCCATGGGAAACAATCTGGCACCTCATCCTGTGAGGAACCTGTGTGAAGCGTCCCGCGCCCCTCACACAACCCTCAACGCACGGCGGCGATACTTTGTTCCCACCAGGTTTTCACCACCGGGCGAGGCCCTCAGATCCCTGCGAGTTTTCCGGGAAAACGCTCAGAGTTGAGTGTCCAGAATCCCCAGGAAACGCTCCAGGACCTCCGGGGAAACCGCTCCCATGGGAGGACGGCACATCCCGACATCAAAACCACGGCAGTTCAGGGCTGCCTTGACCATCATCGCTCCCTGGGTGGCGAATACTCCCCGGAAAACCGGCAGCAGCCGGGCGTTGAGCTGCCTCGCTTGTTCGAGGTCTCCTACGAAGAAAGCTTCGAGGAGCGCACGAACCTGGAGACCCGAGAAGTGCGTGGATGTCCCGACCACCCCGGCACCGCCCACGGCCAGCAACGGCAGCAGGTAGGCATCGTCACCCGCGTAGTAGGTCAGCGTGGTGTTGGCGATGACGATCGAGGAGGAACATATGTCCGATTTTGCGTCCTTGACCGCCGCGATCCTGGGATGGTCCGCCAGACGCACCAGTGACGCCTCCGGGATCGGGATCCCCGAGCGGTGCGGGATGTCGTAGAGCATCAGGGGAAGTTCTGTGGCATCGGCGACAGCGAGGAAATGCGCTTCGAGTGCGTCCACTGGAGGCCTCGAATAATATGGGGTCACCACCAGCAGCCCATCAACACCGGCTTCTGCCGCCTGTTCTGAGAGTTCGATGGTGTGGCGCGTGTCAAAGGTGCCGACACCGGCCACCACCGAGGCACGGCCCCCGACCGTTTCAACCACCGCATTGAGCAGATCCCGTTTCTCCTCGTCGCTTGTCGTGGGGGACTCCCCGGTGGTCCCGTTGATCACCAAGCCGTCGTGTCCCTGTTCGTCCACCAGATACCGGGCCAGTCGGGCCGCCTCGACGAGATTCACTTTCCCATCCGGTCCGAACGGGGTGATCATGGCGGTCAGCAGTCGCCCGAAAATGGGCTGTTCCGGACTTGCAGGCATTGTTCAGGCCTCCTCGAAAATGACGAGCGATTCCTCGTCGTGTATGTTTTCCTGCCCGGTCATTGCCGACGACGCCAAACCGACTCCAGATGATGCGGCGGCATCAGCACCCCCCACACGCCGACCTGCAGCGACGGCCAGCTTCTGCACGTCGCCCGGGTTGTCGGCGTCGGCCACATGACTCATGCGGTTCAGGATAGAGCTTCCATGGATAAGAGCATCGAACTGGGTAGAGTTGCCGTGTGACTCACATAGCTGATTCTCCCATCCCGGCGCCGACGGCGGAGAGCTGGAGCTTCGCCGAGGCCCACTCCCCCATCGCCGATGGCCTTCAGCAGGCCCGGATGGAGGCGGTTCAGGCCGGACTCACGCCGGTCAGCCCGGGGGTGGCCTCCACCCTCACCGTCCTGGCCAAGGCAGTGAATGCGCGGACCGTGGTCGAGATCGGCACCGCACTGGGCACCTCCGCCCTACCCCTGCTCGCCGGAATGACCTTCGATGGTGTGCTGACGAGTATAGACTCCGAGGCAGACAATCAGATGCCTGCCCGATCCTTCCTGAACGCCGCGGGATATCCACCCTCCCGCTGCCGGCTGATCGCGGGCGCCCCCCTGGAAATCCTCCCGAAGCTGCGGGACGGCGCCTATGACATCGTCTTCATCAACGGTGACAAATTGGAGTATGTCGAATACGTGGCCGCCGCCCTGCGCCTGCTGCGCTCGGGTGGTCTCCTGATCATCCATGACGTGCTCTGGTACAACACCGTCGCCGATCCCGGCCGGGAGGGCGACGAAACCATCATCATCCGCGAGGCCCTCGACGCGGTGAGGGCCGCCGATAGCTACACCACCACTCTACTCACGGTGGGCAACGGCCTGCTGGTAGCGGTCAAGGACTGAGGGCCGCCACCAGACGAGCGATGGCCGCCCGGGTGGGATCTCATGTCCACCCGGGCGGCCATCCATCGGTGTTTCCTCTCAATCCCGCGGGACGACGGTGTCCTTGCCGACCACAACCACGCCGTTGGACGAGACGTGGAAACCACGTTCCCGGTCGTGTTCATGATCAACACCGATCTGCGCCCCGTCGGTGACGATCACGTGTTTGTCAAGGATCGCGCGGCGCACCACTGCGTCACGGCCGACACTCGCACCGTCCATCAACACGGAGTCCGAGACCTGCGACCACTTGTCGATACGCACGTTCGGGCCGAGCACCGTGCGATCCACCTCGCCACCGGAGATGATGCATCCGGGGTTGACGATGGAATCCTCTGCCTTTCCGCGAATGACGAACTTCGCCCCGGGCGCCTGGGACTGATTCGTCAGCAAAGGCCAATCACTGTTGTAGAGATTGAACTCCGGCTCCACGGACACCAGGTCCATGTGGGCCTCGTGGTATGCATCGATCGTGCCCACGTCCCGCCAGTAGTTGAGGTCCTTGTCCGTGGCCCCGGGAACCACGTTGTCCTTGAAGTCGTAGACCTGCGACTGTCCCTGGGCCGTGAACCACGGAACGATGTCGCCACCCATGTCATGCTTGGCCGTCGGGTTCTCCGCATCGGCCCTGAGCGCCTCCACCAACGCGTGACGGGAGAAGATGTAGTTGCCCATCGAGGCGAACGACTCGTCCGGCGAATCCGGCAGGCCCGGCGGGTCGGCGGGTTTCTCCAGGAAACTCTTGATGCGCTTGTCAGCCGCCGCATCGATGATGCCGAACGCGCTGGCCTCGCTGCGGGGCACACGGATACCCGCGACCGTGCAGCCAAGTCCGGAATCGATGTGGGCATCCACCATCTGCTCGATGTCCATCCGGTAGATGTTGTCCGCGCCGAACACGACGACATAGTCGGGATTGGCGTCACGGATCAGGTTGAGCGACTGGTAGATGGCGTCGGCGGACCCTTGGTACCAGCGGGGCCCCAGACGCTGCTGGGCGGGGACGGGCGTCACATAGGCGCCCATCAGGGTCGAGAACCGCCACGTCATGGAGATGTGTCGGTCCAAGGAGTGGGATTTGTACTGAGTGAGAACCGCGACCTGGGTCAACCCAGAGTTCGCGAGATTGGACAGGACGAAGTCGATCAGCCGATAGCTGCCTCCGAACGGCACCGCTGGTTTGGCGCGATCGGAGGTCAGCGGCATCAACCTCTTCCCCTCGCCGCCGGCGAGGACGATTGACAGGATCTTCGGGCGTGCCACCATGTCTGAAACCTAGCGCTTCGCCGGGTCCCTCACAACAGATTCAGAAAGATATCATTGCAAAGCATGAAACTGTCGCTGCTGACTCGTGAGTATCCACCATCGATCTACGGCGGTGCTGGGGTCCATGTCGCCCAGCTCGTCCCGCAGCTCAGAAAGTTCATCGACGTCGATGTTCACTGCATGGGAGAGCCCCGTGATGGCGCTGTTGCGCATCCCGAATCCTGGCCGGCCGGGGCGAACGCGGCCCTGCGGGTGTTGGGGGCCGACCTGTCCATGGCGGCCGCGATCGCCGACAACACCGACGTGCTGCACTCCCACACCTGGTACGCGAACATGGGCGGTCACCTTGCAGGATTGATGCTGGATCGCGCCCATGTGGTGACCTCGCACTCCCTCGAACCACACCGCCCCTGGAAAGCAGAACAGCTGGGAGGCGGATACCGGGTGTCCTCGTGGGCGGAGAAAACCGCCTTCGAGGCCGCCGACGCCGTCATTTCCGTCTCCGCGGGGATGCGCAAGGACGTTCTCGCCTCCTACCCGAACCTGGACCCCGAAAGGGTGTTCGTGGTCAAGAACGGAATCGACCCCGATGAGTTCAAACCGGACAACGGCACCGACGTGGTGCAGAACCTGGGTGTCGACCTGGATCGCCCGACCGTGGTTTTCGTGGGTCGCATCACCCGTCAGAAAGGGCTGACCCACTTGGTTCGGGCGGCCCAGCAGTTCAATCCCGAAACCCAGGTGGTGCTGCTGGCGGGCGCCCCCGACACTCCGGAGATCGCAGCCGAGTTCGACGGCGCGTTCGCGGAGCTCCAGGCCAGGCGCAGCGCACCCGTGATCTGGGTGCCAGAGATGCTTCCCCGGGCCTCGGTGAGGCAGATCATGACCCACGCGACGGTTTTCGCCTGCCCGAGTGTCTACGAGCCCCTTGGCATCGTGAACCTGGAGGCCATGGCCTGCGAGACCGCGGTGGTGGCATCTGCGGTGGGGGGAATCCCGGAGGTGGTCGTCGATGGCGCTACGGGTCTGCTCGTCCCCTACGATCCCGCCCGGGCATCCGACCCTGAGTTCGTCTCCGCCTTTGAAGCTGACTTTGCGACCAAGGTGAATCGCATCACCAGTGATCCTGCGCTCGCCAAACAGTTCGGAAAGGCGGGGAGACAACGCTGCATCGACGAGTTCTCGTGGGAACAGATCGCGAAGGAGACCATCGCGGTATACGAGAAAGCCATCGCCTTCCACGGATCCCGCTGACGACGAAGGTCGCCCGGGAGGTCAACTCCCGGGCGACTCCATCAGCGTGAATTCAGCTGCTCAGCCGACAACGTCTTTCAAGGCGTTGAGCAGGTCGGTTGCTTCCGTTGCATTCATCTCGACCACCAGTCGCCCACCGCCATCAACGGGAACACGCATCACGATGCCGCGTCCCTCCTTCGCGACCTCCATGGGTCCGTCTCCCGTGCGGGGTTTCATCGCTGCCATGTGCCAAACCTCAATCCTTGGAGTCCAAGTTAACCCCTCCATTATTCCGCATCTGCTGAGTTCCTGAAGCATCAGCCGGTTCCGAAGCGACCGGCGGCGACACCCCGGCGCCAGCGGTGGTCCCGGGGGCAGGCGAGCCTGAACTCAGCCCGAGGTCCTCAGCGATCTTGGTGATCACCACATCGACTGCCTGCATGTCGTAGCCTCCGACGACCACGTCGAACCTGGGAGTTTCCTGCAGCGGTCGATGCAGAGTCTCCTCCAGGAAGCCGTCCACCTGCCCCTTCTCGTATCCGACGGAGACGACCGGCAGGCGTAGCCGCTCCATGAAATCGGCCCCGAAAGGCAGATCAGGAACGAATGCCTTGGGCCGGTCATCCACCGGTTCCGGCATCTCACCGAGTCGTCCCGCCCCCGCCCAGGCGGCCAGGGCGAGCACCACCATGAAAACGACCCCGAAAACCCAGATCATGCCCCAAGCCTACCGATTCAGACCTGAGCGGGAGAGCCCATAGCGGCAACCGCTTCGTCGACATCATCTGTCAGTGTGATCAGATCGAGATCACCTGGGCTGATGAAACCATCGGCCTCGATTCCCCGCTTGAGCCAGTCGAGCAAGGGTCCCCAGAAATGGCTGCCGAACAGCACCACCGGGAAGTGGGTCACCTTGCCCGTCTGGATCAGGGTCAGTGATTCGAACAGCTCGTCCAGGGTGCCGAAACCGCCGGGCATCGCGATGAATCCGCGCGAGTACTTGAGAAACATCGTCTTGCGGGCGAAGAAATAACGGAAGTTGATGCCGAGCCCAACGTACGGGTTGAGCCCCTGCTCGTGAGGAAGTTCGATGCCGAGCCCCACGGACACGCCGCCCGCCTCGCTGACTCCCTTGTTACCGGCCTCCATAATGCCGGGTCCGCCGCCCGTGATGACGGCGAACCCGTGCTCCGCGAGACCCCGGGCGATCCGTTCCGCTGCCCGGTACATTGGATCGTCCGGGGAGGTTCTCGCGGAACCGAAGATGCTGACGGCGGCGGGCAGCCCGTGAAGGGTGTCGAATCCCTCCACGAACTCGGCCTGGATGCGAAGCACCCGCCACGGATCCTTGCTGGCCCATTCGTCCCCGTCGGAGCCGAGCAGCGCCTCGTCGGCGGTCGGCACCTCCTCGCGGGCCTGGCCGCGAAGCACCACGGCTCCCTGGCGGCGTTCGGTCATCGGTTCCTCCTTCAGGCGAGCCAGCGGCGGAGGCCGTCAGCGCAGGTTCTCAGGTGTTCGGCGGGGCAGCGTTCGTCGTCGCGGTGGGCCAGCGACGAATCCCCGGGACCGTAGTTGACCGCGGGAATCCCAAGCGCGGAGAAACGGGACACGTCGGTCCAACCGTACTTGGGGAACGCCTTCCCGCCGACCGCGTCGACGAACTCCTGCGCGAGC
>CALLVV010000086.1 GCA_938012815.1 uncultured Propionibacteriaceae bacterium
CACCCCACGGGTGACGGCCCGGCGACATCGTTCCGGGACACGGTTGGGGCATCGTGACACACTGTCTTGGTGCGAAGAATCGTCCTGCTCGGCTCCACCGGATCCATAGGCACCCAGACACTCGACGTGATCGGTTCCCGGAGTGACCGGTTCGATGTGGTGGCGCTGGCGGCCTCGGGCGGCAACATCGACCTGCTGGCCGGGCAGGTGGCGCGATTCCGGCCCTCGCGGGTAGCCCTGGCCCGGGCGGAGAGGGCGGTGGACCTGGAACGCGAGCTCGTGGCGCGTGGGGTCGAGACACCCCAACTGCTGACCGGTCCCGGGGCAGTGGCTGAACTGGCCGCCCTGGAGTGCGACGTGGTGGTGAATGCCATCACGGGGGCGGCGGGACTGGAACCCACCCTCGCGGCGCTGGGAGCAGGCCGCACACTGGCCCTGGCGAACAAGGAATCCCTCGTGATCGGTGGGAGACTGGTCACCGACCTGGCGGCGCCGGGACAACTGGTGGCCGTCGACTCTGAACATTCCGCCTTCGCCCAGGCCCTGCGCGGGGGACGCCGCCACGAGGTGGCCCGGCTCATCCTGACCGCATCCGGGGGGCCGTTCCGGGGCCGCACCCGTGAGGGACTCGCGGACGTGACGCCCGAGGAGGCCATGGCCCATCCCACCTGGAAAATGGGCCGGGTCATCACCATCAACTCATCCACCCTCGTCAACAAGGGACTCGAACTTATCGAGGCAGCCCTGCTCTACGGCGTCGGCCTCGACGACATTGTCGTGACGGTGCATCCCCAGTCGGTCGTCCACTCCATGGTGGAGTTCACCGACGGATCGACCCTGGCGCAGGCCTCACCACCGGACATGCGATTGCCCATCGGGTTGGCGCTGACCTGGCCGGACAGGCTTCCAGGGTCCGCGGCTGCCTGCGACTGGACGAGACCCGCGACCTGGATCTTCGAGCCCCTGGACGACGCGACCTTCCCGGCCGTTGAGCTGGCCCGCCGTGCAGGGAAGGCCGCTGGTACGGCCCCGGCCGTCTACAACGCGGCCAACGAGGTGCTGGTGGACGCCTTCTGTGACCACAGGATCGGGTTCTTGGGGATAACGGACCTGATCTCCCGGTGCCTGGCCGAACACCTCGAGACCGGGCACATCCCGGATGCCGAACTGACCCTGGAAGCGGTGCTGGCCGCGGACGCCGCGGCCCGCGAACGTGCCCGTGAACTCGTGGAGGAACTTTCTTGAACACCCTCGTACTGATCGGCCTGGCGCTGCTGTTCTTCGCCCTGATCATGGCCTCCATCGCCCTGCACGAGATCGGACACCTCGTACCGGCCAAGATCTTCGGGGTCAAGGTGACCCAGTACTTCGTCGGATTCGGCCGGACCATCTGGTCCCGGAAACGGGGCGAGACCGAGTACGGGTTCAAGATGTTCCCGCTCGGCGGCTACGTCCGGTTGGTCGGGATGTACCCGCCCGAGAAGCAGTCTGACAAGCCCAAGGGCTGGCTCACCAGGCTGGCCGACCGGGCCCGCAGCTACGAGTACGAGGAGATCACCCCCGCCGACGACGGGCGGCTGTTTCACCAGAAACCGGTGTGGCAGAAGGTCATAGTCATGCTCGGTGGGCCCGCCATGAACCTCCTGCTGGCCTTCCTGATCTTCCTGGGAATCAACCTCTTCCAGGGCACCTGGCAGTCGACGCTGAACGTGACGGTGGTCAATGACTGCGTCATCCCCGCCGGGCGCACCCCCGCCACCTGCCAGGACGGCGATCCCCAGACTCCCGCGAAACAGGCGGGCGTCATGGTGGGGGACAAGGTAGTGGCCTTCAACGGCCACCGGGTCAGCAGCTGGGACGAACTGACCGACCTGATCCGCGCGAACCGCGACGGCGCCGCCACGATCACGGTCGAACGCGGCGGGAGGACCATGGAACTTCCCACCGTGAACACCATCATCCAGTCGGTGCCCGACAGACTCGACCCGGCATCCAAGGTGGAAGCCGGTTTCCTCGGTGTCTCGCCCAGCCGGGAACTGGTTCGGGGCGGCGTGATCGAAACGGCGGGACAGATGTGGAACATCACACGAATGTCCCTGGTGGCCCTGGCTTCCTTCCCGGTACGGGTCTGGAACGTCGGAGTCGGGCTCGCCACCGGTGCGGAACGCGACATCAACAGCCCGATCTCCGTGGTGGGTGCCAGCCGAGTGGCGGGGGAGATCGCGGTGGCGGACACGGTACCGATCCAGGACCGCGCGGCCTCCTGGTTGTCATTGCTCGGCAGCGTCAACCTGTTCGTGGCGTTGCTCAACCTGGTTCCGCTGCTTCCCCTCGATGGTGGCCACATCGCTGGTGCGCTCTACGAGGCCCTGCGGCGTGGCATGGCGCGGCTGCGCGGCCGGGGCGATCCGGGACCTGTGGACACCGCGAAGATGCTGCCGGTGGCCTACCTGGTCGGCGGATTCCTGCTGATCGGTGGCGTGGTGCTGATCCTGGCCGACATCATCAGCCCCATCAAGCTGTTCTGAACGGGGGTGCTAGCCTCGGCGGTGCGCCCGGCCGGTCCGTACGACCCGGACTGGCCGGCAACATCGACAACCGAGCTAAGGACGTGACCACATGGCCCTCACCCCAACCGAGCTGTCCGGCCTCGCCTCCCGCATCGCCCCTGTCGAGGACGCCTGGCTCCAGGCGGGCCGCGCCCGGCAGGACGACCTGACCAAACCCCCCGGTTCCCTCGGGGAACTCGAGGCCATCGGGGTGCGGCTCTGCGGAATCGCCGCCCAGTGCCCCCCACCGGTGCCCTCACGTCCGAAGGTGATCGTTTTCGCCGCCGACCACGGGGTCTACGCGCAGGGGGTCACGCCTTGGCCCCAGGAGGTCAGCGTCCAGATGGCCGCCGGGATCGCCACCGGGTTCGCCGGGGTGAGCGTGATCTCCCGGGCCTTCGGGGCCGGAACCGAGGTGTTCGACGTCGGTTTGCTGCAGCACGCGGAGGGCACCGTGGACTGCCGCATCGCGGCCGGCACCGCCGACTTCACCCAGGGGCCTGCAATGACCGTGGAGCAGGCCCTGGAGGCGATCGACGTCGGTATCGAGGCCGCCAACGCCGCCATCGACGCCGGGGCCGACGCGCTGGTGCCCGGTGAGGTCGGGCTCGCCAACACCACGCCCGCCGCGGCCTTGACGGCCGCGTTCACCGGAAGGTCCGTGGCCGAGGTCACGGGCAGGGGTGCCGGGGCCGATGACGAGATGCTCGCCCACAAGGTGGCGGTGATTGAGAAAGGGCTCGAGGTCGGCGGGGTCGCGGGGTTGGTCACCGAGGGGGACGCGGTCGGTGCGTTGGCCGCCGTCGGTGGTTTCGAACACGCTGCCATGACCGGGCTCATGCTGGCCGCCGCGGCCAGGCGCGTTCCCGTGGTTCTCGACGGGGTGGTTTCCTGCTCCGCGGCCCTCGTCGCCCGCGCCATCTGCCCGGACGTCGTCGGCTACCTGATCGCCGGGCACGCCGGTGTGGAACCCGCCATCACCGCCGCCCACGAGGCCCTCGGGCTGCGCGGGCTGGTCGACCTCGGCCTGCGGCTCGGCGAGGGCTCCGGCGGTGCCCTGGCGCTGCCGCTGGTCCGGGCCGCCGCTCTCATCATGAACGAGATGGGCACCTTCAGCGGCCAGGGAGTGTCGAAGGCGTGAAGGGCTCCGCGCTGATCCTGGGCGGGACCCGTTCTGGGAAATCGACCTTCGCGGAGTCATTGCTCGCCGATGAACCCGGGGTTTCCTACGTCGCCACTTCCGAGGTGCGCCCCGACGATCCTGATTGGGTGGAGCGGCTCAGGATCCACCGGGCCCGCCGCCCCTCCCATTGGGAGACGGTCGAGACCATCGACCTGGCCGCCGAGCTTCGCCGCGAGGACACCACCCCCATGCTGGTCGACTGCCTGGGGGTGTGGCTGACGAGGTTGCTCGACGACGGCTGCTGGGACCGGGACCCGGAGGCCTTGGGGCGCCTGGAGAACCGGCTGGAGGAGTTCTTGGCCGCGCTGCGCGCCACCCGCAGGCCGGTGGTGCTCGTCAGCAACGAGGTGGGGCTCGGCGTGGTTCCGGCCACCAGCTCCGGCAGGTTGTTCACCGACCAGCTGGGGCGCCTCAACATGCAGGTCGCGGCGGTTGCCGACCGGGTCTGGCTGTGCGTGGCCGGCATTCCCGTGCCGGTCAAGGGGGCCTGATGCGCCCACTGCGCGCCTTCCACAGCGCAGTCGCCATGTACACCTGGCTGCCGGTGCGCAAACACGACTGGGCCGACCGCGACTTCCCCGACGGGCTCCTGGCCTTTCCCTGGCTGGGGGCGGTGCTCGGGGCAGCCGCGGGTCTGCTGGGCTGGGGGGCCGCCGCCGCGTCCGGGTCGCGGTTCCTCGGGGCCTTGATGGCCGTCGGGGCGGTGGCCTACGCCACCGGCGCCATGCACTTGGACGGCACCGCGGACGTCGCGGACGCGCTGGGTTCCCGGAAACCCGCGGAGCAGGCGCGGGCGATCATGAAGCAGTCCGACATCGGCCCGATGGGGGTGGCCTCGCTGCTGGTTGTGCTGCTGCTGGAAGTGGCCTCCCTCGGCGTCGCACCTCCCGGCACCTGGCCGGAGCTGATGGCCCTCGGCATGGCTGCGGGACGGGTGGTTCCGCTGGCCGCCACGCTGCCGGGCCGGGGTGAGGAACCGGCCCCGGGCACCTTGTCCTCGCTGGTGGCGGGCAAGGTCGGGGCGGCCGGGATGTGGGCCAGCCGGGGGGCGGTGCTGGCGGCGGGGGGCGCGCTCACCTGGTGGTTGCTGGGTTGGCCGGCGGCGGCCTGCTGGTCGGGTGTGGTCGCGGCCGCCTGGCTGTTCGCGGCCTGCTGGCAGCGACACCTCCTGCGGCGCCTGGGACGCCTGAACGGCGACTGCTACGGTTCCCTGATCGAACTGACCCAGCTGGCCGTCTGGCTGGGGATCGCGCTCACCGTGAACCTGATCGGAGTGGCATGACACTGAGACACCGCGGCCTGGGGCTCGCCATCGGGATGGTGGCGGACCAGGTGCTCGCAGACCCGCAGAAGCACCATCCCGTCGCCTGGTTCGGTTCCTGGGCCGCCCGGGTCGAGAAAACCACCCACGCCGACAACCGGGCCGCAGGAGCGGTGTTCACCGCGCTCGCCGTCGCCCCCGTGCTGGTGGGCGGGATGCTGGTGGAACGGGTTTCCGCCCGGCACGGCTGGGTGCGGGTCGCGGCCACCGCCGTCGCGACCTGGGCGGCGCTCGGTGCCAGGCGACTCGCCGACGAAGGGAGGATCATGGCCGACCGGCTCGATGGCGGCGACCTCGACGCGGCCCGGGAACAGCTGCCGAACCTCTGCGGCCGCGACCCGCGTTCCCTCGACGCCGAGGGCCTGGGACGGGCCACCGTCGAGTCGATGGCGGAGAACACCAACGACGCCGGGGTGTGCACGATTTTCTGGGGGGCTCTCGCGGGGGTGCCCGGAATCCTGACCCACCGCGCTCTCAATACCCTCGACGCCATGGTTGGCCACCGCAACCAGCGCTACGGGCGTTTCGGGACGGCGTCGGCACGCACCGACGACGCAGCGGCCTGGGTGCCGGCGCGGCTCACTGGGGCCCTGGCGTGCGTGTGCGCCCCACTGGTTGGGGGAGACGCCCCCCGGGCCTGGCGCATCATGCGGCGCGACGGTGCCAGACATCCCAGCCCGAACGGCGGCTGGTGCGAGTCCGCGTGGGCCGGTGCCCTCGGGGTGCGGCTGGGCGGGGAGAACCGCTACGGCGACCGGGTGGAGTCCCGCCCCACCCTCGGTGACGGCCCCCGCCCCACGGGACCGCAGGTGCGTCGCGCCGCGACACTGGTGACCGCCGTCACCGCCGCCGCCACGGGGCTGCTGGCCGGGGCGCTGATCGTGTTCGGAGGCGGGAGGAAATGACCGGACTGTTGATTGCGGGAACCACATCGGATGCGGGCAAGTCGTTGATCGTGACGGGCCTGGCGCGTGCGTTCCGGCGCCGCGGGATCAAGGTGGCCCCGTTCAAGTCGCAGAACATGTCCAACAACTCGATGGTCTGCTCGGACGGCACCGAGATCGGCCGCGCCCAGTACCTGCAGGCGCAGGCTGCCGGGGTGGAGCCGAGCAGTCTGCTGAACCCCGTGCTGCTGAAACCGGGCAGCGACCGGCGCAGTTTCGTCGTGCTCCGTGGCCGCCCCGCGGGGGAGCTCGGGGCGGGGGAGTACGCCAGCGGACGCAAACACCTGGCCGAGGCCGCCTTCGACGCTTACGAGGAACTCGCAGCCTGCCACGACCTGGTGCTGTGCGAGGGCGCCGGGTCACCCGCCGAGATCAACCTGCGGCGGGGCGACTACGTCAACTTCGGCCTGGCGGAACGTTTCGGGCTGCCCGTGGTACTGGCCGCCGACATCGACCGCGGGGGTGCCCTGGCGGCGATCTTCGGTACCCACGGCATCGTCTCCGAACAGGATCGGGAAAGGCTGGTGGGATACCTGATCAACAAGTTCCGCGGCGACCAGGCGGTGCTCGACCCGGGGCTGGACGAACTGACCCGGCGCACCGGTCTCAGGAACTACGGTGTGCTGCCCTGGCTGGCGGACGTGTGGCTGGACGGGGAGGACGCCCTGACCATCGGGTCGCGGGCGCTGCGTCCCGGCACCGGGGTGCTTCACGTCGCCGTCGTCCACTTCCCCCGCACCTCGAACGCCACCGATGTGGATGCGCTCGCCGCGGAACCGGGCGTCCAGGTGGTCGTCACCGCATCACCCGATCAGGTCGTCCGGGCCGATCTCGCGGTGCTGCCGGGGTCGCGGGCCACCGTCACGGACCTGGCCTGGCTCAGGGAGAAGGGGCTGGCGGAGGCGATCCGGAAGATCGCGGCGGGGTTGCGCGTCATCGACCCGACTCTCGCCCAGGAGTCGGTGATCGTGGGCCCGAACCCGTTGACGGACCGGGAGAAGGAGGTGCTGCGCCTGGCCGCGCGCGGTGCGGACGCCCACGACATCGCCGAGGCCCTTCATCTGGGCGCCGGGACGGTGCGCAACTACCTGTCCAGCGCGATTGCCAAGACGCACGCCCGCAACCGCACCGAGGCGGCGCGCACCGCCGAGACCAACGGCTGGCTGTGACCGCCGGGCGCCGGTGCGCGTGCCGAGTCGACTGCTGCGCGCAGGGCCCTCCGGCTAGGCTTCGTGCGCCACCAAGCGCAAACGGTCATGACCGCCGTCGCCCGGAGACAAGAGAGGTCCGCCATGCCCAGCACCACGAGTCCCGCCGAGTTCCTGTCCGCCTGCACCGTGGATCCCGCGGTGCTCGAGCTGCGACCGGACTACCGCACCATGCTGGTCGTGATCGACGGCCTCGCCCCCGCGACGGGCCCTGAGGCCGGCAGCAGAGCCGACGAGCTCATCGCGGCGGCAGAGGCTCATGCCCGGGCCCTGCTCGCCGAGTCGCCGGTTGCCGAGCTGGCGCACATCGCGGCGTGGCGGGAGGCGTACCGGGCCTTCGGCGCGAAGCCGCAGCGCACCCGCAACAGTCTCGAGGCCCTCACCCGGCGCGCGGAGAAGGGACTGCCGCGGGTCAACGCGCTCACCGACATCTACAACGCGATCTCGGTGCTGCACCAGATCCCCCTGGGCGGGGAGGATCTCCACCGCTACAGGGGCCCTGCCCGCCTGGTCCGCGCGACCGGGGACGAGCCGTTCGACACCACCGCCAACGGTGAACCGGTGATCGAGCACCCGGAGCCCGGCGAGGTCGTCTGGTGCGACGGGGCGGGGGTGACCTGCCGGCGGTGGAACTGGCGGCAGGGTCGGCGCACCGGCCTGTCCGAGCAGACGCGCGCGGCACTCTTCATTCTTGACGCGCTGGCCCCGGTCGGCGACGAGCAACTGACGGCCGCCGCCGACGCGCTCGTCGGCGCGTGCTCCGGACTGGGCGCCGAGGTGAGCGCGTCGACGCGCCTGATCAGCGCGCCGTGACCGGCCGGTGGACCGGACGGTCCGCTGTCCGACCGGCCTCGACGCCCGGTTCCCGGGACGTGCGGGCGGGTGACTGTGGGGAGCGGCCGCGGTCTCGTGCTGTGTCCGCGGCCGGGCGGGGACTGCGGTCACCGTGGAGGGCCCGCTGTGAGGGGCTCCAGGAGGTGGTTGCACATGGGAGAGAGGGACATCGCCGGATCAGGGGCCGATTCTCGTTGAGATTCCGCGGTTCTGCTCGGATCGTCAGGGCGGGCTGATGCGCTCCCATGTGCACAGACCCCCCTGCACGCACATGGGAGCACATCGCCTCGTCTTGACGGATGTTGCGAAACCGCAGAAACATGCGGAAAGACTGTTCTCGTCCCGTCGGGCCGCCTTGCTCCCATGTGCAAGCCGCCCCGCGTCCCGTCCGGCGGGCGAGGAGCCCTCCTCGCAGGCCGGCGGAAAACCCGCGGCGTGAGCCGGACGGAGGCGGTCACCGGGTGGGCCTCGCCCCCTGCCGCGGCAGATCGCCGTTCTGGTCTGCGGGCCGGAGCCGGTCGGTTCGCAGGAGGTCGCCCGCACTGACGCGAGACTCCCCCAGTGCGGCACGGCCGACTCCGTCCAGAGGACCGACACGCGTGCCGTTGCCGGTGGCCCGCACCGCGAAGAGCTCCGAGGGCGCCACGCCCCCGTCGAGAAGATCGGGGCTGTGGGTGATGACGAAAACCTGGCGGCGCTCGGAGGCGTCGTGAACCGCGTCGAGAAGAACTCCGGCCGCGGCCGGGTGCAGGGCCGTCTCAGGTTCCTCGATGCAGACGGGCCAGGAAGCGCCATTGATCTCCGAGGGGAAAAGGGCGGCGAGCACGCCAAGGGTCCGGAGCGTGCCGTCGCTCATGACCGCGGCGGAGAATGATCGATTCCTATCGCCCTCGACAGGCTCCTGCTCGAACTCAAGAACCTCCCAGTCCTCAACGCGTCGCACCACCGTTGAGGCGATCCCGGGGACGATCAGCCGGAGATACTCGTCGATCCTCTCCTTGAGAGCAGGGTCCAGTGACTGGAGCCGGGCGAGAACCGAGGTGATGTTCGCCGCGTCCTGCCACAGGACGGCTCGAGACTGGTGGATACTGATGGAACGCATCGCGTCAGCGTCGGGGCTGCTCGCCGAGATCGAGGTCAGGGCCCTACGAGCCGCCGAGAAGGGCTCGTACCCCGACAGCACCGCGAGAAGGGAGGAGGGCTCATGCGACGCGGGCAGCGGAAAAGCCAGTGCTCCCACCTCCGCATACTTCAGCTTTGAGTCGAAGCGCGCCACAATATCTCCATCGCGGGAGCGCACCGCGCAAGTTTCTTCCGAGTGCAGGTGCAGTTTGTTGGAGCCGCCCGTGAAGGACAGCTCGTACTCGCAGCTCCGTCCGCCCGTCAAGCCATCAACGTCAAGCTTCACGCTGACGGCCGGGTGCGACGGCCTCGACGACCCCTGAAATACGATCTGCTCGCCTCCCCGCGATTCCACCGCATCAGCGAGGCCGCCCGTAATCGCCTCTCGGACGAATAGCAGCGCATCAACAATATTCGACTTTCCTGAGCCATTGGGGCCCACGAGCACCACGAGGTCGCCGAACGCCAGGTCGCAGAGGGCAACGCTGCGGTAGTTCGTCAGCCGGAGACGCCGGATCCGGATACCGTTGGAGGAATCCATATCAGGAGCCTAACGCCACGGGGCGGACTACGGCGCCAGGGAGGCGTCACAGAATGCACGGCCGAGTCCTCACAGCCCGAGCCGGCGCTTCAGGTCCTCGGGCAGGGCGCTCATGGCGTCGGCGACGTCGTCGCCCGAGGGCTGTGCGCCGG
>CALLVV010000087.1 GCA_938012815.1 uncultured Propionibacteriaceae bacterium
CGCCCATTAAAGCGGCACGCGAGCTGGGTTTAGAACGTCGTGAGACAGTTCGGTCCCTATCCGCTGCGCGCGTAGGAGTCTTGAGAAGGGCTGTCCTTAGTACGAGAGGACCGGGACGGACCAACCTCTGGTGTGCCAGTTGTTCCGCCAGGAGCACGGCTGGTTGGCTACGTTGGGAAGTGATAACCGCTGAAAGCATCTAAGCGGGAAGCACGCTTCAAGATGAGGACTCCCACACCGTCAAGGTGGTAAGGCCCCCTGTAGACCACAGGGTTGATAGGTCGGACGTGGAAGCACAGTAATGTGTGAAGCTGACCGATACTAATAGGCCGAGGGCTTGCCACACAACAACAACTATTCGCGTCCACTATGAAGTATCCCAAAACACACACCACACCACACACAACAGCAACCGGAAACTTTCTCATAGTTTTGTTTCGGTGGTCATAGCGAGAGGGAAACACCCGGACCCATCCCGAACCCGGAAGTTAAGCCTCCCAGCGCTGATGGTACTGCACACGCGAGTGTGTGGGAGAGTAAGACACCGCCGGACAACACACTACCCTGTGCCCCCCACACCCCCACCCGGGATGCGGGGGGCACAAACACACCCACCACCCAAACAAACAAAACTGGGATCTCGCTGTCGAGAGCGGTGACACCTCAGGCCTGTGCAGGAGAACCGGGTGGTATTGCCCCGATCCTGTTCGGCGAATGGTGCATGGGATGGAACCCCGCGGAATCTCCGTCATGCCGAGAGCCCCAACCCCCGCCTGCTGATGCCCATGAAGCGGTTCGATCAGCTCTGGAACAGTCTCAACTGCAGGAACCTTGTTAGCTGGCAACGATGAAGTTGGGTTCTCGGGTTCGCTTTGGGAGAATCAGGTTCATGGGTTTTGAAGGAAAATCCCCTAGGGATGGTACCCGGGGCAGGAACCGTGACCGGCGGCGCGGCGACCAGCAGGGCACCACCAGTTCCGGGAGGCGCGCTGGGGACACCGGGCGGGGCAGGGGGAGGAACGATCGCAAATGGCAGGAAGGGCAGGACCGCGACGCCGGTTCCCGACGCAGGGAGCTGGTCGGAGGTGAAAGGAACAACTCCAAGGGAGGACGGAAGCAGGGAGGCTTGAAACCGCCCGACAGGGACGGTGAACGTAGGGGGCGGGTTCCTCGCGAGTCCCGGGACGGGCGGGGTGATCGCCGCGGTTCCCGGGGAGAAAACTCCGGCGAGGAACGGCGTGTGCCGAAACCGGGAACGGCCCCGGCGCAGAACGAACCCTCCACACCTGAGAACTTCGACGAGTCGATGCTGCCCGCCAGCGTGCGTGCGGAGCTGAAAGGTCTCCCGAAGGACCTGGCCAACACGGTGGGAGCCCATATCCTAGCCGCCGGGGAGTTGCTGGATGTCGAGCCGGAGCTGGCCTACCGGCACGCTGAGGCCGCTAGGAGGCGCGCCGGTCGCCTGCCGGTGGTTCGGGAGGCCGCCGCCGAGACGGCCTACGTGTCTGGCCACTACGACATCGCCCTACGGGAATTCCGGGCCATCAGAAGAATGAACGGGGGGGATGAGCTCCTTCCTGTGCTCGCGGACTGCGAACGCGCCCTGGGAAGGCATCGCGAGGCACTCGAGTTGCTGGCGAGTCTGGATCCCGGCACCAAAAAACTGGGGCTCCGCATTGAGTGCATTCTCGTCGAGGCGGGGATTCGCAGCGACCTCGGGCAGCGCGGCGAGGCAATGCGGCTGTTGAAGGCGGCGATATCCCACCGAATCGGTCCGAAACTCGGGCAGGCACGCCTACGTTACGCCTACGCGGACCTGTTGGAGCGCGAGGGCCGGCTTGATGCGGCCCGGGAATGGTTCGAGTCGGTGGCCCGGATGGACCCAGAGAACCAGCTCGAGGTCACGGAGCGGCTCGCTGCCCTGGACGGAATTGTCCTGCCAGAGGACTTTGATCCGGAACCAGTTGCCGAGGAGGATCCCGAAACGGTTGACGAGAGAACCGAAGTGGTCGACATGGAGGACGCGATAGAGACCCAGGTGATCGACCTGGTCAGCCCCGAGGAAGAAATAGCCGAGGTGTTCGCGGAGATAGACGGGGGCCGGGAGTGAGAACTCTCGTATCGAGCTACGATGCCGCCCTGTTCGACCTCGACGGGGTGGTTTATCTCGGCCCGAACGCCATCGACGGGGTGACGAGTGCCTTGGCGAAGCTGCGTGAGGTTGGAACCCGGCTGGGTTTTGTCACCAACAACGCGGCACGCACCCCGGCCGCGGTGGCCGAGCACCTGCGGGCGCTCGGGATCCAGGCCGACGAATTGGATGTGGTCAACTCGACCCAGGCCACGGTGCGCATGCTCCGCGAGGAACTCCCGGTGCGGGCGAAGGTGCTGGTGGTCGGCACCGACGCGCTCGCCTCCCAGCTTGCCGAGGGCGGTTTCGTTCCGGTCTCGACCTTGGAGGAGAACCCGGTGGCCGTCGTGCAGGGCTACCATCCGCAGCTTCCCTGGGGTCTCCTGGAGCTTGGCGCCATCGCTATCCAGAGGGGAGCGGCGTGGTTCGCCACGAACCCGGACCAGACCCGCCCGACCGAGCGTGGAATCCTGCCGGGTTGTGGCGCGCAGGTCGACCTGATAGCGGATTGCGTCGGGTTTCGGCCGCCGATGGCGGGTAAGCCGTTCAGGCCGCTCCTCGACGAGACCGTGCTGCGCCTCGAGGCGCAGCGCCCGATCTTCGTCGGCGACCGTATCGACACGGATATCGTCGGCGCCGGAAACGTTCGCATGGATTCACTCTTCGTTTTCACAGGGGCGCATGGCAAGTACGATCTCGCCGAGGCCGACCCCATTGGCCGCCCCACCCACATCGGCTACGACATCTCTGCCCTGCTGGCGCCAGCCCGTGAGGCAGAGACCATCGGGAACGGATTCCGCTGCGGGGTGGCGGAGGCGTGGATGATAGACGGCAGAGTTGTCACTGATGTCGTCCCCGAGGATATCGAGGGACAACTTGATCTGCTGTGGTGCGTGTTGCACGCCATCTGGAGGTTCAACGCTGAGGGTGCCGAACTGCTGGCGAGACTGGATCTGTTGCGATGACCAAACCCACTCCCCGCGATGCCGCCCCAGGCGATGTGCAGCGCCTGCAGGCGATCAACGAAGCCCTGTACGGAACCGACGATCTCGGGGAACTGCCGGTGGACGACGCCCTTGCCCGCCTGGACGAGGCACACCGGGTGCTCGTGGATGCCTTGAACCCAGGGGCGGGGCAGATGGAAGAACCCGGGTCCGGGACGAACCGGTGAGGCTGGACCGGGCCCTCGTGGCCCGTGGCCTGGCACGTTCCCGAACCCAGGCCACCCGGCTGGTGGCGGAAGGACGGGTCAGGGTGGCCGGGGTTGTTGCGCGGAAACCAGCGATGAACGTCAACGCCGCAACCGAGATCTCCGCTGACGCCGAGAAATGGGTTTCCCGCGCCGCCCACAAACTCCTGGGCGCGGTCGTGGATTCCGGAACCCGCCTGCACGGCCGCGTACTCGATGCCGGGGCGTCCACTGGGGGATTCACGCAGGTGGCGCTGGAGCACGGTTCGGACCTGGTCTACGCCGTCGACGTCGGGCATCACCAACTGGCCGAGCCGATCCGTTCCGATCCGCGCGTCCGGGTCCGGGAGGGCCTGAACCTGCGCGACCTCAGCCTCACCGATCTGGACGACCAACCCGTCGACGTCGTGGTCGGGGACGTCTCGTTCATCTCCCTGAAGCTCCTGCTGCCATCACTGCTGAAGGTCCTCCGTCCCTGCGGGGTGGCGTTGTTGCTGGTGAAGCCGCAGTTCGAGGTGGGAAGGGAGGCCCTCGGTGCGGGCGGGGTGGTCCGTGATCCCCGGCTGCGCGAGGAAACCGTGAATGCCGTTGTTGAGGCTGCCGACGCCCTCGGGTGGGGTTGTGACTGGCGTGGCCCCAGTCGGTTGCCCGGAGCCGGCGGCAATCAGGAGTTCTTCATCCGATTGTGCTCGATTCGCGGCGCTTATTACCCTTGATGACCGTGGAAACCCGAACCGTCGCCGTGCTGCTGCACCCGGAACGCCCCGAAGCTCTGGAGGCAGCAGTAGCTTTCATGAGCAAGATGCCCGGTTTCAGGTTCCTGAGTTTCTCAGATGATGTGGAGCGCCTGAGAGAACTCGTGCCCGGAGCGAACCCCGAGCCCATCGACGGGAAACCGGCGGAGCTGGCGGTCGTCTTCGGGGGGGACGGCACCCTCCTGCGAGCAGCGGAATGGGCCCAGCCCCTGGACGTCCCGCTGCTGGGGGTCAACCTCGGACACGTGGGTTTCCTGGCGGAGCTGGAGACCTCGGACCTCACATCGCTGCCGCAGGCGGTGATCGACGGGCGTTACGAAACCGAGCAGCGCCTGGTTCTGCAGGTCGAGGTGGCCAACGCATCCGGGAAGGTGCTGTGGTCCTCTTTTGCCGTCAACGAGGTTTCGCTGGAGAAACTGATGCGGGAAAAGATCCTGAACGTCCTCGTGCACGTCGACGACCATCCGCTCTCCCGATGGGGATGCGACGGGGTGCTGGTGGCCACACCCACCGGATCCACCGCCTATGCGTTCTCCGGTGGCGGACCTGTCGTATGGCCCGAGGTGCAGGCGATGTTGCTGGTGCCGCTGTCTGCCCACGCCCTGTTCAACAGGCCCATGGTGCTCTCCCCTGACTCGCACGTCTCCCTTGAGCTGGGCGGTCCCGTGCCGCAGGGAATCATCTGGTGTGACGGTAGGCGCAGCTTCGACGTGGTGCCCGGGCAGCGGGTGGCCATCAGCGCCAGCAGGCATCCGCTGCGGCTGGCCCGGCTCTCCGAACAGCCGTTCACGACGAGGCTGGTGCGGAAGTTCAAGCTGCCGATCGACGGCTGGCGACGTCCACCCCGGAGGTGAGCATGCTGACAGAACTTCGTTTGAATTCGCTCGGGGTGGTGGCGGAGGCCGTCCTGCCGCTGGGTCCCGGGCTCACCGCCCTGACGGGCGAGACGGGCGCTGGGAAGACGATGATCGTTGCTGGACTCGGACTGCTGCTGGGGGTCCGTGCCGACGCGTCATTGGTCAGGAACGGCCAGGACAAGGCGCTCGTGCAGGGGCGTTGGGAGGTCGGTGAGAACACGGCCGAGGCGGTCGAGGCCCTCGGTGGTGACCTCGACGACGAGGTGGAACTCGTCACTCTTCGGCAGATTTCCTCCCAAGGACGTTCCCGCGCCACGATCGGTGGGGTGCAGGTCCCAGTATCCACCGTGGCCGGTCTGCTGGCCGACCTGGCCACGATCCACGGCCAGTCCGAACAGACCCGGCTCTCCACCCCCGAACGGCAACGGGAACTGCTCGACGCCTTCGCGGCACCGGCTGCGCTGGAGGACTACCGCCGAGACTTCGCGGAACACCGCCGGATCACCGAGGAACTCGCGGAACTCGAGTCTGAGGCGATGAGCCGGGCCCGGGAGATCGACGTGCTGCGGTTCGGGCTGGAGGAGATCGAGGCCGTGAACCCCCGGGAGGGGGAGGACGAGGCCTTGGCCGCGGAGGCGGTGCGCCTGGCTGATGCGGACGATCTCAAGGCCTTGGCGATGACCGCGCGGGTGACTTTGAGTGGATCGGAGGAGGACCTCGACGCCCCCAGCGCGCTCGGGCTGGTTGGGGCTGCGCGCAAGGCCCTCGAGACGCTCGCCGAACGCGACCCGGGCGCCACGGACCTGGCACGGCGTCTCACCGAGATGAATTACCTGCTGACGGACCTCGCCCAGGACGTCGCCAGCCATGCTGCGGACCTCGTCGCGGACCCGCTCAGACAGGAGGCCGTCGCCGATCGTCGCGGCCAGCTCGCTGCCCTGACCCGCAAATACGGCAACGATGTTGCAGAGGTGCTCGAATGGGCGGGGCGGGCAACCGAGCGGTTGGCCGAGCTCGATGGGGCCGACGACCGGATCGAGGAGCTGCGGGAACGGGCCTCGGTTCTCGATAAGGCGCTTGATGATGCTGCGGCCGGAATCTCTCGGGCCCGCAGGGAAGCCGCTGGCAGGTTGGCGGAACTCGCGTCCGCCGAATTGAAGGCCTTGGCGATGCCACACGCCAGGCTGGAGTTCGCCGTCACGGAAACCTCGCGTGGCCCTCACGGCGCGGACCGGATCGAACTGGTGTTCACCGCCAACCCCGGTTCCGCCCCGGGTCCGCTGGGAAAGGTCGCCTCCGGTGGGGAACTTTCCCGCATCCGACTGGCGCTCGAGGTGGTGCTTGCGGGCCAGTCCCCGGGACACACCTTCGTTTTCGACGAGGTGGACGCTGGGGTCGGCGGTGCGGTCGGTCTGGAGATCGGCAGAAGGCTGAAACGGCTCGCTGCGGACGGCCAGGTGATAGTGGTGACCCACCTGGCGCAGGTGGCAGCGTTCGCCGATCAGCATTTCGTGATCGCCAAATCCAGCGATGGGCAGGTCACGACCGCGGACGTCACCCCCCTCGGTGAGAAGGAACGCGCTGCCGAACTGGCCCGCATGATGAGTGGCAGTGGGGATTCCGATGCTGGGCTGAGGCACGCGCAGGAACTACTCAGGAACGCACGCACCGAGTAGGGTGGCCCAATGTGAGCCGTGCACTGATTGTCGTCGACGTACAGCGTGATTTCTGCGAGGGCGGGACCCTCGCCGTGGCTGGTGGCGCGGCGGTGGCCGAGAGAATCAACCGGATGCTGCTGAGGGATCACGGCTACGACGTGGTGGTCGCCACCCGAGACCACCACGTGGATCCGGGCGGGCACTTCAGCGATTCCCCGGATTTCAAGGATTCCTGGCCCCCGCACTGTGTAGCGGGTACGCCCGGTGCGCGGCAACATCCTGGACTGGTCTTCGCGGGGTGGGACGGCCTGTTCCTGAAGGGACGCAACGAGGCCGCCTACTCCGGTTTCGAGGGAACCGACGAGATCACCGGCGAACCTTTGGCCGACTTTCTGGTGAAATGTGGCGTCACCGAGGTCGATGTCTGTGGAATAGCCGCCGACTACTGCGTCAACGCCACGGCGCGCGATGCCGCGGCGGCCGGCTTTGACACCACCGTCCTGATCGACCTTACGGCCGCGGTGCATCCCGAATCCATGCCGGATCTCATGAAGGAATGGGGCGAGGTGGGCCTGCGGGTGCGCGAGACCAAGAACTGACGGCTGCGTTTTCGCCAGCCCGTTTGTGGTGGATGCTAACTTTCGGATAGTGTCCCTCCCCGTGGTACGCCAAGGTGCGCGCACCGGAGAGGAACGGGCATGAGGAAACGGATCTTGGTCGGCATTTCGGTTCTGGGGCTCGGGCTAACGCTGATGGCTCCTGCCGCGCGGGCCGAGGACTCAGCAGTCCTGAGCCTGTACGCCGTGGGCGCCACGGTGGATGGCGCATCCCCGGTGTGGCTCGGAGGACGGTGCAGTGGCAACGCGTCCAAAGCCGTCCTGCGCTTCTTCTCCGAGAAGATACCGCAGCCGGAGGCCGTCGGGGAGAGATCGGCCGAGGCCAAGATCCCGGAGGACGGTGCAGGTGAGGCGCCGGAGGCCGAGAGGGAGGTGGACGTGACGCTGGAGGGGGACGGCGCTTTCGAACACATCCACGACGCCACGGGTCGGCAGTATGTGGTTGCGACCTGCGTCTACGCGGACGGGGAGGTGGTGAGCAACGGTGTCGAGGTCGACGCGGACGAGCCGACCGAACCAACCATCACCGCCACGAGCGACCAGCAGGGCTTCCAGCCCGGCGGGACGATCAAGGTCTCCCTCAAGGGGTTTGCCCCGAACCAAGATTTCGAGGTGTACATGCATTCCAAACCCGTCAGGATCGGCACCGGCACCACGAACCCGGATGGTAGCGCTGACGTGGATGCGCAGATTCCCGCCGACGCCACACCGGGAAGGCATCACCTGACGGTCCGAGCGAAGAATGCGCAACGAGCGATTTTTGCCTTCATCGTGAAGAACAAGGCTACGTCGAAGAACGAGAATCCCGCCATCAATGGCCCTGCACGGTCCGGGAATGGGCAGCGGGGAAATGTGCGGAAACCCAATGGGCAGGTCCCGGCAAAAATCGTGGCTTTCAAACCCGGGCTGCCCAGAACCGGGCGTTGATCACGGTTTTCCTCCCTTTTCCAGCCGGCGGCATGTTGACAGCTGGAAGGCGTCTCCCGGCGCACGGTGGGAATTGGGGCGAATCGTGCGCTTCCGGGAACAGCGCTGTCCGAAGCGGTGGCAGTGGGCAGCCGTGCATCCCCATGGGTACCGGCTGGATCCGCGATGGTATAGCGTAAGCCTCGTACGTGGCATTGGGCTACGCGAAAACAGAGGGGAAGACAAATGAAGAAGCGTGTCCTTGCAGGGGCAGCCGCCTTGGCCTTGGCTTTTGCCGGGATCAACCAGGCCTCCGCCGATGAAGGTGCTGCGCCGTCATTGACGGTTCGGACCGTCAACACCGCCCAAGGCGATGCCTCGGCCTATCTCCTGGCCAAGTGCCCTGACCACACCGCAAAGGCGATCATCAAGGTCGGTGAGTTGAAGACCGAGACCGTCAACCTCAAGAATCAGCCAACCGCTTTTGGGTACATGATCACCAGCAATCAGGGACAGACTCCGACCTCGCTCACCTGCTTCGATTACCAGGACCAGTCCACCAACACCACAATCACCGTTGACCTGACCAAGGCCGTCGGCCCGCAGGTCACCGTCACCGGCGACGGCGTGGCGCGCAAGGCCGTTCCCGGCGGGAACATCACGGTTGGTGCAACCGGTTTCAGTGCTGGCCAGGAGCTTGACTTCACGCTCCACTCCAAGCCTTACCCGCTCGGCAAGGCCGCTGTTTCCGCTGACGGTTCCGCCCAGCTGAGCGCGGTCCTCAGCAACGACGTGATCCCCGGCAGCAGCCACTACGTCGTCGTCAAGAACGACAAGGACGAGATCGGCCTGGCCAACGTCGCGATCGTCAACAAGGACGATCTGAAGAAGAGCAGCCAGCCCGGAGACAACGGCGGAAAGAAGAGCAAGCCCGGTCTGCCTCGCACCGGTGCCGCACTCTGACGCAATCAGCAACCGCCCCGCGCCGGAAGGTCCGGGGCGGTTTGCCGTTCCCGGGTGGATCTGGAAACCCGGGGTGCTGGGTCTCGCGGTATTGGTTGGCGTGGTCGCCGCGGGGGTGTTGCTGAATGCCCGGGCGAATCGCTTGGACGTTGGGCTTCACACCTCGCGGGACGACGGACGCACACTCCTGGTGGTCGGAATCGACGACCGTTCCCTGGCGCCCGAGGGCACCACGGACTTCGGTGAGCTCGGCGACGAACACGGGGCCCGCGCCGACCTGATCCTGGCCCTCCATCGACGGGGAGGGGAGACCCGTGCCGCGAGCATTCCCCGCGATCTCGTCGTCGAAGTTGCCCCCAACGAGTACGATCGGCTGGCCACCAGCTGGCTGCGCGGCCCGCAGGCTTTCGTCGACGGTCTGTGCCGCAGCCTTGCCATGCCCGTGGATCACCTGGCCGTGGTGAACCTGCGCGGATTCGTCGCCCTCGTCGACGCGGTCGGAGGAGTGGATGTCACCCTGGAACATCCGCTGCGGGACGAACACGCACACATAGACCTGCCCGCGGGAACCCAGCGGCTCGATGGGCGCACGGCGCTCGGTTTCGTGCGCAGCCGGCAGGGGGAGATCCTCGTCGATGGCACCTGGACCGCCGATCCCGAGGGCGCAGCGGGGCGGCAGCGGCGCGGCGGCGAGGTGTTCCGGGCCCTGCTGGGGCGGCTGCCACGCAACCCCGTGCCCCTCTACTCGCTGGCCTGGAGGATGCTGCCGGAAACCTCGCTCAGCGAAGGCACATCCCTGCTGGACCTGACCGGATTCCACGACCTGCCGGGTGATTTCACCCGCATTCCCGTCGAGGGCGGCAGGGACGCCGACGACTGGGTGGCCACGGTCAGCGACCAGACCCGCGCTGCCCTGGCCGAAACTGGACTGGCAAGTGGCTGTAGCGTCTGATGGGTGCGGGATGGATGACGCCGCACCAGA
The DNA here is from genome assembly GCA_938012815.1 of uncultured Propionibacteriaceae bacterium. Classification (GTDB taxonomy): domain Bacteria; phylum Actinomycetota; class Actinomycetes; order Propionibacteriales; family Propionibacteriaceae; genus Arachnia. The sequence continues at coordinate 10,059 of CALLVV010000087.1, forward strand.
GGACAGCAGCCAGGAGGAACCGGATGAGTTGGGATCGACCCGTCGCGTGGGAGGTCAGGAAACGAGTCGAGCTGGGGAGGGGGCGCGTTTCCGCGTTCGTCGACGAGACCATAGTCACCCCTTCTGGGGAGGTCATCACACGCCAGTACCTGACCCACCCCGGCGCGGTGGCGGTGGTCTGCTGGGACGAGGAACGCGACACCATAGCGGTGGTGCGCCAGTACCGGCACCCTGTGAGGTACGAACTGGTGGAGATCCCGGCTGGGCTGCTCGACATGGACGGTGAGGAACACGTGGCGGCGGCGCAGCGGGAACTCGCGGAGGAGACCGAGCTGGCCGCCGGACGCTGGAACGTGCTGGTGGACATCACCACCACCCCGGGGGCATGCGAGGAATCGCTGCGAATCTACCTGGCCCGCGATCCCCGGAACGCCTCCCGTCCGGACGGGTTCGTCCTGGAGGGCGAGGAGGCGCACATGCGCTCCGAATGGGTTCCGCGCGAGGACCTGGTGGCGGCGGTGCTGGCGGGGCAGTGTCAGTCCCCGACGCTGGTGGCAGGAGTCCTGGCCCTCGAAACCGCCAGGCTGTCCGGCCGCATCAACCAGCTGCGCCCTGCCGATGCGCCGTGGCCGATCAGACCGGTAGCTGAGTGAGCGCCGCCGAGGACACGCTGGAACAGTACCTGGCCCATGTGCGCGTGGAACGGGGACTGCGGACAAACACCGTCGCCGCCTATCGCCGTGACCTGGAACGTTACCTCGCCTTCCTCGCGGACCGGGGCGTGACCGATCTCGGGGAGGTGAGCCCCGTGGAAATCAGCGAACATGTCCGTGAACTGGCCGGAGCCCTCAAGGGGGCCTCGGTGGCGCGGGCCCTTGTCAGCGTGCGAAACCTCCACGCCTTCGCCCACGAGGAGAAAATGACCTCCGAGAACCCGGCCGCCGATATCCAGGTTCCCAAGCTGGGCAAGCGCCTCCCCAAGGCGCTCAGCGTCGCCGAGGTCGAGAAGCTGCTTGCCACCCCGGACCGGGAGGATCCCATCGGGTTGCGGAACGCCACCCTGCTGGAGCTGCTCTACGGAACGGGCGCCCGGATTTCGGAGGTCACGGGCCTGGACGTCGACGACGTCACCGCGGCCACGGCGGATGAGGGCGCGGGGCTGAGGCTCAGGGGGAAGGGCGGAAAGGAACGGGTGGTTCCTCTCGGCAGTTTCGCCCGAGATGTCCTCGACGCCTACCTGGTGCGGGCCCGCCCAGGGCTCGCGGTCAAGGGCGACGGCGGGGGAGCGCTGCTGCTGAACACCCTAGGGAGGCGGCTGTCCCGCAACTCGGCGTTCACCGTCGTCTCCAGGTGTGCCAGGGCCGCCGGAATCGCGGCGGAGGTTTCCCCCCACTCACTGCGGCACAGCTACGCCACCCACCTCCTCGAGGGGGGCGCCGATGTGCGGGTGGTGCAGGAACTGCTCGGGCACGCATCGGTGGCCACCACCCAGATATACACCCTCGTGACGGTGGATCGTCTCCGGGAGGTTTACCTGGAGACGCACCCGCGGGCGAGATGAGGTGTGAGGAACCGGCTCCGTGAACCGGGGAGGGGATCCGAGCACCGACAGGCCGGTGTCGAAGGACACGGGACGGCCGGCGCCCGCGATGGCCGTCCACCGGCCGAACTGAACGGGTCGTCGGTCGGGCCCCTCGCCGGCGCAATCCCCGAAAGGCGAGCGCGACGGCCCCGGTCTCGTTAGGATGGACTTGTCGACATTTATAGGAGGCGAAGTGGCCGACAAACTGTTCAAGGTCCCCGACGCGCCCGCTGAGTCAACTCTTCCCGAGGAGCTCGGACCAACGGGGCGGCCCATGCCGAGTCTGCCCGTCCCCGCGCCACCCGCGCCCGGCCGGGACATGCACGCCGTCATCATCTCGATGTGCAACCAGAAGGGTGGGGTCGGGAAGACCACCACCACCATCAACCTGGGGGCCGCACTGGTGGAACTCGGACACAAGGTGCTACTGGTTGACTTCGATCCTCAGGGGTCGCTGTCCGTCGGACTCGGGGTCAATCCTCATACCTTGGAACGCAGCGTCTACGACCTCTTGCTCTCCCACGAGTACACGCCGGACGATGTGATCCAGCCCACCTCCGTTGAGGGGATGGACATCCTCCCCAGCAACATCGACCTGTCCGCTGCCGAGGTGCAGCTCGTCAGTGAGGTGGCGCGCGAGCAGACCCTCAGCCGGTTGCTGGAGCCGCTGCGCGGCGGGTATGACTTCATCCTCGTCGACTGTGCCCCCAGCCTCGGGCTGCTGACCATCAACGCCCTGACCGCCAGCGACTACGTGATCATGCCGCTGGAGTGCGAGTTCTTCGCCCTGCGCGGTATCGCGTTGCTGACCGACACCATTTCCAAGGTCTCCGACCGGCTCAACCCGAACCTGAAGATCCTCGGTATCCTCGGCACCATGTACGACGGGCGGACCCTCCATTCCCGAGAGGTACTGGAACGTGTCGTCCAGGCCTTCGGCGACGACGTTTTCCACACAGTCATCCGCCGCACCGTGAAGTTCCCCGAAACCACCGTCGCCGGTGAACCCATCACCACCTATGCGTCGGCTTCCAAGGGAGCCGACGCTTACCGGATGCTGGCCCGAGAGGTGCTGCGGAAGTGCCGGTGAACAAGAGAGCGAGCCTGCCCGGGGCGAGTGAATTGTTCCGTCCCACCAAGGCCCCGGAGCCAGTGACCCCAGCCACCCCTGCCCTGCAGCAGGAACCGGAACAGTCCGGGAAACGCACACAACCGGAACAACGGAAGACGGCCCGGCCCGTGGCGACGGGCCGGGTCAGGCACGATCAGAAGATCACGGTTTATTTTTCCTCCGAGGAACTGTTCGCGCTGGAGGATGCCACGCTGGAGCTGAAACGGCGGCACGGCGTCACCCTCGACCGGGGGCGCCTCGTGCGCACCGCCGTCGCCCTCGCGTTGATTGACCTGGCAGAGAACGGGGCCGATTCGGCGGTGGTGGCGGAGCTCAACCGGAAGTGAGCCGACGACCTCGTGCCCGATCTGAGGGAACACCGGAGACTGCCCCGGGGTTCGACGTGCACCTGGAGAACTTCGAGGGGCCTTTCGACCTGCTGCTTCAGCTCATCTCCCGTCGCGAGCTGGACGTCACCCGGGTGGCGTTGAGCCAGGTCACCGACGAGTTCGTCGCCCATGTCCGCGCCGCCGGTGACGTGCTGGGGCTGGAGCAGACCAGCTCCTTCCTGGTGGTGGCAGCCACCCTTCTGGACCTGAAGGCGGCCAGGTTGTTGCCGGGTGGCGAGGTGACCGAACCCGAGGACCTTGCGGCCCTGGAGGCCCGGGACCTGCTGTTCGCCCGGCTGCTCCAGTACCGGGCCTTCAAGCAGCTGGCCGCCTGGGTGGAGGGAACCATCGCCGCGGCGGGCCGTCAGCACTGGCGACCCGGCGGAATGGAGGAACGTTTCCGCGGCGTCCTGGTTCAGGTCGAACTGCCGATCGGACCCGAAGAGCTGGTTCGGCTGGCCGCCCGGGCATTGACCCCGAAACCTGTGCCTGTGGTGCAGCTCACCCACCTGCACGGCAGCCGCGTCAGCGTCGTGGAGCAGACCGGGATCGTCGCTGAGTTGCTGGCCGGGAAGGGGCAGCTCACTTTCCGGTCCCTGGTCGCGGGCTGTGACCGGTTGACCACCGTAGTGCGATTCTTGGCGATCCTTGAACTGTTTCGCGCTGGGCGGGTCAGTTTCGAGCAGGCCGGTCCGCTGGCGGAGCTCAGCATCCGCTGGTCGGGGGGAGAGCCCATGGGAATCGTCGTGGACGAGTACGAGACCGAGGAGGAGATGTGAGCATCGCCCGCGCCGTCGAGGCACTGCTGCTCATGGCCACCGAACCCGTCCGGGCAACCGACCTTGCAACCCAGCTGGGAGTACCGGAACGCGAGGTGATCGAAGAGCTGGAACAGTTGGCACGGTTCTACCAGGACACTGAACGAGGTTTCGAGCTGCGCCGTGTCGCGGGAGGATGGCGTCTGGCCACCTCCCCGGATCTCGCCGAGGTGCTGGAAGCCGCGGTGGTCGCGGAAACCCGGGCCCGGCTCAGCCAGGCAGCCCTGGAAACCCTCGCCGTCATCGCCTACCTCCAGCCCGTGACCCGCGGCCGGGTTTCCGGGGTGAGGGGCGTAAGCGTCGACGGCGTCGTCCGGACCCTGCTGGCCCACGGCCTGATCACCGAGGCGGGGGAGGAACCGAATGGGGCCATGACCTTCGCCACCACGTCGCTTTTTTTGCAGAAACTGGGGCTCGACTCGCTGGACGAGTTGCCGGACTTGGCGCCGCTGCTGCCCGACGCCGTAGCCTTGGAGGCTGAACTTCGCGCAGCACCGGGAATCGAGGAGCAACATGACTGAGCCGGAGGGCATCCGCCTGCAGAAGGTGCTGGCGGCGGCCGGGGTGGCGTCGCGCCGGGCCAGTGAGATCCTGATCTCCGAGGGGCGTGTGGAGGTCAACGGCGAGGTGGTTTCCGAGCAGGGTCGCCGGGTGGATCCGGAACGCGACATCATCAGGGTTGACGGGGCCCGCATCCCCCCACCGCGCAGGCACCGCTATCTGGTGCTGAACAAACCGCGCGGGGTGGTCTCCACCATGGACGACCCGGAGGGCAGGCGTACCCTGGCGGACTACCTGCCACGGAAATCAGAACGGCTGTTCCACATCGGGCGCCTCGACACCGACACCGAGGGCCTGATTCTGCTGACCAATGACGGCGAGTTCGCACACCGCCTCTCCCACCCCAGCTTCGAGGTTCCGAAGACCTATGTGGCGGAGGTTGCCGGCGTCGTGGACCAGAGGACCATCCAGCGCCTGGAGAAGGGGCTGCGACTCGCTGACGGTCCCGTCAAACCCGATCGGGTCAAACTGCTCTCCAGGGGAGAGTCGCGTTCTCTGTTGGCGATCACCCTCCACGAGGGACGCAACCGCGTAGTCAGACGCATGATGGATTCCGTGGGTCATCCGGTGGATCGGTTGGCGCGTACCGGTATCGGCCCCGTTCGGCTCGGACAGCTCACGATTGGAACCACCCGCGAACTGACCCGTGAGGAACTGGGGGCGCTGCTCGACCTGGTGGGTATGTGAGGAGAGCGACAAACGCTCTGGGGTAACATCTGCTGAGTGCGTTTGAGTGAAGTGATGACCAGAGCACGGACGGCCCTCGCCGCCGCCGCGTTGTCCGCGCTGGCCCTGACGGCCTGCTCCGGCGACCCGACCACCGATCCCTCCGGGGGGAACACGGACACCGCGACGGCATCTGCCGAATCCCCGAGCGATGCTGCCTCGTCCCCGGCTCCGCTTCCCACGGGAAGCATCACCCCCTCGGAGAACCTCGATGCCATCACCGTCTCCGACGCCGATGTGCCTGAGATCACGGTTCCCGCGCCGTGGGCCATCAGTAGCACTCAGACAAAGGTGCTGCGCGATAGCAGCAATGCCCAGGTGGTGGGCGCGGCCTCCACGGTCACCGTCAACTACGTCGGTGTCAACGGGCGCACCGGGGCTGTGTTTGACAGCTCCTTCCAGAGAGGAAAAGAAGCCACCTTCTCGATGGGAGGAGTCATCGCAGGGTTCAAGAACGGCCTCACCGGGCAGAAGGTCGGCTCCAGGGTGTTGATCGGCATGACCGGAGCCGACGGTTACGCCCAGGGGAATCCCCAGGCAGGCATCGAGGCGGGTGATTCCTTGGTGTTCGTCGTCGACATCGTCTCCGCATCCTACGATGAGGCGATGGGTGAGGCCGTGACACCAGCCTCGGGGCTGCCCACGGTGACCATGACCGAGGGCAAACCGGAGTTGACGTTCCCGGAGGGTGGTGTCAACGCTGAACAGCTGGTGGTGCAGCCGCTGATCAAGGGCCCCGGCAAGGCGATCGAGGCCGAGTCCAGCGTCTCGGTGAAGTACCGGGTCTGGGGGGCGAAGTCCGGGAAACTGATCCTGGATGGTTGGCAGGGGGCCCAGTCCGGCAAGCTCTCGACCCTCGTCAACGGCTGGAAGACCGGCCTGCTGGGGCAGACCGCGGGATCGCGGGTGATGCTCGTCGTGTCCGCAGCGGACTCGTACCCCAATGGTGAACCCAGCAAGGGACTGGAGGTCGGTGAAGGTGTCGTCTACGTGATCGACATCCTGGACGTCAAGGCAGCGTCGTAGTAGAGCTGGCGAAACCGTTCCCCGCCCAGGTGACGGGGGCGCAGAAGGCATCGGGAAGGGGCTCCGGCATCACAGCCAGGGCCCCTTCCGGCGTCTCGTGGTGTCCGAGCCCGAGCGAGTCCGTCAACTCGGCCACAACCTCGGGGATCCGCCATCCCAGAGCCAGCAGGTCAGCCAGGGTGACCGCCCCGTCGCGTTTCGCCAGGCGTTTCCCGTCAGAATTGGTGACCAGTCCGATGTGTGCGTAACTCGGTGGCCGGCCGCCGAGCAGGGTCGCGAGCCAGGCCTGGCGGGGCGCCGAACCTAGAAGATCGGCACCCCGGGTGATCCGGGTCACTCCTTGGTGAAGATCGTCCACCACTGCGGCGAAGTTGTACGCGGGCACCCCGTCACCCCGGACCAGAACGAAATCGTCGACGACACCGGTCACCTCGCCCGCGAAACGATCGGTCACGGTGAACCGGGTGCCCTCGGCGCGGATGCGGATCGCGGCTGGACGCTGCTCCCTGCGTCGCGCCCGCTCGGCAGCGGAGAGCCGCGTGCAGGTCCCCGGATAGGGACGATGACCCTCACCGTGTGGGGCGGACGCGGCCTGCTCGATCTCCCTGCGCGTGCAGAAACACTCGTAGGTGCGGTCCCGCAACCTGGCGAGGGCATCGCGGTAGGCGTCCAACCGGTCGGACTGCGTCACGACCTCGCCGTCCCAGGCCATTCCCAGCCTCCGGAGGTCGGACAGCTGCCGGTCAGCGGCCCCACCGGCTGCCCTCACCCGGGCCGCGTCGAGGTCCTCGACGCGCAGCAGCCACCGTCCCTCCTCCCGCCGGGTCAGGAGCCAACCGGCAAGCGCTGTGCGCAGATTCCCGAGGTGCAGATCGGAGGTCGGGGAGGGCGCGTAACGGTCGACGATCGGCATACCCCCATTGTTGCGGGACGCAGTCCCCGGTACCCTCTAACCCACCAGGTCACCAGGGAGATGAGATGTCGGCGAGCAAATCAGAGAGGCTGCTGAATCTGCTGATCATGCTGCTCAGCACCCGGGGCTGGGTGGGGCGTGACCGCATCAGGCAGGTCATCGAAGGGTACCGTGGATTGGATGACCGTAACTTCGAGCGCACCTTCGAACGGGACAAGGCCGAGCTGCGGAGCATAGGAGTTCCCGTGGAGGCGGGCTCCCACGAGCCCGAGGGGGGAGAACCCGGCTACCGGGTGGATCGTTCCGCCTTCGAGCTGCCGCCCATCTCCTTCACCACGGATGAACTGGCCGCTCTGGGGGCCGCCGCCCGCGTGTGGCAGGACAGCGTCGCCGCCGACGACACCCGGGTGGCGCTCGCCACGCTGCGGGCCGCCGGGGCCGACCCGGACGCCGCCCGGTTGCTGACCCTGCAACCGCAGCTCACCGCGATCGACGGTCTCGACGTGTGGTGGGAGGCGCTGCGGGACCGGCGTGAGGTACGTTTCGGATATCGCGACGAACCCCGCAGGCTCCAGCCGTGGCGGATCGTACAGCGCCGAGGGCACTGGTACGTGATCGGCTTGGACCTCGACCGTGCGGAGCGGCGTCATTTCAAACTGTCCCGGCTCACGGCCCCGCCCCGTGCAGTCGGGGAGAACGCCGCCTATGAACCACCGGAGGAAGTGGTAATCGAGTTCGCATCATCGGAGCAGCGTCCCACGGCCAGGGTCGCCCTGCGTCCCGGGTGTGGACACGACATGGTTCGCAACGGTAAGCCGGCCACTCCGATGGATGGTGACCCAGAGGGATTCGAGGTCTACGAACTGCCGTTGACACCTGTGCTCGTCGGCGAGATTTGCGCGCTGGGGGCGGATGCCATCGCCCTGGCGCCGGAGGAACTGGTGGACGACGTAGTGACCCGGCTCCGGGCGGTCGCGGGGAGGTGGGCCCGATGAGGTCGGCGGATCAGGTGCAGCGGCTCATCCAGTTGGTGCCCTACCTCACACAGAACCCGGGAGTGACCGTGACCGAGGTGGCTCGTGATTTCCGGACCACCCCCGCCGTGATCCTCCGGGACCTGGAGGTGATCCAGTTCTGCGGACTGCCCGGGGGGTTGACCGACGACCTCTTCGACATCGACATCGAGGGGATCCGGGCCGACGGAGAGATCTACCTGTACAACTCCGATGTGCTGGCCCGCCCCATGACCCTCACCGCGGTTCAGGCGGCGAGCCTCATAGTGGCGTTGGGGGCGCTCGTCGAGCTCGGATCCGATGCAGCCGCCAGCGCCCGGGCAAAACTCAGCGAGGCCTGCGGACAGGTGGGAACCGGGATCGAGGTCACCCTGACCACAGGGGACGAGGAGATCCGCCGCGTCCTGACCCGGGCCTGCGAGGAACGCCGGGTGGCGCGGATCGAACACGAAGGCACCGGGGGACGGGCCGTGGTGGAGGTGGACCCCGCCCGCCTCAGGGTGGTGGACGGCACCACCTACCTCGATGCGTGGTCCCGGCTGCGGGACGCCTGGCGTAGTTTCCGCATGGACCGGATCCGGGCCGTCGTGATGCTCGACGAGACATCCCCGCAGCGGGAGGGCCTGGAGGAGGCCACGGGGTCCTGGTTCGCCGATTCCGAACGCAGGGTGGAGTTGTCCCTCGGCCCCGGTGCGGCCTGGGTGCCCGAGTACTATCCGACCCATTCGGTCGAGTCCGACGTGACCGGGCTGAAGGTGGTGCTTCCCGTCGGCAGCCGCGACTGGCTGGTGTCGTTGCTGCTGCGGCTCGGCGAGGACGTGGTGATGGTCAGCGACGGCGAGGCCGTCACGGAGGCAGCGGAACGGGCCCAGGAGGCGCTTCGCGCATACGGTTGTCAGGGAACCTGATCAGATCAGCTGACCACCGGGTCGGGTACGATCTCGTAGTGTGATCTGGGTAATCGTTCTCGGCTGCCTGGCGGCGGCCGGGGTGGTGGTCCTGGTGGTGCTGGCCATCGGGGTCCGGAACAAAATCGACGATGTTCTGGTTGAGACGCGGGTGTTGGAGGAACGTCGTGAGGAGTTGAAGGAGCTCACAGCGAGCATTCAGCTGCCCCACAAGCACCACGAGTAAGCTTCACAGGAAACGAACGAATCCAAAACGAGGTAACTGCACTATGCCGAACATCGGTCTCCCGGAACTGCTGGTCATCCTGCTCGTCGCCCTGCTTCTGTTTGGTGGCTCTCGCCTGGCAGGCCTCGGCAAGGGAGTTGGGCGTTCCATCCGGGAGTTCAAGGAGGAGGTCAAATCCACCGATTCCAAGGGCCAGGATGAGGACAAGTCTTCGGAACCCGAGGTGGTCGAGGCGGAGATCGTTGACGACAAGGCCGCGGAACTGGAGCGCCGCCAGCGTGAGTTGGAAGCCCGCGAGCAAGCTCTCAAGGAAGCTGAGCTGAAGGCCCGGGAGGCGGAACTCAAAGCCCGTGAAGCCGAGATGGGGAACTGATCACGTTGAGTTCCGACGCCAGTCGTGCTGAGGCGAAGCCGCGTCGGTCCAGCTGGTTCCGCCCGCCCAAGAAGGAGTCCCCGGACGGCAGAATGTCGCTGGGGGATCACCTCCGCGAGATCCGTTACCGCGTCACGATCTCGATGCTCGCCCTGGTCTTGGCCGCCATCGTCTGCGCCTTCTTCTACCAGCCGCTGGTGGAATTCATCATGTATCCCTACACCGTTGCCAGGGAAGAGGTGCGGCAGGCCAATCCTCAGGCAGAGCTTGAACTCATCAACCAAGGCGTGAGCGGGCCTTTCACCTTGGTCGTGGCGGTCCTGGTTGTCTGTGGGCTGATCGTCACCATCCCCGTGTGGCTCTATCAGATCTGGGCCTTCGTGGCCCCCGGCCTGCTCGCCAAGGAGAAGAAGTACGTGCTGTACTTCATGGCGGCGGGAATCCCGCTGTTCCTGGCTGGCTGCGCCATGGGCTACTGGGTCTGGCCCAAGGGCATCGTGGTGATGGCCAGTTTCACCGCGCAGAACCTCGAGATCAAGAACCTTCAGGACATGGCGGCTTTCCTGAGTCTCGAGCTGAAGGTGATCCTCATCTTCGGGGCGTCCTTCCTGCTGCCCGTGATCGTGGTGGCTCTCAACCTGCTCAATGTGGTGCGCGGCCACCAGCTCAAGAAGTGGCGCAAAGGCGTGTTCTTCGGTTCCTTCGTGCTGGCCGCGATCGCCACCCCGTCGACCGACCCGTTCACCATGCTCTGCATGGCGGTCCCCATGACACTGCTGTTCTACCTCTCCGAGCTGGTCTGCCGCGGACTCGACAAACGCAAGGGCATCGTCGCCGCGGAGGAGGAACAATTCAACATAGACGTGGATGACGGCAAGTGAACCAACTGGCGAAACCGCGCCTGCTGACCCTGGTGGTCAACGAGCGTTCAGGCGGGGGACGCGCTGGCCGTATGCTGCCCAAGGTGGCGCGCAGGCTCCGTGAGCAGATTCCCACTGCGGAACTGCACATCATCTCCTCCAACTCGTGGACCGAGGCCGAGAAACTGACCCGCACCGCGGCCCTGGAGGCCCGCCCCGGGGATGCGCTGCTGGTGATGGGCGGCGATGGCATGGCCCATCTCGGGCTCAACGCAGCGGCGGGCACCGAGGCGACCCTCGGGCTGATCCCCGCGGGAACCGGCAATGACTTCGCGCGCGGCGTCGGCGTGCCCCGCACAGTGGACGAGGCCGTCGGGGTGATCGTCGCGGGCCGGACCCGCACCGTCGACCTGGCCCACATCTCCAACGACACCTTTCCCCGGCGTTATGTTGGCGCGGTGGTCTCCACCGGCTACGACGCCCGGGTGAACCGTTCCACCAACCACATCAGGTTGCGGCTGGGGGCTCTCAGCTATGGCTACATCGCGCTGCGGGAGCTGGCCTCCTTCTCCCCGCTGCACTACGACATGATCATCGACGGGGTGCGCCGTCGCCAGGAGGCGATGTTGGTCGCGGTCTCCAACACGGGAATCTTCGGAGGCGGTATGCGCATCGCCCCCGAGGCCGACCCCGCCGACGGTCTCCTCGACGTCACGGTGGTCGGCCCGGTATCGCGGACCACCCTGCTCAGACTGTTGCCCTCCATGTACTCCGGGGCCTTCGTCACACACCCCTGTGTGGAACAGTTCCAGGCGCGCAGCATCGAACTGGCCGGCGAGGGGCTGTTCGTGATGGGCGACGGCGAGGAACTGGGTGAGGTGCCCGTGCGCGTCGAGTGCGTGCCGGGAGTGCTCAAGGTCTTCGTCGCCTGAGGCGCCCTGCTACCGTGGGGCGGTGACCGATCAGGTGCAGCGCTTTGCCGCGCTCTACTCCTTTCCGTTCGACGACTACCAGATCGCCGGCTGCGAGGCCCTGGCCTCGGGTTCGGGGGTGCTGGTGGCCGCGCCCACCGGGGCGGGCAAGACGGTGGTGGGGGAGTTCGCCGTGTGGCTGGCCCTGGAGACCGGCACGCGATGCTTCTACACAACCCCGATCAAGGCGCTGAGCAACCAGAAGTACCACGACCTCGTGGCGCGGCACGGCGCGGACCGGGTGGGGTTGCTGACGGGCGATTCCTCGGTCAACGGCGACGCCCAGGTGGTGGTGATGACCACCGAGGTGCTGCGCAACATGATCTACGCCTCCTCGACGGGGTTGAACAACCTGGGCCACGTCGTCATGGACGAGGTGCACTACCTGGCCGACCGGTTCCGCGGTGCCGTGTGGGAGGAGGTCATCCTCGGACTGGCCCCCCGGGTGCAGATCACGGCACTGTCGGCGACCGTCAGCAACGTGGAGGACTTCGGTGACTGGCTGCGCACCGTGCGGGGGAGTTTCGAGGTGGTGGTCTCCGAGAGACGTCCTGTCCCCCTCTACCAGCAGGTGCTGGTGGGAACGAAACTGGTGGACCTGTTCGAGGGTGTCGCCCCGACCGCCAGGGAACTGCCCGGCGAGCGAGCGGCGAAGGTGAACCGGGAGCTGCTGAAGGTCTCCCGCGCCGAGGCCACCCGGGTGCGCGACGACTCCCGGCGGCCCCGCGGGCGTTCCGGCCGGGGGAGGAGACCCCGGGGCTCCGGTTCCTTCGGCGGTGACGTCCATCCGCGGTTCGCGGGGCGCCGCACCGCGCGGGCCGAGGTGGCGCGGGTCCTGGAGAGGGCCCGGCTGCTGCCCGCGATCTGGTTCATCTTCAGCCGCGCCGGGTGCGACGCCGCCGTCGAGCAGCTGCTCACCGCCGGGGTGAACCTGACCACCCGCGCCGAGGCCGCCCTGCTTGGGGAGATCGCCGACCGGCACGTCAGCGGATTGTCGGTCACCGACCTGGACGCGCTCGGCTACGAGGACTTCCGGGGCGCCTTCTGCGCGGGGATCGCCGCCCATCATGCCGGGCAACTGCCCGCTTTCAAGGCGATCGTGGAAGAGGGATTCGCCACCGGGGTCTGCAAACTGGTCTTCGCCACCGAAACCCTGGCGCTCGGCATCAACATGCCCGCCCGGACCGTCGTGCTGGAGAAACTGGTCAAGTACAACGGCGAGGCCGTGGTGGACATCACCCCGGGGGAGTACACCCAGCTCACCGGGCGGGCGGGCAGACGCGGCATCGACGTCGAGGGACACGCTGTCGTGCAGTGGCAGCCCGGCATGGATCCGCGAGCCGTCGCGGGCTTGGCGTCGAGGCGCACCTATCCGCTGCGTTCCTCCTTTGCGCCGAGCTACAACATGGCCGTCAATCTGACCGCATCGCTGGGCCGGGAACGGGCACGTGAGGTACTGAACCAGTCATTCGCGCAGTTCACCATCGACAAGACCGTGGTCAAGGCCAGCCGTGCGGACCGCGACCGCCGCCGCGAAATCGCCGCCAGCCGCGCCGAGGCCGAGTGCCACCTGGGGGATTTCATGGAATACGCGGCCCTGCGGGAGGAGATCTCCCAGCGTGAGGGCACCTCCGCGGCTGCCCGCCGGGCCCGGCGCGCCGACGACATCGCCGAGGCTATCTCGAGGCTCATGCCCGGGGACGTGATCTGGGTGCCGAGGCAGGGCTGGTGCGTGGCCCTGGCCGTCGGGCAGAAACAGAGCCGCGACGGGGTGCCGTGGGTGCAGGTCATCGCCGCCGATCACACCGTGCTGCGGCTGCGGCCCCACGACCTGCCCGGCACCCCCACCCCCGTCGTCCGGGTGAGGGTGCCCCGGCGTTTCTCCGTGCAGGACCGCAGGGCGCGCCGGGAACTCCTGGCGGGGCTGTCGGCCAGGCTGGAATCCGTCGACCCTGAAACCCCGGTTTTCGAACCTACCCCGACCGACGAGGAACAGGCGAAGCGGGTCGCGGAGCTGAGGCGCAGAATGAAACGGCACCCCTGCCACGGCTGCGAGGACCGGGAACTGCACGCCGTCGCAGCCGCACGCGCCATCCGTCTCGAGCGGGAGGCCACGCGCAGAGAGGCCGAACTGACGGGACGCGCGAACTCCCTGGCCGTGCAGTTCGACCGGGTCTGTGGGGTGCTCTCCGACCTCGGCTACCTGCACGGGGACGAACTGAGCGACGCGGGGCGGATGCTGCGCCGCATCTACAACGAACTGGACCTCGTCGCCGCCGAGTGCATCCGCCGCGACGTGTTCGCGGACCTGGACGGGCCACAGCTGGCCGCCGTGCTGTCGTCGCTGCTCTACGAGTCGCGACCGGGCCGCGACCAGCGGCACCCGCGGATGCCGGACGCCGCCAGCGAGGCGGCGCAGTCCGCGCTGCGGACGGTGTGGCGTGAGGTCGGGGCGCTGGAACGCAACCACCGCCGCGACCGGGGACGCGAACCCGACATCGGTTTCGCGGAGGCGGCGTGGCGCTGGGCCAGCGGCCAGGAGCTCGCGAAGGTGCTGCGCATCAGCGGCCTGCCCGCCGGTGATTTCGTGCGCTGGGTGCGGCAGGTCGTTGACCTGGCCGGCCAGATCGCGACGGCCGCCGGTCCCGGGGACCTGCGCCGCACCTGCCGGGAGGCGATCGCCGCGATGCGCCGCGGGGTCGTCGAAACCGATATCGAGGAGGACTGATGGGAGTCGCGTTGCGTGTGATCCCCTGCCTGGACGTTCACGACGGGCGGGTGGTCAAGGGGGTCAATTTCCGCGATCTCAAGGACGCCGGGGATCCGGTGGAACTGGCCGCCCGTTACGGTGCGGAGGGGGCCGACGAACTGACCTTCCTGGACATCTCCGCGTCCGCACAGGGCCGGGAAACCACCCGGGAGATGGTGACCCGGTGCGCGGAGACCGTGTTCATCCCCCTCACAGTGGGAGGCGGGGTGCGGTCGGTGGCCGACGTGGATGCGCTGCTGCGCTGCGGGGCCGACAAGGCGGGCATCAACACCGGGGCGCTCGCCGATCCGGGGGTGATCGACGAGATCGCGGCGCAATTCGGCAACCAGGTGCTGGTGCTGTCCCTGGATGCCAGGCGGGCCGGTTGGGCACCCTCCGGGTTCGAGGTCACCACCCACGGCGGGCGCAGGCCGGCGGGCAGGGATGCCATCGAATGGGCGAAGGAGGCCGCCGACCGGGGGGTCGGGGAGGTGCTGCTCAACTCCATGGACGCCGACGGCACCACCGACGGTTTCGACATCGAGATGATCCGGGCGGTCCGCGCGGTCGTGGACGTGCCGCTGATCGCCTCCGGTGGGGCGGGAACCGCGGCCCACTTCGTCGAGGCCGCCCGCGCCGGTGCGGACGCGGTGCTGGCGGCAAGTGTCTTCCACTACGGGAGGCTCACTATTGTTGAGGTCAAGCAGGAGTTGGCCCGGGCCGGCTTCGAGGTACGAGGAGTCTGAAGACCATGAGCGATTGCCTGTTCTGCCGAATCATCGAGGGCGAGATCCCCTCGAAGTTCGTTTACGAGGACGAAACCGCCGTCGCGTTCCTGGACATCAACCCATGGCAGCAGGGACACACCCTGGTGGTTCCGCGCCGCCACGTGACCGACGCCCTGGAGGACCCGACCGTGCTGGGGGAGATCGCCCCCGCTATCGGGGAGGTCGGTAACCTGCTGAAGAAGAAGCTGGGTGCCAGCGCCTGCAACATCCTCAGCAATGCCGGCGCCGACTCCGGGCAGGAAGTCTTCCACCTCCACGTCCACGTCCTTCCCCGTTACGCGGACAACCCGGGCATCTCCAACATGCGCGGACCGATCAACGACGACCTGGACCAGGTGTACTCCCGCATCACCGCGAAGCGATGACACCAGGTGCGGTTGGCGCGCCGCACCTGTTCCCAAGGAATCAAGAAGAGCCTAGACCCGCCGGGCGGATGGCATCTCCTCGCCCGGCCTTGGAGGTTTCCTCCTGAATCGGTTTCTGGCGTCCCCGCTGCCCGGGCCCTTGACGCGGCCGGGGGTTTCAGTCGCAGTCGCACTCGATCGGGTGGAAGTCCGACGGGGCGGGCGCCACGATGCTGACGAAGACGAAGTCCTCGTCGCCTGTGTTTCGCATCCCGTGGCACTGTCCCGGGCGTGAGACCATCACGTCGCCAGCCCGGATCTCGAGTTCCTCGCACGGTTCAGGGAAGAACACGCCCGCACCGCTGAGGCAGATCCAGATGTCGTCGGACGTGGAGTGTTCGTGGGCCGCCACCTCTTGGCCGGGTTTGACCACCCACACCACCCCGCCCGTGTTCTGAGTGGTGAAGAAGGGGGTCCGGGTGGCCGCATCCCCGGAGCGGGCCACCTCCGAGATCCGATACCGTCGCTGCGATTCCGGGTTCGTGGAGTTCGTCATTTCCGTGTCTTCCTCTCCTGGAGTCGGTCATACCATCATTCCACTGCCCGCCGCGGTGCGGGAGGAAAAGCGGTTCTCTCCCGCCTGGCGTGCGGTCGATGATCACCGAGCCGGTCTCACACCCGCCGCATGACCGCCACCACCTTGCCCATGATGCGGGCGCCGGTGCCGTCAATGGGGGAGTAGGCGGCGTTGTGGGGCCAAGCCTTGCCGCCCCTGCGGCTCAGGGTCTTCACCGTGGCCTCGTCGTCGAGCAGCGCGGCGACGATGTCGCCGTTGTCGGCATCGGACTGCTGCCGCACCACCACCCAGTCGCCGTCGCAGATGGCGGCGTCGATCATGGAATCCCCGCGCACCTCCAGCATGAAGAACGTGCCCTTCCCGACCAGCTGCCTGGGCAGGGAGAAGACGTCCTCCACCTGCTCCTGGGCGAGAATGGGGCCGCCCGCCGCGATCCTGCCCAGCAGGGGCGTCTCGACGGCCTCGGGACGTGAGGTGTGGGTCTGCTCGGAGTCGGGAAGTTCCGGCGCGGGCGCCTCGGGAGCGACGGTCTCCGGCAGGGTCACCACCATGGCCCGCGGCCGGTTCGGGTTGCGGCGGATGAAACCGGCCTTCTCGAGTACCTTCAGCTGGTAGGCGACCGAGGACGTCGAGGCGAGACCGGCGCGCTCGGCCAGTTCACGCATGCTCGGGGGGTAGCCGTTGGCTTCCACGGCGTCCCGGATCAGTTTCAGCAACAGCTGCTGGCGAGGAGTGAGTTCACCGGTCCCACCCGAGGGGGATGAGAGCTCGGCTATGCGCGCCACATCGGCGGCCGCCCGTGCCTTGCTGGGACGCCCGGCGCGCGAAGTCTTGCGGGAGGGAAGCCGGATGATCGTGGCCTCCGCGGTTTCCTCGTGGGTCTCATCTGCCATGACGCCATCCTACCCCAGAATACGAACACATGTTCGAGGATTGTGAGGCCGGCTGAAAATGTCGGTGCCGGCATGTTGACTCCTGGTCGTGACACAACAGGAATCGAAAAGATGTTTGAAACTGCGTGCAAATTCTTGTAGTGTTTCGAACGCAAGTTCGATGTGTCGCGGATGGCGGCCGTCGTGGCAACAGGAGGAAGCATGAGTATCGAAGCCGCCGAGATGGCCACCGTCGCCCGCTCCCGCAGGGGACATCGCGCGGGTGGCTCCGCCGGTCGTCCCGCCCAGCCCGCGCCTCGTGTCCGGTCGTCCCGCGGCCCCGCGACGCGCGGCCCCCTCGGGGGTTCCTCCTGCGCGATTGTTCGTTCCGGATCTCGTTTCGCGCGGCGCCTCAAGTCGGTGGCCTTCGCTGCTCTGGTTGTGCTCTCCTTCGTCGTCGCGGCGCCGGGAATCGCATCCCTCAACCAGCCCGACCCGACTCCGACGCCCACCGCGGGGGATCCCGCCTGGGCGCACGTCGCGGGTCACTGAGAGGTCTCTGGTGAGTTTTACGACACGCGTGGCGTGACATTTGACGATGCGGAGACGTCAGCATAGAGTCCACATCTAGTAGTTGCGATCCCATTTTTCTCAACACGTTGTATTTATTGGGTGTTGAAGGGGGTTCTGGGGGAGCAGCGTTGCAAGCCGCACCCCCGGGGGACGGGGCCACTTGAAAGGACTCTGCCGTGTTCTGTCCGTTCTGCCGTCACGCAGACACCAAGGTGTCTGACTCGCGTGCGACGGACGACGGCCTGGCCATCCGCCGCCGCCGGGTGTGCTGCTCCTGCCAGCGGAAGTTCACCACCGTGGAGCAGATCCAGCTCTACGTCCTGAAACGCTCCGGGGTGGTGGAGGCGTTCAGCCGGGAGAAGGTGATCCGGGGGGTTGCCAAGGCCTGCCAGAACCGCCCGGTCACCGCGGCCCAGCTCGCCGCCCTCGGGCAACGGGTGGAGGAAGACCTGCGCTCCATCGGGCAGGCCGAGCTGACCAGCGAGGACATCGGCATCGCGATCCTCAGGCCCCTGGCGGAGCTCGACCCCGTGGCCTACCTGAGGTTCGCCTCGGTCTACAAGAATTTCGATTCCGTTGACGATTTCCTCGACGAAGTCGACTCCATGAAACGCCGCCAGCCCACCGGGGACGCGCTGCTGCCCGAACCCATCAGGGGGCCGCGGCGCAGACGTCGCCGCGAGAGCGACTCCCAGGAACCTCTGATCGGCTGACCCGATCAATCTCCGCCATTCTCGTAGTGAGGAAGAAATGACCACCATTGTGACCAAGTCCGCCAAACGCCAGGGACGCCCCGGTGAACAGCCCGCTCTCGGGGTGGGTCTCACCATCGAGAGGGTGTTCTCCACCGAGGGTGTGCATCCCTACGACGAGGTCACCTGGCAGTCGCGCGACGTGGTCCAGACCAACTGGAAGACCGGTGAGGTGGTCTTCGAGCAGCGCGGCGTGGAATTCCCTGACTTCTGGAGCGTGAATGCCTCCACCATCGTGACGAACAAGTACTTCCGGGGGGCCCTCGGCACTCCGCGGCGCGAATCCAGCCTCAAGACCCTCATCGATCGCGTCGTCAGGCGGTACGTCGGGGCCGGGCGGGACAACGGCTACTTCGCCACCGACCGGGACGCCGAGATCTTCGGAGAGGAACTGACATGGCTGCTGCTGCACCAATACTTCTCCTTCAACTCGCCGGTGTGGTTCAACGTCGGCACCCACTCGCCGCAGCAGGTGTCCGCCTGCTTCATCCTCAGCGTCGACGACTCCATGGAGTCCATCCTCAACTGGTACAAGGAGGAGGGATTCATCTTCAAGGGCGGTTCCGGGGCTGGCCTGAATCTCTCCCGCATCCGTTCCTCCAAGGAGTTGCTCAGCTCCGGCGGCACCGCATCCGGTCCCGTGTCCTTCATGCGCGGAGCTGACGCCTCGGCCGGAACCATCAAATCCGGCGGCGCCACCCGGCGCGCCGCGAAGATGGTGGTTCTGGACGTCGACCACCCGGACATTGAGGAGTTCGTCGAGACCAAGGCCCGCGAGGAGGACAAGGTCCGGGCGCTGCGCGACGCCGGATTCGACATGGACCTCGGCGGCAAGGACATCACCTCCGTGCAGTATCAGAACGCCAACAACTCGGTGCGGGTCACCGACGAATTCATGTCCGCAGTCGAGGCAGGAACCGAGTTCGGGCTGCGCGCACGCACCACCAGAGAGGTAATCGAGAAGGTCGGCGCCCGGGAACTGTTCCACAAGATCGCCAGGGCCGCCTGGGAATGTGCCGACCCCGGCGTCCAATACCACGACACCATCAACGCCTGGCACACCACCCCGGAATCCGGGCCCATCACCGCGTCCAACCCGTGCTCCGAGTACATGAGCCTGGACAACAGCTCTTGCAACCTGGCCAGCCTCAACCTGCTGAAATTCCTGGGTGAGGACGGGGCCTTCGATGCGGAGACCTTCGTGCGTGCCGTCGAACTGGTCATCACCGCGATGGACATCTCCATCTGCTTCGCGGACTTCCCGACCGAACCGATCGGCGAGACCACCCGCAACTTCCGGCAGCTCGGGATCGGGTACGCCAACCTCGGGGCGCTGCTGATGGCCATGGGCAAGGGCTACGACACCGATGGGGGGCGTTCCACCGCGGCCGCCATCACCTCCATCATGACCGCGGCCTCCTACCGCCGTTCCGCGGAGTTGGCCGGGATCGTCGGGCCCTACAACGGATACGCCCGCAACGTCGAGGCCCACAAGAAGGTGATGCGCAAGCATCGCGCCGCCAACGATTCCGCGCTCGTCATGCCCGCCGACAAGGACCTCCACGCGGTGGCCACCCGGGAATGGGAGCAGGTGGTCTCGATCGGCGAGGCGAACGGCTATCGCAACGCCCAGACCTCCGTGCTCGCCCCCACCGGAACCATCGGTTTCATGATGGACTGCGACACCACCGGCATCGAACCCGACTTCTCCCTGGTGAAGTTCAAGAAACTCGTCGGCGGCGGTTCCATGCAAATCGTCAACCAGACCATTCCACGGGCACTCGCCAAGCTCGGCTACGACGATGAGCAGGCCCGTAGGATCGTCGATTTCATCTCCGAGAACGGACACGTGGTCGGCGCGCCGGGGCTCGCCAGGGAACACTACGAGGTCTTCGACACCGCCATGGGGCAGCGGGCCATCGCCCCGATGGGGCACGTCCGGATGATGGCAGCGGTGCAGCCCTTCCTGTCCGGGGCCATCTCGAAGACCGTGAACCTGCCGGAGTCCGCCACAGTCGAGGACATCGCGGACGTCTACCGGCAGGGCTGGAAACTGGGCCTCAAGGCGCTCGCCGTCTACCGGGACAACTGCAAGGTCGGCCAGCCGCTCTCCGACGGCAAGAAGACCGAGGACAAGGAGAACGTCAAGGTCGTCGAGAAGGTGGTGGAAAAGGTCGTCTACCGGCCCAAGAGGGAGCGCCTGCCGAAGTCGCGGCAGGGCCGCACCACCAGCTTCTCCGTCAGTGGGGCCGAGGGATACATCACCTCCGGCGCGTACGAGGACGGGCGGCTCGGTGAGGTGTTCCTGAAACTCGGCAAGCAGGGCTCCACCCTGGCCGGCGTGATGGATGCTTTCTCCATCGCGGTGTCCATCGGCCTGCAGTACGGGGTGCCGCTCGAGAGCTTCGTGCAGAAGTTCACCAACCTGAAGTTCGAGCCTGCGGGCATGACCGACGATCCGGACATCCGCATTGCGCAGTCGTTCATGGACTACATCTTCCGTCGCCTCGCGCTGGACTACCTCTCCTTCGACGACCGTGCCGATCTGGGGATCTACACCGCCGCCGAGCGCGCCCGCTACGTCGAGACCGGTTCCTACCTCTCGGAGGAGGAAGAGGCCGAGATGCCTGAGGCGGAGAGCCTGCGCAACGACGCCTACGACGACTTCAACGTCGACGGCGCCCGGCAGCCCTCCCTGATCGATGCCCACACCACGGCTGAGCTGATGGAGTCGGTGACGGGGCAGGCGGTGGACGCCCCGCTGTGCATGACCTGCGGCACCAAGATGCGCCCCAGCGGATCCTGCTACGTCTGTGAGGGCTGCGGTTCCACCAGCGGCTGCAGCTGACCCGACGGTGAGCGGTGGGGTACGGGCGCTGCCCGTACCCCACGAAGCTCTGATCCTCAACTGGGCGGTTTGTCAGATCATCGAGCCCGAGCGCCACGGGGGCAAAGTAGTCGTACTGCTGGTACTACTATGGTGGTATGGGTCAGGTGAAGTTGAGTGTGAGTCTGTCGCCGAGCGAGGTCGCCGTGCTCGACAAGTACGCACAGTCTGCGGGTTTGAAGTCACGATCGGCGGCGATCCAACAGGCCATCAAGCTGCTGGGCGATCCCGACCTGGAGGATGCCTACACCGTCGCCTGGCAGGAGTGGGAGGACGCCGGAGAGGCCGAGGCCTGGGCGGTCACCGTCGCCGACGGGGCGAAGTAGTGCTCCGCGGCGAGATCCGGCTGGTCGATCTGGAGTCCGCACGGGCGAGGGAGGCCGACAAGCGTCGTCCGGCGGTCATCGTCAGCAACGACCGCGTCAATACCGTTGCTGCTCGACTCGGGCGAGGCGTGGTCACGGTCGTCCCCATTACCAGTAATACCGCGCGGGTCTTTCCGTTTCAGGTGCTTCTCACCGCGGATGAGGTCGGTATCCGCTTGGATTCCAAGGCCCAGGCCGAACAGGTCCGAGCGGTGTCAGTCGACAGCATCGGCCCGGTGATCGGGCGCCTTCCTGCCCGCCTGGTCGCCCAACTGGATGAGGCGCTCCGGCTGCACCTTCAGCTCTGAAGCCCCGTCCCTTGCGATCGGAATACGCCTTCCGGTGGGGAGAAGCCGTTGACGAGAGGTGGAGGAGCCCTCGAGGCCGGAACGGGACTTGGGTTGATCCGCCCGGACCGGGGAGCGGGCGCGTAGAATCACCGCCCGTGAATCAACCAGACCCCGAGTGCTACGGCGATCAGGAGTTCGAGGACTCCCTGGAACCCAGGCATCTGATCCGGCGAACCGACGCGGTGGCGCGGGCCGGGGGGATGATGCTCGGTGCCGGTACCAGTTCGCTCCGGGTCCGGCAGCTCATGCGGCGTTCCGCCAAGGCCCTCGGGCTGGGACACATCGCGTCGTCGATCACGTTCACGTCGCTGGCCATGACGGTGGAACGCCGTGGAGTGTTTCGCACCAAAGTGGTCGAGGTTCCCAAACCAGGGGTTAATGCTCACCGGATCGCGATGCTGCAGAAACTCAGCAATGAGATGCCGGAACGGATCACTGCGACGGAGCTTGACCGCCAGCTGGACCGGATCAACCATGCGGATCCGCTGTACCCGGCATGGTTGAGAGGAATCATGGTCGCCCTGGCCTGCGCCGCCGTCGCGGTGCTCGCCGGCGGTGGCTGGCGCGAGATCGGGACTGTGCTGCCCGCTTCTGCGCTGGCGTATCTGCTGTTCCGGCGGCTCGGGCGCTGGCAGATCAACCACTTGGCCGTGGTGATGGTCTCTGCCTTCACCGCCTCGGCGCTGTATTTACTGGGAACCGGGATGCTGGACCGGCTGTTCGGGGAACCAAGTCCGCGCATGGCCGCGGGGTTCATCTGTGCCTCCATCTTTCTGATCCCCGGTTTCCCACTCGTGACCGCGGGCCTGGAACTGACCCGGCTGGACCTCACAGCGGGATTGCCCCGGGCCGCCTACGCGTCCATGATCCTGCTGGCCATCACCATCGGGGTGTGGATCGTGGCCAATCTCGGTGGGGTCACCGCGGAGTCCGCACCGCCTCTCGGCGTGGAGCCGTGGCAGGTGTGGGTCATTCGGGTGGTGGCCAGTTTCATCGCGGTCGTGGGGTGGGCCATGATGCTGAACTCGCCCCTGCGCACCGCGATGGCCTCCGGTGCGGTCGCGGTTGCGGGCAATGCCGTCAGGCTGGAGCTCATCGACCTTGGGGTCGCGGAACACGTGGCGACGTTCGTCGGCTGTTTCATCATCGGCCTCGGCTGCGCCTTGCTGGGAAGGCTCTTCGGACTTGAGAAGATCATCATGACCGTGCCGACCCTCCTGGTTTCCATCCCCGGTGCTTTCGCCCTGCGGAGCCTGCTCCACCTCGACCAGAATCACACGGACCTGGCCGTCACGCAGGGCATGACGGCGCTGCTCGGAGTGATTGCCATGGTTGGTGGCCTCTCGGCGGCACGGATGCTCACCGACCCGGAATGGACCTTCACCCGTGATGACCCGCCGCACCTGAGAGAGGTGGTTCCCGGGCTGCGACGCCGGAAACGGAGGTCTTGACCCTTGTTGCGAAAAGCCATGCGGGTTTCCGCACGTCACCATGAACCCGCACATGCCGTGGGGTGTGTGGGAACACGTTGCTGACTGGCTCGATGCTGATCAGGTGTGGCTCCCTGTCCCGGTCCGCGGCACCGGGAGGTTCTCGGTCGGCTTCTGACCGATGGGGACCTCCGGGGGCAACCTGGTAACTGATGTCCACCTGGCTGCGCTTGCCGTTGAGCACGGCACGAGCATCTGGTTTTTCGACAGCGATTTTGCCCGTTTCCCCGGTCTCGCCCTGATCAGTCGTGGGCATCACTGACGCCGACCCGCACCCACCACCAGCGAGGCATTGAGTTGTTCTCCCGAGAGCTGCTCCGCCAGAAGCACGTGGACGCGTTCACGGGAAACTGCATCCAGGTCGGCCAGCATCGACCGGAAGGCCGACCCTTCGATCAGCAGGCGGAGAGCCACGGCATCGAGCGGGACCCTGAGCTCAATCGTCGTGATCTCGGCGGACAGGCCCAGCGTGCCTATCCGGGTGTGCATGGTCTCGGGACGGGTCAGGTCGTCACTGAAGCGGGCACGGCCTTCGTGCGGCGGAGGTAGGGCGCCTCCCAACTTCCTCAGAATGCCCGCCAGAATGGTTCCCACGGCGGGGAGGTCCAGTGAATCCGGGGAGGAGAGCCAGTGAGCGATCACAAGCTTCCCGCCTGGACGGAGAAGGGTCGTCAGATGATTCGCCCCGGCAGCAGGATCGGGTAGGAAGGGTAAACCGAGGATGCAGAACACCTGGTCGTAGGGGCCACCCTTCCATGTGGTGATGTCGGCGGTGGACGGGACAACCTGAGCAGCAGGTCGCAACTCCGCGAGGCGGTTTCGTAGCTCTCTGATCAGAGGCCCGGACAGGTCAACGGCATCCACGCGTCCCGCGGAGTCGATGAATTCGGCAATTGGCAGTGTCGCGGATCCGATGCCGCAGCAGGCATCCAGCACGTGTTCCCCGTTGCCAGGAGGTGAGGCTTTGACGACGGCCAGACCGACCCGGTCCCACAGCAGGGGAGCAAGAGCGGTGAAATCCCGGGCGGCAGCATCAAACATACTGTCCATGCCGACCATCATGCCCCTCAATGACCGTCCCGGCCCTGCTGGTCATGGTGCCCGGTTCGTCGGCGCTGCGCACCCTCCTGTACTTCGACTCCGGGGACGTCAGCTGCGCCGTCGCGCAGGGGATCGTGACGATGCTCGGAGTGGTGGCCATGGTGGCGGGTCTGTCGGCTGCCCGCATGCTGACCGATCCGGAGTGGATCTTCACCCGAGATGATCCACCTGCGATCCGGGTGCCCGTCCCCAGGATCCGTAGGAGGGGGGACTGACCAGGGTTCCGTCCGTCGGGAGTGGCGCCGGCCAGGAGAAACAGCCCAGCAGGCGCGCCAGGGCAGCGGCGTGGACGATTCCCCCGCCGACCGCCTCCCCGTGCTCCAACCGGACCTCGTAATGGTTGTCCGCGGTGACCGGGATCACCTCACCTGTTCAGTGTCCTGGTTCGAACGAGGCAACGTGGGCGGCGATCGCATCGACCACCGATTCCACCGAGACGTTGTCGGTGTCCACAGCGAGGCTCGCCAGCCGCGCATACGTCGGGGCGCGTTCGGAGAGCATCTTCCGCAACCGAACCACGGCGTCCTGCCCCGCCAGGAGCGGGCGGCCCTCGTCGCACCCGATCCGCTGGGCAGAGTTGTCGGGCTCCACTCGCAGCCAGACGACTGGATGGCCGTCGAGGGCGTCCGCGATCGCCCGGGTCATCGGGGCGCCTCCCCCGAGGCTGAGAACCCCCGGCGCCGCCAGGAGCTTGATTGTGATCTCACGCTCCAGCTCCCGGAAGTACGGTTCCCCGTCGGTGTCGAAGATCTCCCGGATGGTACGCCCTTCCCGTTGCTCCAGGACGAGGTCGACATCGAGATGCGGCAGGCCGAGCCGCTCCGCGAGGAGCGGCCCGACCGTCGACTTCCCGGAACCCGACAACCCGATCAGGGCGATTGCGTTCATGGCAGCCGCTCGCTCGTGGGGAGATTGCGGACTGAATGGTTTTCCACGGCAGGAGCCTAGTGCATCGCCCCTCGCCGGCCCCGGTGAGCACACAGATGAGGAACGCCCGTGCGCTCACGCACCGCTTGGCCAGGGGTCTTCACCGACAGCGGGGTCCCGGAGCGGTTGGAGCACTGCTGTTCGGTGATCCTGAACTGGTTGCGGACCTGAGCGGCGCGCCTCTCAAGGGAGGTTCGTGTCGATGAGCTCCAGGATCGGCTGGAGCTCCTCCACCGGGATCTGCCCGGGAGCGGAAGGGCGACCCACCGTCGCGAACGTGGCGCACGATCCCGTTACCCGGGGAGACAGCCGGGTGATCAGCCCCAGACCGCCCATGGACATGGTCAGCACCGGGGTTGAGGGATGTCGGCTGGCCATCGTCCAAGTGGCCTCCATCAGCCGGAGCACGTCGCCCGTGCTCCGGGGCATGACCGCGGCCTTCGCGACGGCACAGCCCCGCTCCTGCATCTCCACCAGGCGCCGGATCAGGTCCTCGACCGGTGGGGTGGCCGTGAAGTCGTGGAAGCTGCCCACCACCGGCACCCCGGCTTTCCTCGCGGCTGCGATGATGGCGTCGCCGGCCGTCCGCTCGAAGTGGTGCTCGACGTCGACCGCATCCACCAGGCCGGAGTCGATGACGGCGATGTTGAGGTCGCGGTACTCCTCGGATGTGATGGGTTTGTTCCCGCTCTCGTGGTGGGTGCGGAAAGTGAAGAGAACGGGCCGGCCCCGGGCGGCAGCGCGGACCCGGGTGGCGGCTTCGAGGACGGCAGCGGGGGAGGGGGCGACATCGAGGAA
The DNA here is from genome assembly GCA_938012815.1 of uncultured Propionibacteriaceae bacterium. Lineage (GTDB taxonomy): Bacteria > Actinomycetota > Actinomycetes > Propionibacteriales > Propionibacteriaceae > Arachnia. The sequence goes on from CALLVV010000087.1 coordinate 36,109, forward strand.
GTCCGCGCGCCACTCGATGATGTCGAGCTCCACCCCCACGAGCGTGGTGGTCTGGGAGACGAGTTCCTCGACCGTGGTGCCGGTGACGGGCACAATGACTTTCGCCCTTCCCTCGCCGAGGGTGACACCTCGCAACTGAACCGGTGACATGGCGACCTCCTATGGCCTCAGGGTAACCGAGAGGATCCGCCGGTCCTGCGTCCGAGGGAATCGTGGACCCCGCGCCGCGGCGGGGTGGTGAGCGGCTCGGCATCACCCGATCCCGCGTAACCAACCCCTGCTGCATCGGCAAATCCCTCCTGACAAGCATCGTTGCAACGGCCCTGCGGTGACGGTATTAATGATATGGATTTCTACTCTATTTCTATGAGATGCGCCTGTATTCATGGAGCTCGTCTTCCCTTGGAACTCCTAGGCTTCTCACAGTTTTTGTGTTAGCGTGTCTCTAAACAACTCGGTCCCACCAAGTGGTGTGGCGGGAGCGGCACCGGGGACACTCGAAGAAGAGGCACTTATGAAGCGTTTCATCCTTGCGAGATGGCGAGACTTCACCCGTGCCTTCACGGGTTGGACAGGTGTGGCCTTGGCCGCCCTGCTCGGCGCGATCTTGGGTGTCGGGGCCTTCACCGTCTACTACTCCGGGTCCACCGAATACCTCGGCGACGACCCCGCCAGCTGCGCGAACTGTCACGCCATGAACGAGCAGTACGAGGGTTGGCTGAAGGGGTCCCATCACGACGTGGCAACCTGCAATTCCTGCCATGCCCCTCACAACGACATTGTCTACAAATACGTCAACAAGGCTGACAACGGTTTCTGGCACGCGCTGAAATTCACGTTCCAGAACTACCCCGAGAACATCAAGATCCGCGACCACAACCGCGAGATCGTCGAGGCCGCCTGCATCGACTGCCACGGTGACTACGTCGATCAAGCCAAGAACAGCTCCGAGCACAAGGGCGAGCGGATGTCCTGTCTCCGCTGCCACGATGGCGTCGGTCACAAGAGGTGAGGAGAGATGAGCCCCACGACTGACAACAACGACAAGCCCGTCACGACTGACGCGGGCGAGCACGCATCCACACCTGACAAGGTGGAGAAGAAGAAACCCACCACATGGACGGGGCCCCGCAAGAGGTGGGTTCCCATCGTGGTGCTGCTGTTCGTGGCAGTGGCTGCCGCCGGGCTCACATGGCTGCTCACCAACATTTTCCAGCACAAGGAGGAAGCCAAGAACCCCTTCACCAAGGTCGTCGAACTGGATGATTCCACCTACGACCCGGCGGTGTGGGGGCAGAACTTCCCCATCCAGTACGATCAGTACAAGAAGACCTCTGAGGACACTGACGGTGACTTCGTCAAGGTCGACCCCACGGCGGACGATCCGCGCGAGTACCACACCCTGTCCCGCATCGAGATGGAACCCCGGGCCCAGCTCATGTGGCGCGGCTACGCGTTCTCGGTGGACTACACCGAGCCGCGCGGCCACGAGTGGGCGCTGGAGGACCAGAAGCACACCCAACGCACCCAGCCGCAGTTCAAGCAGCCCGGCACCTGCCTCAACTGTCATGCCTCGATGCCCGAGGTCTACGACAAGCTCGGCAACGGCGACCGGACGGCGGGTTTCCACGCCATGAACTCCATGTCCTACGAGGAGGCCGTCCAGCACGCCTCGTCGACCATCGCCTGCATCGACTGCCATGACCCGAAGACCATGGAGCTGCGGATCACCCGTCCGGCCTTCATGGAGGGGATCAAGAAGGCCAAGGCGCTGGAGGGAATCACCGATTACGACGTCAACCGCGACGCCACCAACCAGGAGATGCGAACCTACGTTTGCGCGCAGTGTCACGTCGAGTACTACTTCGCGGGCGAGGGCAAGACCCTGACCTTCCCGTGGAGCAAGGGCCTGACGGCCTACGACGCCATGGCCTACTACGACGAGGTCGGCTGGACCGACTACAAGCACGCGGAGAGTGGTGCCCCCATCCTCAAGGCCCAGCACCCCGACTTCGAGACCTGGTCCCAGGGCATCCACGCCGCCAACGGCGTCACCTGCGCCGACTGCCACATGGCCTACCAGCGCAACGGCGCCGCGAAGGTGACCAACCATCAGATCATGAGCCCGATGGCCAACGACGAGACCATCAACGCGTCGTGCCTGACCTGCCATCACTCCACCGAGGCCGAGATGCGTCAGCGCGTCGAGAAGATCCAGACGACGTGGCAGAGTTCGCTCAACGTGAGCTTCACGGCCCTGGAGGGGCTCATCAACGACATCAAGGCGGCTGAGGCCAACGGCACGGCCACCGAGGAGCAGCTGACGCTCGCCCGCGACTACCAGCGCAAGGCGCAGTTCGTCGTCGACTACTCGTTCTCCGAGAACGGGCGCGGCTTCCACGCTCCGCAGTACTCGGTGTCCATCCTCAACCAGGCCACCGACTGGGCGCGTTCCGGACAGCTTGTCCTGCGCGGGGTCTCGGTGGAGAACGGTGTTCCCCCGGCCATCCCGGAAAAGCACATGCCCAGCGAAGAGAACTGACCGACCGAACACAGAAGGGAATGGTCCGGGGCGATGAAGAATGATGGCAGGACTTTCACGAGGGAAGAGCTCGAGTCCTTCCTCGCCACCGCCCCGGACCAGCTCAAGGACTGGGCGCAGCAGCAGCTCGCCCGATTCGACGAGACTCGCCGGGAGGCCCCCGAGGACGGGGATGACGACGGCGCAGACCTGTCGGACCTCCTGCCGGAGGGTGGCGAAGACGAGGACAACGTCGAGGTGGACACTCCCAGGGTCTCGGCCTTGGAACGCCGGGCGGGGGTCTCGCCCCTCAACCTGGTGCTCGTGACCCTCCTGGCGGCCGCCATCGTCGTCATCGTCCAAATGGCCGGGCGTCCTCAGCCGGAACCGACCACCGCGATGCCGAGCAACCACCCGCCCATCGATGCCTCCTCCTCCTTGGCCGCGATGGATCAGGCACAGAAACTCGACAAGGACAGCGAGGCCGAGCTCAAGGCTCAGATCGAGGCCGACCCGGCCAATGTTGAGGCCCGACTGAAGTTGGGCACCCTCTACTACAACGCATCCCTGTACTCGGATATGATTCCGCAGTTGCAGTCCGTCCTCGACCAGGACCCCGACAACCTGGACGCGCTCCTCGGTATCGGGGCTGCGGAGTACAAGACCACCCAGTATGACGCCGCCGAGAAGCACTGGCTGCGCGTCACCGAACTGGCCCCGCAGCGCGCGGAGCCTTGGTACAGCCTCGGTTTCCTGTACATGGCACGCACCCCGGCCGATCCGGCGCGGGCCCGGGAGGCCTGGAACAAGGTGATCGAGATTGGTCCGGACTCGGACATGGCCAAGGAAGTCACCCCCCGTCTCAGTTCCTTGCCCACCCCCACGGCGGCCCCGAGCTCCGAGGGCTGAGAGATGGAGCTGACGATTCCGGTGGCCCTCCTCGCGGGGATCGTGTCCTTCG
>CALLVV010000088.1 GCA_938012815.1 uncultured Propionibacteriaceae bacterium
AGAACCCCCTCAAAGTACTCCAACACCTCCGAAGAGACGGCCTCACCCACCCCCAACGGGCCACCCTCATCCTCGAAGAACTCCTGAAGCTGCTCCTCCACCCAGCCCGGATCACTGCGTAGCTCAACCATGACCACAAACTACCTGCTGCCGCGGGGGTCGAGAACGATGGATCACATCGGCCCGGCTCACAGTGTGGGGGAGTTGGAGGTGCTTCGGGCCGCGGCCGGGCAGCGGATGGTTGGGGAGGGTCAGGACGAACTCGATTTCGGATGGCCGGCCCCGCCGGGTGGTTCTGCCGATCTGTTCCTCTTGGCGTATCAGAAGCCGAGGCCACCACACCGTCCATCGCCCCGTTCATGACCGCCCGCTGACTGCCGGAGGTGATCGTGGAAGAGGATGCCGGGGTGCTTTCCGATGGCAACCTGAAGGCCTTCGCTCGGTGGTGAAAAGCCTCGGGAGTTTTGGGTCAGGTCAGTCGCAGGTCAGTAGCCCCGCCGACTCCTTCAGCGTCAACACCCGGCCTGCTGATTCTGCCAGCCGGTCGGCGTTGCCCGGGTTCTCGGCCGCCCAGGCGATGGTGGCCTTCAGCATCTCGTCCATCAGCGATGGGTCGGCGTTGATGAGCAGATCCCCGCCCGCAGTGAAGAACCGGACCGCGCGGTCACCCGGCTTGACATTCCCCACGGCGGCCGCCTCGCCCAGGTCGTCGCTGATCGCCACTCCTTGGAAACCGAGGTCGCCGCGCAGCATGTCGGTGACGATCTTCCTGCTGAAAACCCCCTCCTGGTCCGGGTCGATCCGGGTGAAGATCGCCGACGAGATCATCACCGAGTCGGCTCCGGCCTCGATGCCTTTGCGGAACGGTTCCAGGGATTCGCCGTCGACGGTGGTGTCGCCGTCCTTGGCCACCCCGTGGTCGGTGTTGACCGTCACCTCACCCAGCCCGGGAAAGTGTTTCAGAGAGGTCACCATCCCGGCGTCCTGCATGCCCTGGGTGAACTCCACCACCGACCTGCTCACCGCGGTGACGTCGTTGCCGAAGTTGCGGTTGAGTTTCCCGATCGGGGCGTTGCTGCTCTGCTTGCTCTCAGGTACCACGTCGGCAACCGGAGCGAGGTCGTAGTGGATACCTGCGGCAGCCAGTTCCCCGCCCCATGCCTGCGCCCGGCTCCGCAACTGCCCGTCCGCGAGCGATCCCTGCTCGACGGCGTTCGGGATGTCGCTGAATCCCGGTCCCTTGAGGCGCTGCACCTGACCGCCCTCCTGGTCGACGGCGATCAGCAACGGCATTCCGGCGGACCGCATCGCTGCCAGCTCGGAGGTGATCCCGCTGATCTGGCCGGCACCCGCGTTGCTGTCGCCGAGCAGCACCGCGGATCCGACGGACCCCGCCGCGATGGCCTTCCGGGTCGCGCTGTCCAGGCCGGATGTGTTCACCCCGATCATGAACAACTGCCCGGCCTGCTGCTCGGTGGTCAGGGAATCCGCCTTCGCGCGACACCTCACCGCGGCGGGCGTGGGTGAGGGGGAGAGTGACGATTCGGGCGACGCATCCGAAGCGACCGTGCCCGAGGTCTCCGTGGTGGCGTGCGGAGCCAAGGAACTCGCTGAGCAGCCGAACAGAACCGATGTGCAGGTTGCTGCCGCGGCGATCTGCTGCAGGGGACCAAGGTGTCGCGGAATCGGTTCCTTCGTGCGTGTCCGATGCGCCGCGTCAGTTGCTGTCATCACTGCCTCCGCCCTTGCTGCTCGTGGCCCGGTCCTGCCCCTGGGCGGGAATGGTAGCCACCCAGAGGGCCGTGGTCGGTGACGGTTTCGAGGAGGAGCCGGCCGCGAACAGGATTCACGATGCGGGATCCGGGTGATCCTTCCTGGTGGCGCGCACCGCCCCGACGAGAGCCAGCACGAGTGACAGGAACAGCAGCACGGTGATGAGGGCTTTGTGGGCATGCAACTCGGGAAGCAGCATCAGGCAGGACAACACGATGGCCACGAAGAGCGGGAGAAGTGTTCGTGTTCTTCCGTGAAGCGTCATTGCGACCCCTTTGTTCGTCGAGATGGGTATCAAATCAGTTGTGGCACACCTGTGCTTCCAATGTAAATGCGCTGGAATCGGTGATCAAGAAGGGCGTTGGAAACTCTGACGGCTTTCGGGGCTCACGTTCCTCGGGTTCTACGATGAAGCGCATGCGTCATGTCACCGTTGATCTGAACCAGGAGAGATCCGCCACCCTGGAGGCGGTCCTCTTCGACGCTCCCTCCCTCAAGGAGCAACCTACCCCGCTGGAGCATCCCCGGCCCGCGGTGATCATCGCCCCGGGCGGGGGATACATGATGTTGTCGCAACGAGAGTCCGATCCGGTCGCGGTCGCCTTCCTGCGCCGCGGGTTCAATGTGTTCGTGCTGCGCTATTCGCTGCGGGAACATGCCGCCTACCCCAATCCCGCCGTCGACGCGGCGCAGGCCGTGCGGTGGATACGCGCCCATGCCGGCGAGGTGGGCATCGATCCGCGGCGGGTGAACCTCCTGGGGTTTTCGGCGGGCGGGCACGTCGCAGCGCTGCTGGGCACCCACTGGAACTGCGACGACCTGGTGGCGGCCGAACGTGCCGAGTACGAGGCCACCGGCCGGGGCGACCTGCTGCGTCACGGTTCGCGACCCGACGCGCTCGTGATCTGCTACGGGGCGCTCAGCGTCGACTGGGTGGACGGTGACGAGGAGATCCTGCGTACCGCGGCCCGTGTGGACTGCATCTCGGCGGTGACCGGGGAGACCCCGCCCGCCTTCGTGTGGACCACCGGTCAGGACGAGGTGGTGCCGCCCTCGCAGTCGCTGCGTTTCGTCACCGCGCTGGCCGAGGCCGGGGTGCCGTTTGACTACCACCACTTCCAGTGGGGCTGCCACGGCCTGTCGACCGCCGACGAGCTGTGCAACGCCGACCGGGAATCGCTGCCGGTCAATGTCGCTTCCTGGGTGGACCTGGCAGCCACCTGGCTGCACAAGATTGGAGAGGAAAAATGACCAACGCATGGCGTGATCTGGACGACTACACCAACCTGCCGAGGCTGGGGTCGCTGGCGATCTCCCCGCAGGGACGGGTGCTGGTGTCCGTCGCCCACCGGAACCGGGAACACACCGGCTACCGGTCGTCGTGGTGGGAACTCGACCCCGAGGGTCAGCGACCCGCGCGGCGCCTGACCCATTCGGAGGAGGGCGAGAGCTTCGGCGCCTTCACCGCGGACGGGGATTTCCTGTTCGGCTCCAAACGACCCGTGCCCGGCACCGATGAGGTGAAACCGGACGAGGACGACGGCGTGGTCTGGTTGCTGCCCGCCGAGGGCGGTGAGGCCCATCCGGTGGCGCGCCGCTCCGGTGGGTTCAGCGGGGTCGTCGCCGCGACCGGTTCCCGCACGGTGATCGCCCGCACCCCGGCCCACATCGGCGCCGCGGACGACGAGGCCGACGCCGCCACACGCAAGGCCCGCCGCGAACGCAAGGTGACCGCCATCCTCCACGACAGCTACCCGGTCCGGTACTGGGACCACGACCTGGGGCCCGTAGCGGATAGGCTCGCCGTCCTGGACCTCGACGGTGGCTGCGAACCGCTGACCGGGGACGTGGGCCGCGCCCTGGAGGAGACGACACTGTCGCTGAGCGCCGACGGCCAGAGACTCGCCGCCGGTTGGGCCTCGCCGCGGGGAGTTGCGGAGATGGCCCTGTCCGTGGCGGTCATCGACGTGGCGACGGGGCAACGCCGGGTGGTCGCCTCCGACGACGCCGACGAGTTCACCGGTCCCGTGATCTCCCGCGACGGCCGGTTGATCGCGTGCGTGCGCATCACCCGCTCCACCCCGGAAACCGCCCCGGTGCAGCGCCTGTGGCTGGTCGGGGAGGACGGTGAAGGCAGGAAACTGGCCCCCGGGTGGGATCGCTGGGGCACGCCGGTGGCCTTCAGCCCCGATGCCGGGACGCTCTACGCCGTGGCCGACGAGGACGGCGACGCCCCGGTGTTCGCCATCGACGTGGCCTCCGGGAAGGTGCGCCGCCTCACCGGCGAGGGTGCCTTCACCTCGGTGCGGATCACCGAGGACGGCCGGAGACTGTACGCGGTGCGGTCCTCCTACCAGGACCCGGGCAGCGTCGTCGCCATCGACGCCACCACCGGGGAGACCACCGAGCTTCCGGTGCCCGTCGACTACCCGGAGCTGCCCGGCAGGCTGGAGCGCGTCGAGACCACCGCTGCCGACGGGGCGCGCGTGCCCGGCTACCTGTTGCTGCCTCCCGGCGACACCCCGGCGCCGCTGGCTTTGTGGATCCACGGTGGCCCGTTGAGTTCCTGGAACTCGTGGAGCTGGCGCTGGTGCCCGTGGCTGCTGGTCAGCCGGGGCTGGGCGGTGCTGCTGCCCGATCCGGCGCTGTCCACGGGATACGGACAGGACCACATCCAGCGCGGCTGGGGACGCTGGGGTGCGGAACCGTTCACCGACCTGATGGCCCTGACCGACCACGTCGTCGCCCGGGACGACATCGACCAGGACCGTACCGTCGCCATGGGTGGATCGTTCGGTGGCTACATGGCCAACTGGGTGGCGGGACACACGGATCGGTTCCGTGCCATCGTCACCCACGCCAGCCTGTGGAACCTGGATACCTTCGGCCACACCACCGATGCCGCCTGGTACTGGGAATGCGAGATGTCGCCCGAGATGCGGGAACAGTACTCGCCGCACCGAGCCGCAGCCGACATCGTCACCCCGATGCTGGTTGTCCACGGCGACAGGGACTACCGGGTGCCGATCGGCGAGGGCCTGGCCCTGTGGCGGGAACTGGCCGCGGGCTGGACGGGGAAACCGGAGCACTTCCCGCACAGGTTCCTGTACTTCCCCGACGAGAACCACTGGATTCTGTCCCCGCAGCACGCCGAGCTCTGGTACGAGACCGTGTTCTCCTTCATCGAGGCGGGCATCGGCGAGGCCGGGTTCACCCGGCCCGAGCTGCTCTGAGCCGGTTCACCGGCCGGGCCGGGAAGCATCCGGCCCGGCCCGGCCGGCCTGCGGGGCGGCGCCTTGCTGACCGGCTGCCTGGGACCGGAGCACCGGGTATCCCGCCAACCGGTCCGCGACGGCGCCGGTCAGCTGCTCCAGTGGACCCGAGACGAACACCTGCGACCACGCCCCGCACGCCACCACCAGCCCGAAGCACAGCCAGCCCCCGGGTCCCCCGTCGGCGACGAGACCTTCAGGTTGGGCGTCGGTCAGGACCACGACGTGGACCACGTATGCCGTCAACGCCATCGACCCGACGCCCGTCAGGGGCAGCAGCACCCACCGCGACCACGGCAGCCGGCCCAGCAACACCAGACCAGCGATCAGCGCGAGCGCCAGACCACCCGAGGAGAGCACCTCGAAGACGGTGCCCGAGTTGGGTTCGAAGGACCACAGTGCACGCTGCCAGTCGATGCCGGTCGCCGGATCCGTGGTCCGGTCGATCCCGGTGGTCGAGGTGGCCGAGCGCTGGACGTCGTTGAACAGCGGCGCAGGGGAACCGGCGGAGATCACGAACGGGGCCGCGGAACCGGCGAACAGCACCAGACCCGCCACCAGGAAACCCCGCAGCGCCCTGGCGTTGTCCAGGCCGAAACGTCCCAGGGCCATGCCCGCGAGGACGAAGGCCATCCACACCAGCGCGGGGGAGACGGTGGTCGCAAGCAGGGTGGGGACGACATTGCCCCCGAGGTCGGGGGAACCGTACCCCCAGGTGGGGATCCACAGCGGCAACCCGGTCACCAGCAGCTTGCCCACCAACGCCAGGCAGCAGGCCACGACCAGGAGGGTGCGGGGCCGCCAGCGCAACGCGGGCAGGGAGAGGACGAACCAGAAGGCGTAGGAGGCCAGGATCACCTGGATGGTGGTCGGGATCATCGACAACGCACCGGCGATCAGCAGCAACACGACGGCTCGGCCCAGGATGGTGGCGCGGGCCCGTAGCAGGTCGTCGCCCCCGAGTCTCCGGGATCCCCCGCTGATGATGGCCAGCGACACCCCCGCCACGGTGGCGAACAGGATGCCCGAGCGGCCGTGGACGAAACCGAGCAGCGCGGCCGGGCCCGACCCCCAGACGGGGGTGAGCACGGAGTGCGCGATCACCATGCCCAGGACGGCCAGGCCGCGGGCGGCGTCGAGCCCGGGGACACGGGATCCCGTGACCCGTGTGTGGCCTGGCTGCGGCCACCAGGGGCGGGCAGAACGGAGGGGGAACGGCATCTGCTGGGTGACTGACACCCAGCAAACCTAGGCCACTTCGGGACCGGGCATGGATTTTCCGCAGATGTCTGTGGGTGCGGTAGTTGAGACCGGGCCGGAAGGGCCTGCTGGAGACGCGGATTCTTGAACGCTGTTCAAGCGTTGACCCCTGTCAGCAGGGGATGAGACTCGGATCGAAAGTGGCGCGTCGATGGAGGGGGTGCTTTCCCCAGAGTTGTCCCGGCATGGTTGGATAGGGACCATGAGTCCTCGAAAGATCGGCGTCACCGAAGTAGCTCTCCGGGACGCACACCAGAGTTTGATGGCAACCCGAATGGCCATGGAAGACATGGTCGACGCCTGCGCAGACATCGATGCCGCAGGTTACTGGTCCGTGGAGTGTTGGGGTGGTGCCACCTTCGACTCCTGCATCCGCTTCCTCAACGAGGATCCCTGGGTCAGGCTCCGCACGTTCCGTGAACTGATGCCCAATTCTCGTCTTCAGATGCTGCTGCGTGGCCAGAACCTGCTCGGCTACCGCCACTACGAGGACACGGTGGTGGAAGAGTTCGTCGAGAAGTCGGCCGAGAACGGCATGGACGTCTTCCGTGTCTTCGATGCCCTCAACGACCCCCGTAACATGGCCAAGGCGATGCAGGCCGTCAAGAAGGTCGGCAAGCACGCCCAGGGCACCATCTGCTACACCATCTCACCGGTCCACACCGTCGAGGGCTACGTGAAACTCGCCGGGCAGCTCATCGACATGGGCGCCGAGTCGATCGCCCTCAAGGACATGGCCGCCCTGCTCCAGCCGCAGCCCGCCTACGACATCATCCGCGGTATCAAGGAAACCTACGGCGACATCCAGATCAACGTTCACTGCCACTCCACCACGGGTGTCACCCTCGTCAGCCTCATGAAGGCCATCGAGGCCGGCGCCGACGTGGTCGACACGGCCATCTCGTCGGTGAGCCTCGGCCCCGGCCACAACCCGACGGAATCCCTCGTGGAGATGCTCGAGGGCACCGGCTACACCACCGACCTCGACATGGATCGCCTCGTCAAGATCCGCGACCACTTCGCGAAGATCCGCCCGAAGTACGCCGAGTTCGAGTCGGCCACGCTGGTGGACACCGGCATCTTCTCCTCCCAGATTCCCGGCGGCATGCTCTCCAACATGGAATCGCAGCTCAAGGCCCAGGGCGCGGGCGACCGCATCGACGAGGTCATGGCCGAGGTGCCGCGGGTCAAGGCCGACGCCGGCCATCCGCCGCTGGTCACCCCGTCCTCCCAGATCGTCGGCACCCAGGCCGTTTTCAACGTCCTGATGGGCCGCTACAAGGTGCTGACGGGCGAGTTCGCGGACCTCATGCTCGGCTACTACGGCGAATGCCTCGGTGAGCGCAACCCCGAGGTCATCAAGCTGGCGCAGGCCCAGGCCAAGAAGGAGCCCATCACGGTGCGTCCCGCGGACCTGCTCAAGCCCGAATGGGACGAGCTCGTCACCCAGGCCAAGGAACTCGAGGGCGCCGACGGCACCGAGGAGGACGTCCTGACCAACGCCATGTTCCCGGGGGTGGCCCCCGGGTTCTTCAAGACCCGCGCGGAGGGTCCCAAGAACGTCGGCAAGACCGCTGAGCAGCTGGCCGCCGAGGAAGAGGCCGCCAAGCGCAAGGCCCAGGGGATCTCCGGTCCCGTCAAGTACAACGTCACCATCGCTGGCCGTTCGCACAGCGTTTCCGTCGAGCCCGCCTGAGGAGCGAAATGAGCAAGCAACACACCATGGCCGAGCGCCTTCAGCAGCTCGAGGAGGCCCGGACAAAGGTCGAGGCCGGAGGCGGTGCCGAGAAGCTGGACAAGCAGCGCGCCCGCGGCAAGATGACCGCCCGCGACCGCATCGAGGAGCTGATCGACGAGGGCTCCTTCCAGGAAACCGGCGCTTTCCGTCGCAACCGCACCACCACCTTCGGAATGGACAAGGCCTACATGGCCGCCGACGGTGTGGTGACGGGATCCGCGACCGTGCTGGGTCGTCCCGTCCACCTGGCCAGCCAGGACTTCACCGTGATGGGTGGTTCGGCCGGTGAGACCCACTCCATCAAGGTCACCGAGATGCTGGAGGCGTCGCTGGAGACCGGCACCCCGTTCATCTTCATCAACGATTCGGGCGGCGCCCGCGTGCAGGAGGGCATCGACTCCCTGTCCGGCTACGGCAAGGTCTTCTACGCCAACGTGCTGCTCTCCGGTGCGGTGCCGCAGATCTCGATCATCGCCGGTCCTTGCGCCGGTGGCGCGGCCTACTCCCCGGCCCTGACCGACTTCATCATCCAGACCCGCAAGGCCCACATGTTCATCACGGGCCCGGGCGTGATCAAGCAGGTCACGGGCGAGGAGGTCACCCAGGACGCCCTCGGCGGTGCCGATGCCCACATGGGCCGCTCCGGTGTCATTGACTTCGTGGCCGACGATGACGAGCAGGCCATCCTGATCGCGAAGAAGCTGCTCAGCTTCCTGCCGCAGAACAACTCCGAGGAGCCCCCGATCGTCGATCCCGACGACTCGATCGAGCCCAACGAGAAGCTGCGCGAGATCATCCCGCTCGAGAGCAACAAGGGCTACGACATCCGCGACGTCATCGCCGAAATCGTCGATCACCGTGACTTCCTCGAGGTGCAGGCCGGCTGGGCCAAGAGCATCGTGGTCGGCTTCGCCCGCATCAACGGCCGCTCGATCGGCATCATCGCGAACCAGCCGAGCGTCATGTCCGGTGTGCTGGACATCGACTCCTCGGACAAGGGCAGCAAGTTCATCCGCTTCTGCAACGCGTTCAACATCCCCGTGGTGAACCTCGTCGACGTCCCCGGCTTCCTGCCCGGCGTGGCCCAGGAGCATGGCGGCATCATCCGCCACGGCGCGAAGATGCTGTTCGCCTACTCCGCCGCGACCGTCCCGAAGATCACCGTCGTGCTGCGCAAGGCCTACGGCGGCGCCTACTTGGCGATGTGCTCGAAGGACCTGGGCGCCGACAAGGTGTTCGCCTGGCCGACCGCCGAAATCGCCGTCATGGGTGCTGAGGGCGCCGCGAACGTCGTGTTCCGCCGCGAGATCGAGGCCGCCGAGGACACCGAGGCTCGCCGCGAGGAGCTCGTGGAGGAGTACCGCGAGACCTTCTCGACGCCGTACATGGCTGCCTCCCGTGGTCTGGTTGACGACATCATCGACCCGGCAGACACCCGCCGCGAGATCGCGCTGTCGCTGGAACTGCTGGCCGGCAAGCGCCAGCTGCGTCCCGCGAAGAAGCACGGCCTCTTCCCAGCGTGATCGGAGTCGCAGATGTCTGACAACAACGCTGCGCTCCTCGCGGCGGTCGAGAAGCTGACGGCTCAGCTCAAGACCCTCGACGAGCGTCTCGCCAAGCTCGAAGCCCGGCAGGGGATCCCTGAGGAGGATCTCATTGCGATCGGGGCCGCCGTCGCGGCCTCCCTCGGGTACAAGGCCAAGGTGCGGGCGGTCCGTTTCAGGTCCCAGTCCGGCTGGGTCCGGGCCACCCGCGAACAGTCCCACAACCGTGCTGTCCCGCATGTTCGCTGATTGAAGGAGACAACCCATGAAACTGAAGGTGACCGTCAATCAGACGGAGTACGAGATCGATGTTGAGGTCGAGAAGGAAACCCCAAGCCTTCCGCCGATCGTGATCGGCGGAAGCGGTGGGGCGGCCCCGGCTCCTGCTCCCTCCGCCTCCCATTCCGCCAGCGCGAACGCCGTCGTGGCACCGCTGGCCGGGTCGGTGGCCCGCATCCTCGTCGCCGAGGGCGACGAGGTCGAGGCAGGCCAGGTGCTCCTGGTCCTGGAGGCCATGAAGATGGAGACCGAGATCACGGCCCCCGCGGCCGGCACGGTCTCGGCCATCCTCGTCAAGCAGGGTGAGCCCGTCCAGGGCGGCCAGGGCCTGATCGAGCTCTGACCTTTCAACCACGCGAGGGGCTGCACCCAGTGGGTGCGGCCCCTCGTCTTTGCTCTGAAGCAGCGAGTGGCTGCCCGTCCCGCGACGACTGACCCCGGACGGTGACGAAGAAATCTGCGTGTGCCGCGGCTTCCAAGGTTGTCGCCGTGGCTGCAGGTCAGTCAGCGGTGAGGTTTCCACCGGGACCGGGCAGACTTGGTGGGGTGACGAGGAAGAAGACCGCGAAACCCTGGCCCCCGGTTGCGCTGTGGCATCCGTTGCTCGCCTTGGCGGCGCGGGTGGTCCCGCTGCTGGCATTCGGTTTCTGGCTGCTGTCGGCCGGGCACAATCCCTACTGGTACGACGAGGGCCGGGCGATCCTCGGTGTGCTCAACCTGGCGTTGCTGTGGTGGCTGCTCAGGCGGGAACGGCTGGGTTTCCGCAGGTTCCTGGGGCCGTTCACCGCCCGCGACCTCGGGTGGTCGCTGGCGGCTGGGACGTGCATGGTCTGCGTCTCGCTGCTGGCCTACGCCTTTGCGGAGAGCTGGCTCCGTGTGGAGGGGAAACCCACCCCCACACTGGACACCCCGCTGTGGTTGCTGGTCGCGCAGATCCTGCTGGTACCGGCCTGGGCGGCTTTCGTGGACGGCCTGCTCTTCTTCGGCTACGCGCTGCCGCGGCTGCGTGAGCGACTCGGGGCAGTGTGGGCCGCTGCGATCGTCATCCTGGGGTTCACGCTGCTGCAGATCGGTTTCGCGCCCCTTTCCCTGACCCGGGTGGCTGCCGAGGCCGTCCGGGGGATGTTGCTGGCGATCCCGCCGGTGCTGGTGGCGCTCAGGACACGAAGCGTGTGGCCGGGTTTCCTCGGCTACCTGCTCATGACCCTGCTGAACGACTGGCCGGGTGTCCTGTACACCCTGATTCTGCTGCTCAGCTGGTCGGGGCTGTGGATCGGCCTCTTCGTCGGTTTCATCGTCATGATCTTCTGGCTCGGTATGAGCCGCCGGAACTGACCCCGCCGTCGGCGCAAAGCGGAGGGAGGGGCCGCCGAAGCGGCCCCTCCGTCGTGTCACGATCTGTCACGCGTCGCTTTCCGGGCGGACCTGTTCGCCCTCGTCCGGGTTGACCGGGCGGATCACCAGCACGTCGCAGTGGGCTCGCTTGACGACGCTGCTGGCGACGTCACCGAGCAGGCGGCCGGCGATCGAGCGGTCGCGGATGGCGCCGATCACGATGAGATCCCCGAGATGTTGTTTCGAACTGCTGAGCAGCGCCTCGGTGGGGTCCGCATCCACCAGCAGGGCGGCCTTCACGCGCGCCCCAGCGGCGATGGCGATGTCCTTGGCGTGCGCAACGGCCTGCGTGGCCGCTTCCTTGCCCGGAACCTGCCCGATGCGGCTCGGGGCGGTCTCGGCCAGTGACACTTTCGCGTCGGCCCTTCGGGAACCGCCGCCGTAGGCGCACACGATGACCAGGTCGGCGTCCTCCTTGGTCGCGATCCACGCGGCCCGGGTGACGGTCGGCACGGCGAGTTCGGAACCATCGGTTCCGACTACGACCGTGGTGTAGTCCTTGAGCATTTCCCCTCCAATCGTGGGAGATCAGTTGTCGGCAGGCACGGGTTCGGACAGATCGTCGACGTCCTTGACGATCGGCGGCTCCTTGATCCAGAGCATCGCGATGGCCGCCAGGGCCAGGAAGACGGCGGCGAAGGTGATTGCATTGCCGGGCTGGTCACCGATCAGCTTGTAGACGAAACCGAAGGTGACGGTCTGGAGGAGCATCGGGATGACGATCATCATGTTGATGATGCCCATGTAGACGCCGTAGCGGGTGGACGGGATCATGCGGACGGCCATGATGTAGGGCACACCCAAGATGGAGGCCCATGCGATCCCCAGGCCGATGATCGGCACGAACAGCAGGTACTTGTCGGTGATGTGCGGGAAGAAGGCCAGGCCGACCGCCGCCAGCAGCAGGCAGGTGGTGTGGACGAACTTCGCGCCGTGCCGTTTGGCCAGGACCACCAGAGCGAAGGCCACGCAGAAGGTCACGACGTTGTAGGCACCGTTGACCAGGCCGGTCCATGCCGTGGCCTGCTCGAACAAGGTCTTGTACCGATCCGGATCGGCTTCCTCCAGGGCATGAGTCGCCCCGAAGATGGACTCCCCCACGGACAGCGACACGTACTGCCAGTAGCAGTTCATGGCGTACCACTGGAACAGGTAGACCAGCGCCAGCTTGCGCAGCTGAACTGGCATCTCGACGATGGCTTCCCAGATCTCCTTGAGGGCGCCGACGAAACCGGTCCTGTGGGCGCGCAGCTCGGCGAGTTCCTCGGGCGTGGGTTCGAGTTCCTTGGTGCTGAGGATCGAGACCAGCACGGTGGCGATGGAGGCGACGGTACCCAGCATGAAGGAGGCCATCACCCAGGAGGGAAGGCTGCCGAAGATGCCGGGGATAACCTGCTGGAACACGAACAGCGACACATTGGCCAGGGTGATTCCGAGGCCGGCGAAGAAGGACTGGGCCAGGAAGCCCTTGGCCAGCTGCGACGGCGGCAGTCTGTCGGAGATGAACGCCCGGTAGGGCTCCATGGCGGTGTTGTTGGACACGTCGAGCAGCCACAGCAGCAGCACGGCCATCCACACCGCGGAGGCGAAGGGGAACAGGAACAGGCACACGGAGCAGCCGATGGCGCCGGCCAGCAGGAAGGGACGCCTGCGGCCCCACTTGGGAACCCATGTCTTGTCCGAAATGGCGCCGATCATGGGCTGGATCAGCAGGCCGGTGATCGGCCCGGCCAGGTTCAGCAGCGGCATTTCCTCGGGGTCTGCGCCGAGGAACTGGTAGATGGGGTTGATGGCCGTCTGCTGCATGCCGAAGGAGTACTGGACACCGAAGAATCCCAGGTTCATCAGCAGGATCTGCGGCATCGTCATGAGCGGCTTCTGCCGCACAATCGTCGCGCTCATCGGGAAACTCCCTCAGGATTGGCGGCCAGGAAATCCTCGAGGCGGTTCAGCTCCCGCTCCCAACCGGTGGCATGGTACTCGGCACGGGAGGGTTCGTAGGGTCCCTGCACGATGCGCACGAGGGTTCCACCGCCGTCGCGGCCGTACTTGGTGAACTCGACGCGAAGCTCCATGGGAATGTCGGGATCAATGCCGGGGTCGCCGGTGATGCGCTGGCGGGCGACGAAGACGTCCGGATCGAAGTACTCGGTGAAGACCGCGTCCGTGGTGACCCTGACCGTCGGGTCGTTGTCGCGGATCTTCACGTGGTGGTGCTTGCCGCCAAGCTTCAATTCCGAGGAGACTGTCTCCTGCTCGACGTGCCAGCCGGGGCTGCCGCGCCAGAGCATCATCTCCTCGGGTGCCGTCCACGCCTTGAAAACACGTTTCTGGGGGTAGTCGAATTTTCGCTCGACGATCAACATGACATTGGCGACCATTGCTCACTCCTGTTGATGTGGAACTGCCCACATGACCTGGTACCTACCCTAAACCTGTCCATGCTCCACGGGATAGGCTTTCGACAAAGATTTCAGGACGTTGCCTGCATCCTTTCGAGCGCCGGTATCAGGGGCGTCCCCCTGATACCGGGACTGGGGCGCTCGGTGTCGTTACTCGTTGCTTTCCGTCCCGGTCGTGTAAGCCGCGAGGTGCCGGCCGGTCAGGGTGTTCCGGTCTCGCACCAGATCCGCAGGGACACCTTCGAAGACCAGTCGGCCACCATCGTGCCCGGCCCCTGGACCCAGGTCGATGACCCAGTCGGCGTGGGCCACGACCGCCTGGTGGTGTTCGATCACGATCACCGACCTCCCGGAGTCAACGATCCGGTCCAACAGCGCCAGCAGCTGCTCCACATCGGCCGGGTGCAGGCCCGTCGTGGGCTCGTCCAGCACGTGGACGGCGCTGTTGGAACCGAGCTCCGATGCCAGTTTGAGGCGTTGGCGTTCACCACCGGACAGGGTGGTCAGGGGCTGGCCGAGGGAAAGATAGCCCAGCCCGACGTCGATCAGACGATTCAGGACCCGGTGTGCTGCGGGAACCCGCGCCTCACCGGCGCCGAAGAAACCGGCCGCCTCGGAAACCGACATGGCCAGCACCTCCGAGATGTCCCGGCCACCGAGGCGGTGCTCCAGCACCTCACCCCGGAAACGACGTCCCCCGCACTCGTCGCAGGTGGTCGCCACCCCCGCCATCATCGCCAGATCCGTGTAGATCACCCCGGCCCCGTTGCAGACCGGGCAGGCTCCCTCCGAATTGGGTGAGAACAGGGACGGCTTCACCCCGCTCGCCTTCGCGAAGGCCTTGCGAACCGGATCCAGCAGGCCCGTGTAGGTGGCCGGGTTGCTGCGGCGCGACCCCTTGATCGCCGACTGGTCGATCACCGCGACCCCGTCGCGCCCGGCCACCGAGCCATGGATCAGCGATGACTTGCCGGACCCGGCCACCCCCGTGACAACCACCAGACACCCCAGCGGGATGTCGACGTCCACCCCGCGCAGGTTGTTGGTGTTCGCGCCCCGGATCTTCAGGGAACCCCGGGGTTCGCGCACCCGGTCCTTCAGGAGCGCCCGGTCATCGAGGTGGCGGCCCGTGAGGGTGCCGCTGGAACGCAGCCCGTCGACGGTGCCCTCGTAACAGACCCGTCCGCCGTCGCGCCCGGCGCCGGGACCGAGATCGACAACGTGATCGGCGATGGCGATCAGCTCTGGTTCGTGCTCCACCACCAGCACCGTGTTTCCCTTGTCGCGCAGCTCCAGCAGCAGCTCACCCATGCGCTGCACGTCGTGGGGATGCAACCCGATGGACGGCTCGTCGAAAACGTAGGTGATGTCCGTCAGTGATGAACCCAGGTGCCGGACCATCCGTGTGCGCTGCGCCTCACCGCCCGACAGGGTCCCGGAGGGGCGGTCCAGCGACAGGTAACCGAGCCCGATGCGCACGAAGGCGTCGAGGGTTTCCCGCAGGGATACGAGTAGCGGGGCCACGGACGGCTCCTCGATTTCCCGGAGCCAGACTGCCAGGTCACTGACCTGCATCGCGCAGGCATCCGCGATGGAGACACCGCCGATCCTGGATTCGCGGGCCGCGGTGGTCAGCCTGGTGCCCTCGCACTCGGGACAGGCCCCGAAGGTGACAGCGCGCTCCACGAAGGTCCGGATGTGGGGCTGCATGGCCTCGACATCCTTGCTCAGGAAAGACTTCCGGATCCTCGGGATCAGACCCTCGAATGTGACGTTGACGCCATCCACCCGTGTCCGGGTGGGTTCCTTGTGCAGCAGGACATCGAGTTCACGCTCGGAGTAGTGGCCTATGGGTTTGTCCGGATCGAGGAAACCGGAATTGCGGTAGATACGTCCGTACCAGCCATCCATGGAATAACCGGGAACCAGCAACGCGCCCTCGTTCAGCGACCTCCCTGCGTCGAAGAGGGCGGTCAGGTCGAAATCGGAAACCCTTCCGAGCCCTTCACAGCGCGGACACATGCCGCCGACCACCTCGAATTCGCGTCGCTCCTTGACCTTCCTCCCGCTCTTGGCGACGGTGATCGCCCCGGCCCCGGAGACGGATGCGACATTGAACGAGAACGCCTTCGGGCCACCGATGTGGGGTTTCCCGAGACGGCTGAAAAGAATGCGGAGCTGGGTGTTCACATCGGTGGCGGTTCCGAGCGTGGAACGAGGGTTTGCGCCCAGCCTTTCCTGGTCGACGATGATCGCGGTGGTCAGGCCGTCGAGAAAATCGACGTCCGGCCTGTCGAGGGCGGGCAGGAACCCCTGCACGAAGGCCGAGTGAGTTGCGTTGATCATTCGCTGCGACTCGGCCGCGATGGTGTCGAGGACCAACGACGACTTCCCGGAACCGGAGACCCCGGTGAACACCGTGAGACGGCGTTTCGGAAGGTCGATGTTCACGTCCTTCAGGTTGTTCTCCAGGGCGCCGCGGACCCGGATCAGGTCGTGGGAATCAGCAGGATGGGGATTCGGCATGGGGCTCCTCGGGCTCGTAGGGCGACCGGCACCGCGTGCTTCACCCCTCCGGGATCCCGGGTGCCGGGTGAGTGAGACCCACCGGAGAAGGAGTTCTAGAGTAGGAGGACGTGAGTTCCGATCCGTCCCCATTGCACACCACATCACACACCAACGCCGGAGCCCCGGGGCTTCGGCGTTTCGCTGCCGCCGTTGTCCTGGCGGGAATCACCGCGGGTGTCACCGGATGGGTCTGCGCTCATCTGCTGCACACCGTGGAGCACTTCGTCTGGAGCATCTCCGAGGGGCACCTGGTCACGGCCTTGGAAACCGTTCCGTGGTGGCGTCGACTCCTCACCCTCGTGGCTGCCGGTGTGATCGGTGCGGGATCGTGGGTGTTGCTGCACCGCACGGGCCCCGGACCGGTGTCGACGGAACAGGCCGTGGCGGGCAGGCGCATGCCGGTGTTGCGCACCATCTGGCACGCCGCCACGCAGATCGTCATCATCGCCATGGGCGCCTCGCTCGGCCGTGAGGTTGCGCCGCGGGAGGCCGGCGCCGCGCTGTCCGGGTGGATCAGCGACCGGTTCGGGCTGAACGAGGAGGATCGGCGGATCCTGGTGGCCTGCGGGGCCGGGGCGGGCCTGGCCGCCGTCTACGGCATCCCCCTGTCCGGCATCTTCTTCGCCCTGGAGGCTCTCCTCGTCACCTTCTCGAAACGCTCCCTGGCCTCGGCGCTCGCCGTCTCCGGCATCGCCGTGTTCGTCTCGACCGGCTGGGCCAGGCCGGAGGTCTACTACAGGATGCCGGAGCTGGTCTCCTCGCCCGCGCTGGTGGCGTGGGCCGTGCTGTGCGGTCCGGTGATCGGCCTGGCCGGAGCGCTCTTCGGCGACGTGGTCGCACGCGCCGAACGGAAACGCCCGACCACCACCCGGCTGCTGTGGATCATGCCCCTCGGATTCGCCGTGGTCGGGGCGATCTCCATCTGGGTGCCGTGGGTGCTGGGCAACGGTCATCCGGTCACGCAGACCGTCACGAACCAGGTGGCAGAGGTCGGACCGCAGGCGCTGGGACTGATCGCCCTCCTGCTGGTCGCCAAGGCGGTCACCACGCTGATCACGGTCAGGGTGGGCGCCTGGGGAGGCACCCTGAATCCCGGTATCGCACTGGGCGCGGCCCTCGGCGGGTTGACGGGGCTCGTGTGGTCGCTGTTCTGGCCGGGATCCAACCTCGTCGCCTGCGTGTTCATCGGGGCCGCGGCCTTCCTCGGCGCCTCCATCAAGGCCCCGCTGACCGGATTCGCACTGGTGCTGGAGCTGACGCACTCCGGAGCGACGGTCCTGGTACCGACGGCCCTGGCGATCGCGGGAGCCACGGCGGCCGCATCCTGGTGGCGAAACCGCGGACAGGAAAAGGAACACGACGGGGACGGCGGCGACGAGGCAACGGGTCCCGTCGCTCTCACGACAGGACCCGTTGAGAAAGCGATGTGAGAAAGTTCGCCTACTTCTTTCCCTGATTCTTGACGGCCTCGATGGACGCGGCAGCCGCCTCCGGGTCGAGGTAACGGCCGCCCGTGACGAGGGGCCTGTGGTTCCCGTCGAGTTCATAGAGCAGGGGGATCCCGGTGGGGATGTTCAGCCCCGCGATGTCCTCGTCGGAGATACCATCCAGGTGCTTGACCAGCGCGCGCAGGGAGTTGCCGTGCGCGGTGACCAGGACGGTGTGGCCGGCATCCAGATCCGGGACAATGGACTCCTCCCAGTACGGCAGCATGCGCGCCACGACGTCCTTGAGGCACTCGGTGCGGGGACGCTCGTTTGCAGGAATGTCGGCGTAGCGGGGATCGTTGAACTGCGAGTACTCCGCGTCGGTGTCCTGCACCGGCGGCGGGGTGTCGTAGCTGCGACGCCACAGCATGAACTGCTCGTCACCGTACTTGTCGCGGGTGGCGGTCTTGTCCAGCCCCTGCAGCGCGCCGTAGTGGCGCTCGTTCAGACGCCAGCTGCGGCGCACCGGAATCCAGTGGCGGTCGCAGCCATCGAGGGCCAGGTAGGCGGTGTGGATGGCGCGGCGCAGCAACGACGTGTGCAGCACCGTCGGCAGCAGCCCCTCCGAGGCCAGCAGTTCCGCCGCTTTCCGGGCCTCGGCCTCGCCCTTCTCGTTGATGTCGACGTCCACCCACCCGGTGAACAGGTTCTTCGCGTTCCATTCGCTCTCGCCGTGACGGAGCAGGATCAGCTTTCCGGTCATGGCGTCAGCCTACAAGGCGGGCGACCCCGGGCACACGGCTCGCCGCACCGAAACCCACCAAGGATCAGGCGATGATCCCGAACTTGTACCCGGCCTCCTTGTAGGCGCTGATGATCTGGGGCATCGCCTTGACCGTCATGTCCTTGCCCTCGGAGTCGTGGGCGAGCATCACCGCCACCTTCAGGCCCTCGCTGATCGCGGAGGTCGCCATCTTCACCATGCCCGCGACGTCCTTGGGCTGGCGATTCTTCGGCTCGGCATCACCGGTGAGGCAGTTCCAGTCGATCCAGTGCACACCCTCTGCGGCCAGGGCTTCGTCGGCGGCCTCCAGCTTCTTCCAACTCATGTGACCACCGGGGTAGCGCCAGGTGTTGGTTTTGAAATCGGAACCGAGGACCCCCTCGAGGGCGGCCTTGGTTTTCTCGTACTCGTCCTTGATGGTTTCCACGCTTCCCGCGCGGCCGGGGTAGAGCTTGTTGTAGTTGTGGGTGTAGCTGTGCATGGCCACCGAGTGCCCCTCCGCGATCTCGCGTTTGAGCGTTTCGGGTGCGCTGCTCACGATGTTGCCGACCACGAAGAAGGTGCCGTGCACCCCGCCGGCCTTCAGGGCGTCCAGGATCTGCACCGAATTGGTGTGGTTCGGGCCGTCGTCGAAGGTGAGGAAGACGATTTTTTCGGGGGCAGAATTGGGATCCTTCATCCACGCCTGGACCTTCTCCGAGGGGTAGGCGTACTCGGCGGCGGCCCTGTTGTGGCTGGTCTTCGGCATCAAGGAATCGGTCGATGCGCTCGGGGAGGGCGATGGAGAAGGTTCAGGGGAGGGCGATGGAGAAGACGCAGGGGTGGGACTTGTCGCGGTGGCGGGCTCCGGGGAGTGTTCTGACGATGCCGGGGCAGAGGTCGGCTGCTCAGCTTGCGGGGAGGAGCCACAGGATCCCAGCCCGACGGCCATGGCTGTCATGGCGCCTGTCAACAGGCTGCGGCGATTGAACAGCGTCATCAAATATCCCCTCGTCAGGACGGAACTAGCTATGCGGGCAGTCTAAACCTTTGATCGTCGACTTCTGAATATTCTCCCCCCTCATGCGTTTGGCCATTCCTCGCCCTCCGGGAACTGGCCCGTGATGATGTAGATGACGCGACGTGCCACCGCGACCGCGTGGTCGGCGAACCGCTCGAAATAGCGTCCCAGTAGGGCGACGTCGATGGCCTGTTCCACCGATCCCGACCAGTTCTCACCCAAGAGCACCCCGAAATGGTCGCGGCGCAGATGATCCATCTCGTGGTCAATCTCCGCCATGCGCAGGGCCGCGACGGCATCGCGGTCCTTCAGTGACTGGTTGGCGAGCCGAATCATCGCCAGGCACACCTCCGACATGCGGGAGAAATTGCCCCGCAGTGAATCCGGCACCGCTGATTCCGGGAAACGCAGCCGGGCGATCTTGGCCACGTGGGCCGCCAGGTCACCCATGCGCGCCAGCTCGAAAACCACCCGGATCGCGGAGACGATGGTGCGCAGTTCGCCCGCCACCGGGGCTTGGAGGGCCAGGAGGGACAGGCAGCGGTACTCGAGTTCCTCGTGCATGGCGTCGAGCTGGGAATCGTTGGAGATGACTGCCTCCGCGCGGGCCAGATCGGGGTCCAGCAGGGAGGATGAAGCTTCACGCACGGCCACCTCAACCAGGACAGCCATGTGCTGCAGGCTGTCGAGCAGGCCGTTGAGTTCTTCGTGGTAGCTGGCGCGCATTTCGTCTCCGTCCTCCGGGATGGGAACCCTAGGGATGGCAGTCTAGGCCCTGCCGCGGAAGTCATGCCCGGCTGCGGCGCACCGGACCCGGTGCTTCCGCCACTGCGATCCCGCGTCCCCCACGGAAACACCATGGCGGAAGCGCCGTCCCATCCCGGCCGGCACCTTCGCAACAGACCCCTGTGGCTGCCACGGACCACCGGCCCTGACCATAGGATCTGGAACATGGCAGTCGTCGTCGCCTTCCTGATGGGTGCCCTGCTCGCGCTGGCGGTGGCGCGTGCCGCGGGGTTTCTCGGTTTCCCCGCCCTGCCGGGGAAGCCGCAGTCCGCGCATCAGGAGCCGTCGCCACGTTGCGACGACCTGGCCCTCACCGTCGAGGCGCTTCCTGTGGGGGGGCTGCTGGTCGGCCCTCACGATGAGGTGCGGAAGGTGAACACCTCCGGAACGGTGATGGGGCTGGCCCGGGGGACGCGGGTGGGCTTCCCGGCGCTGCTGGACCAGGTACGGCAGGTGCGCAGGACGAATGCGGAATATCTGGGAAGCGTCATCCAGGACCGTTCACCGGGAATGGAGAACGTCGAGTTGTCCGTGCGGGTGATTCCGCTTCGTGGAGGAAATGTCCTCGTCATGGCCGAGGACGAGACCGCGACCCGTCGCATGGACGCTGTCCGGAGGGACTTCGTGGCGAATGTCTCTCACGAGCTGAAAACCCCGATCGGGGCGATTGGGATTCTCGCGGAGACCATTGAGGCGGCCTCCGGAGACCCCGGCCAGGTGATCCACTTCACCCGACGTCTCCAGCGTGAATCGGCCCGCCTGGCCGAACTCGTCGGCCAGATCATCGAGCTCTCCCGGCTCCAGTCATCGGATCCGATGCTGAGCCGTGAAATGGTGGAAGTGGAGGAGATCGTCGACGAGGCGATCGGACGGACCCGGGAGACAGCCGAAGCCCGAGGGGTGAATCTCGTCCGCGCCGCGGTGCCCTGCGCTCGGGTACTGGGGGACCGTTGGCAACTGGTCGACGCAGTGGTCAATCTCGTGCAGAACGCCATCAACTACTCCGACGACAACGCCCGGGTCGTGGTGGCGGCGGCGCAGATGCGCAGCGAGGCCGGTGACCACGTCGAGATCACTGTGACCGACAACGGCATTGGCATCTCCCAGGAGGATCAGGAACGCATCTTCGAGCGCTTCTACCGTGTCGACTACGGAAGATCCCGGGAAAGTGGGGGAACAGGGCTGGGGCTGTCTATCGTTCGACACATCGCCCTGGCCCACCAGGGGAGCGTTAGAGTGTGGTCGCGACCCCGTCAGGGGTCAACCTTCACACTGCGGCTTCCGGCCCACCAGGAGAGGACCGTCGATGGGGATACCCGGGAGGAATGAAGGATGACCAGGATTCTGATCGTCGAGGACGAGGGTTCCTACCGCGAGGCGCTCACCTTCATGCTCGGCAAGGAGGGATTCGACGTCGCCGCCGCGGCGGACGGGGAGGGCGGTCTGGCCGAGTACGACCGCAACGGCGCTGACCTGGTGCTGCTGGACCTGATGCTTCCCGGAATGCCCGGAACCGAGGTGTGCCGCAGGCTGCGGGCGCGCGGTGACGTCGCGATCATCATGGTCTCAGCGCGGGACTCCGAGACGGACAAGGTGGTGGGACTGGAGATCGGCGCCGACGACTACGTCACGAAGCCGTTCTCCCACCGCGAGCTCGTGGCGCGGATCCGCGCCATCCTGAGACGGGGTCACGACTCCACACTGATCTCGGAAATCGTCGAGGTGGACGGGGTGCGCATCGACGTGGAACGCCACCAGGTCGTGGTCGACGGCCAGGAAGTGAGGCTGGCGCTTCGCGAGTTCGAGCTGCTGGAGCTGTTGCTGCGCAACGCGGGACGTGTCATGACCCGCGGCCAGATCATCGACCGCATCTGGGGCAGCGACTACGTCGGTGACACCAAGACCCTCGACGTTCACGTCAAACGTCTCCGCAACAAGATCGAACGCGATCCCTCCAACCCCTCCCGGGTGATCACGGTCAGGGGACTGGGATACAAGTTCCGGGGGTGAGCGGTGGGCCCGGGGCGAGACGAGTTTCCCGGCTATCTGTCACACCTGACGGCAGGGGCCGGGAACAGCCGGGGGACCCGAGCCACCGTGCCATGGTAAGATCGGCTCCGGAAAGGGGCCTACAAGATATGACTTTTACAGTCGGAGAGACGGTGGTCTACCCGAATCACGGGGCGGCTGTCATCGAAGACATAGAGACCCGACAGATCAAGGGAGAGGACAAACTCTACCTCGTACTGCGCATCATAGGTCAGAACGACCTCGTGGTGCGCGTTCCCGCCTGCAACCTGGACCTCGTCGGCGTGCGCGACGTGGTCGACGCCGATGGCCTGGAACGCGTGTTCCAGGTACTGCGTGCCGAGCACACGGAGGAACCCACCAACTGGTCCCGCCGCTACAAGGCGAACCTGGAGAAACTGCACTCCGGGAACGTCATCAAGGTTTCCGAGGTGGTCCGTGACCTGTGGCGCCGTGACCGCGACAAGGGCCTCTCGGCCGGTGAGAAGCGCATGCTCGCCAAGGCCCGCGCCATCCTCGTGGCCGAACTGGCCCTCGCGGAGGACGTCGCCGAGGACCGCGCCGAGGTGATGCTCGACGAGGTCCTGGCCTCGTGAACCGTTGAACAACAGCATGGACGAACCGGTCGTCGCCCTCGTGGTGGCGGCCGGTTCCGGGTCTCGGCTCGGCGCACCCGTGCCGAAGGCACTGGTGGAACTCGGCGGGATGTCCTTGGTGCGCCGCAGTGTGCTCGCCATGCGTGCCGGAGGTGTGGGACACGTGGTCATCACCACGCCCGAGGGATGTCTGTCAGTCTTCGAGGCGGCCCTGTCAGGTCTGGATGATGTCGTCTGCACCGTCGGCGGAATCGAACGTCAGGATTCCGTCCGGCTCGGGCTCGACGTGCTGTCGGAACGCTTCGGCCCCGAAACCGTCGTGCTTGTCCACGACGCGGCCCGTCCCTTGGTGCCCCCGCACGTGGTGACGACCGTTCTGCAAGCCGTGATCAATGGCGCGGAGGTCGCCATACCGGTGATCGCAGTTCACGACTCGATCCGGCAGGTCGGTGACGAAGGGTCCCAGATGATCGATCGATCCACCCTTCGCGCCATCCAGACCCCGCAGGGAGCCCGACTCGGTCTGCTCCGAGAAGCCCACGACCACGTGGCCAGGCGTGGACTGGTGATCACCGACGACGCATCCGCGATCGAGGCGCTCGGGCACCACGTGGTGCTCGTGCCCGGACACCACGACGCGCTGAAGATCACCGAGCAGCTCGACCTGGCCCTGGCACAGGGAATCCTGGACGGCAGGAGCCGGGCATGAGGGTCGGCATCGGAACCGACGTCCACAGGCTGGAAGCCGGGGAGCCCATGTGGGTGGCCGGGCTGCATTTCCCGGACGAACCGTTCGGCCTGTCCGGGCACTCCGACGGCGACGTGGCGGCGCACGCCATCGTCGATGCGCTGCTGGCCTCGGCCGGGATGGGGGACATCGGGTCGAACTTCGGCACGGACCGCCCAGAATGGAAAGGCGCCTCCGGAGTGGCTTTCCTGGCCGAGACGGCCAGACTGCTCCGGGCCGCTGGTTTCGGGATCGGCAACGTCAGCGTTCAGGTGATCGGCAACCGGCCGCGCATGGCTTCGCGCCGTGGCGAGGCGGAGCGGGTGCTCTCCGAGGCCATCGGGGCGCCCGTGTCGGTCTCCGCCACCACCACGGACGGACTGGGACTCACAGGCCGCGGTGAAGGGGTCGCGGCGATTGCGGTGGCGATGACGATCGCGGGCTGAATCGCTCGGACGGCTCTACCGTGACATAGGGGAAACACCGATCGAGCAGCCTCGTGGAAACGATGATCAATCAGTGGTTTCCGGTGGTTTCTTACTCGATCTCATCGGACGGGGCGGTGAAGGTGTTGCACTGGCCCAGTGACCCTTTGGAGTTCAGCCCACGTTCCAGCCATGCGTGACGGTTTTTCCCCTTGCCGTGGTCACCTTCCTCGTCCGGGTCGTTGTTTTGGCGTTCTCTCATTTTGTCGTCACCGAGCTCCGTGATGATGTTCAGAATGTCCTGGCGGTCCGCGTCGGTGAGCTTGAGCCCCTGCCAGAGGGAACTCATGGCGGCACCGGCGAAACAGTCAGCCTGGGTTTCGAGACGGCGGCTCACCGCCAGGGCCTCGGAGTCGTTGCCTCGCCCGGAAATGATGTTTCCGCTGGCCAGTATCCCGGACTGCCCCTGTATGGTGTGCCCGTACTCGTGGGCGATGATCAGGTTGAAGATGGCGCGCGCCTTGGAGAGATCGGCGGAGAGGAAATCGAGCAGGTCCTGGGCGATGTATATTCGCTGGTCCGCCGCGCAGTAAAAGGCGTTCTTGGAATGTTGTGTCCCGCATTCCGTGGTGACGGTTCCACCTTCAGGGAAGACCGTGATCTTCGGCTGGAATGCCTTGTAGTTGGCTTTCTCCAAGGTGGGGCCCCAGACCCGGGTCAGGCAACCGAGGTAGGTCTGCAGATGGGTCTCCAGCGCTTGGTTATCCTGCTTGCCGCCCGGAAGAAGCTCAAGATCACATCGAACGGGGGATTCCAAGGAGGTCTTGTACAAGGGGTTGTTCTCCGTCAGGGTCTTTTCCTCCGTCCTGTTATCCGGTGTCACGAGGGGCGGGGGCGGGTCGTTGACGGACGGAACCTTCCAGTCCTCGTTCTTGTACTCGGGGGAGACGATCGTGGAATCCGACTGGTTGTTGAGGAGGGAGATGGCGATCATGCCGATCAGCAGGGTGAGGGCGCTGAACAGGGCGACCACCAGCCCCGTTGGACGGCGCCTGGGTGGCCCTGGTGGGGCGTAAGCGTTGGGGATGAAAGCCGGGGTGGGCTGCTGAATGGCAGGAAAGCCCTGCGGGGTGGGACGGAAACCCGTGGGGGTTCTGGGAAGAAAAGCAGGGTTCCGGGTCGTGGACGGCTGCGGTGCACTCGGGGCCGAGTAGCTTGTCGCGGGCCGGGCGGTGGGGAACTGCGGTGGTGGTTGGGGGGATGGCTGCCGCGGTATCGCCCCGTGCGGGGGTGCCGGGGGTGTTTCCGGCTGTGGCGCCATCCTGCGCGGAACGGCCGGAGGCTCCGCGGGAGGCTGATAGGGGGAGTACGGCGTCGGTGTCTGGGGTGGTTGCTGATCGGGAGGAAGCCCCCGCTGCGGTGCCCGCTGTGGGGGTTGCTGGTCCTGCGTGGGCGCCGACTGCTGCCAGGGTGCGGGGGGTCGATTCGGGTACGGGCCTTCTCCGGCCTGCTGTTGATTGGGCCATCCCGGGTACTGCGGTTGCATCGAGTTCGCCACGACGTTCAGGGTAGCCGCATCGGGGGTCGTGGCGCGGGAAACGGGCACGCGCATCCGAGAGATCACTTTGCCTCGGTCATGCTGTACCGTCGACAGCGAGAACTTCGATCCGAGGAGCCCGAGGTGCGTACAGTTCGCCTGCTGCTGGTCCCGTTCGTGCTGTTGCTCGGCCTGCTTGGTGTATCTCAGGCCCGTGCCGACGGGACGGTCGCCAAGTCATATCTTTTCGAGGGGCGGCTTGAGGCGAATGGGGTGCTGACTGTCACCGAGACCATCAGGTTCGACACCCCACCTGCGGAGCTGACCCAACGAATCGCGAATCGTGCGCCCATCGACCGAGACCGCTATTACGTCTATGACATCTCCGAGGCGAACGTGACAGGTGCCGAGAACTTCACCTCCAAGGTGGAGGGGGATTACACGGTGCTTTCCATGAAGCCTTCCGCCGAAGTGAAGATCACCTACAGGGTCACCGGGACCACCCGCACCGAACCGGGCTCCAGCGGCGAGAGCAGCGTGTTCACTTGGCGCGCACTCCAAGGGCTGTCGGTCGGGGTGGAGAAGGTTTCCGGCAGCCTGCAGGTCGACGCCATGGCACAGCTTGTGGACTGCACTTCTGGTCCGCCCGGCACCCTCGACAAGTGCCAGCTATACACGGCAGGCGCCCACAATTCACCCACCCCGAAGTTCGAATCGGCGACGCGGGGCGTCGGCGAGCAGGTGACCTTCACCGTCGGTTTCAGCGCCGAACAGATCACGGCGACTGCCCAGATCCACGAGCAGTGGAACCTGAACCGGGCGTTCACGATGGATCTGGCCACGACGGGCGCGGCACTGGCCACCCTGGTGGTCGGCGCGTTGCTGCTGTGGTGGCTGCATCGCCGCACCGGCGCGGATCTCGTTTTCTCCGGTGAGGTCTCGGCCGTTGGGTCGTTCCGTCCCGTCGGTGACGGAGAATCAGTGTTCGAGCCGGGCGAGGGCATGCGCCCCGGTCTGGTTGGCACCGTTGCAGATGAGCGTGTCGATCCCGTCGACATCACGGCCACGTTGATCGACCTGGCCGTTCGCGGGCACCTTCGCATCACCGAACTTCAGCACAGCCAGTACGGCCTGGTGGACTGGCAGTTCAGTCGTCTGGAGAACCCGGATGACGAGCTGCTCCCCTACGAGACCCGGCTCCTGGAAGCCGTGGTGCCCGATGGCAAACGATCCCTCGCCTCGCAGTTGCCCGAGGTGCTGGCGCCAGCCCTCGGACAGGTGCAGGACGCTCTCTACGACGAGGTGGTCGAACGCGGCTGGTTCGAGACCCGCCCCGACTCCACCCGCAACTCCTGGGCCGTGCGCGGCTGGATCGGGCTCGGTGTGGCGCTGGCGGCGGGCGCCGCCCTGATCGCGTTCACCAGGTTCGGCCTGGTGGCGTTGGTGCTACTGGCCCTGGCCATCTCGCTGCTGTGGATGGCGCCGCGCATGCCCCGCCGCACACCGGACGGTACCCGGCTCGTGACGGCCCTCGGGGCGCTCTCGGCGCTCCTGAACACCCATCCGACCAATCAGATGCCGAAGGGCAGGGAACTGGCGGAGATCTCCCGTCTGTTGCCCTACACCGTCGTCCTGGGCGGGCGTCAGCGATGGCTGGAGGCGATGGCGGCAGCCGACGTCGACGACACCCCGGATCCGACGGAGGTTGCCTGGTACCACGCCCCGGACACCTGGCACCTGCGTGACCTGCCTGCTTCCCTGACGCAGTTCGTCAACACCGTTCAGGGTCAGTTGTTCAGCCGCTGACCGCTCGGCGGCCCCGGGGAGGGCACGCCGGGACACACCCCCGATGTGGTCTGGTGGCCTCCCGGAATCGGCGCCCGAGGGGCCATTGCAGCCACGGACCCGTTCAGAATATTGTGCGACATGTCTGAGGTTTGAGATGCCAATTGCGCGAATCCCGGTGGGAAGCTGCAAACTAGTGCCGTGCCGCTAGAACTGTTAGTCGTGCTGCTGCTGGTGATCGTCACAGCCTTGGCCTTCGATTTCACCAATGGCTTCCACGACACCGGCAACGCCATGGCCACATCCATCGCCACGGGCGCGCTGAAACCGAAAACCGCCGTGATGCTCTCGGCGCTGCTGAACCTCGTGGGGGCCTTCCTCTCCGTGGAGGTGGCGCTCACCGTCACCAACGCCGTGGTGAACCTCCAGGACGACGTGGGGGCGCCCCGCCCCGAACTGCTCGGGGACGGCGGTGAGGGGCTGCTGCTGATCGTGCTGTCGGGTCTGGTGGGCGCCATCCTGTGGAACCTCCTGACCTGGCTGTGGAGCCTGCCGTCGAGTTCGTCCCACGCCCTGTTCGGCGGTCTCGTCGGCGCGACCATCGCGGGCCTGGGTTTTGGCGGGGTCAACTGGGTCGGTGACGGCACCAAGCTCGACGGGGTGGTTGGGAAGGTGATCCTGCCCGCCCTCGTCTCACCAGTCGTGGCGATCATCGTCTCGGGGGTCGGCACCTGGCTGGTGTTCGCGATCACTCGCGGAATGGACGAGAAACGCCGGGAACGGGGCTTCAGGTGGGGGCAGGTCGGGTCGGCCTCGCTGATCTCCCTGGCGCACGGCACCAATGACGCCCAGAAGACCATGGGGGTCATCACCCTGGCGTTGATCGCCACCGGAAACTGGACCCAGCTGCACGCGGTGCCGTTGTGGGTGAAGGTGGCCTGCGCAGTCGCCATCGCGCTGGGCACCTACCTCGGGGGCTGGCGGATCATCCGCACCCTGGGCAAGGGGCTCGTCGAGATCAATTCCCCGCAGGGCATGGCAGCCGATGCGTCATCGGCTGCGGTGATCCTGGCCTCCAGCCACATGGGGTTCGCCCTGTCCACCACTCACGTTGCCACCGGATCGATCCTGGGAAGCGGCCTCGGGCGTTCCGGTGCCAAGGTGAACTGGCGCGTGGCCGGGAGGATGCTGATGTCGTGGGCGATCACCCTGCCCGCCGCCGCTCTCGCGGGCGCCGTCATGTGGCTGGTCGGGCACCTGCTCGGTGGGCTTTTCGGGGTCCTGGCGATATTCGTGATCCTGCTGGCGGCTTCATTGTGGATGTATCTGCACTCCAGGAAGTCCACCATCGACCACAGCAACGTCAATGACGAATGGGTGGAGAACGTCACCGCCCCGCGACCGTTGGCCGCAACCACCGAGGTGGCGGATCTGATCGAGCTCGAACAGCCCGAGGGCAGCCGCGCATGAGAATCCTCTGGCTCGCGTTCGAGGGCACCTGGCACGTTCTGCTCGCCGGGTTGATCCTGGGGGCGGGGCTGCCGACGCTGTTCGCGCTGGGCGTGCGTTCCCTGTCGATGGGCACCAGAGGTGATCCCGCCCGGAGGCCGAGCCTGTTGGGGAAAGTGATCGCGGGGGTGTGCTTCGCCGTGGTGCTGCTCGCCGTTCTAGCGGGAATCGCGACGATCGTCGCCCACGGGCTGGGGGTCCAGCTGAGCTTCGACGGCATCATCCCGGTCTTCACCAGCAGGTAGCCCTCTCGCGGGGGTGACCGGGCCCGCGTCACAGGTTTTCGCCCACCCACGCCTCGGGCGAAATCTCTCCTCCCGTGCACGAATCGCGGAGCTTTGACGGTTCAGCGTCGTCACGCGACGTTGAACCGTTTTTCTTCCGCATTTCATGCACAGGGGAGGACGCCGATCGCGCGACTCCATATATACGTGTTAGCATGTATGTATGAGACGAACGGCCGAGGACGCGGCCAGAACCCGCGTCGCGCTGCTGGAAGCGGCGCTGATGTCCTTCGAGGAGAAGGGGTGGCGGGGGGCGACGTTCGAGCACGTGGCCGAGCGGGCAGGCGTTACGCGAGGCGCACTGCACCATCATTTCCGCGACAAGCAGGCGCTGCTGATCGCTGCCCTTGAATGGGGCTGGGCCGACTATGAGCAGCGTCTCTTCGCCGGCAGCGACGACGAACCCGGGAGCGGCGCACGCGAGAAGATCGAGGCCCTGCTGTCGCACTTCGTGCGGCTGCTCACCGGCGACCCGAGGTTCCGGGCACTGGCCTCCACAACCGTGCTGGTTGCGCCGCACGCGGCCAGGCGGTCCGGGAAGAACGACGCGCTCGACGGCTGGCGCGGTCGCATCGAGGACGTCATCGCCGCCAGCGGGGAGGCGGGTCATCTCGCTCCGCGAGGCGTTGCCGGACTCGTGCTCGTGCTGCTCCAAGGGTTCACCGTGACAGCGGCGATCCGCCCCCAAGACCTTCCGCAACCCGACGAACTCGACGCCTTCGTCAAGGCGTTGGTGAGGGGGTTGCTCAACTCCTGAAAGAACAACATCACAATGACCACCAACAATGATTCGCGCCCTGCCGGCGCGACCCCCGTCCGCGCGACCGCCGTCGCCGGAGCTGTCCTCTTCACCGACATGCTGCTCGAGGGCCTGGCGATCCCGGTGCTTCCGCTGCTGCCCGCCGTGGTCGAGCAGGGGGAGGCCGCCACGGGCGTTCTCTTCTCCTCCTACGCCGCCGCGATGATCGTCGCGACGCTCTTCACCGGTCGTGTCGTCGACCGGCGAGGCCCCAAGGGACCGCTGCTGACCGAGCTGATCGTCCTCGTGGCTGCCACCCTGCTGTTCGCCATCGGAGGTCCGTACTGGCTGTTGCTGGTGGCCCGTTTCGTGCAGGGCATCGCCGGTGGGATCGCATGGGTCGCGGCCCTCTCCCTGATCGCCGCCTCCACAGGAATCGAGAAACGAGGCCAGATGATGGGCATCGCCATGTCGACGGTGACCCTCGGGGTGCTCGCTGGCCCGCCCCTGGGCGGTTTCCTGGTCGATGCCTTCGGGCCTGCCTCCCCGTTCCTGGTTGCCGCGGCCATCGCGATCGTGGACGTTGCGCTGCTGCTGGCCCTGATCCCGGGATCCCCGCGGCAGAGCGACGACACCGCTGGTCCCCTCACCGTGTTGAGGGCCCGGGGCTCCGCCTCCATCGTCGCGGCCATCGGCATCGGTGCGGCCGTCCTCGCCGCGGTGCAACCGGTCCTGCCCGGTCGCATCGGTGAACAGTCCTCCGCCAGCACCATCATCGGTGTGCTGTTCGGGATCGCCGCGCTGGTCGGCATCATCGCCAACCCGATCGTCGGGCACCTCATGACCTCGACGACACCCCGGTTGCTGGTCGGCGCCGGCGTCGTCGCGGTCGCCGCGGCCCTGCTGGTCATCGGCTGGTCGTCCGAGCTCTGGCAGATCGGAATCGGTATGGGGCTTCTCGGTCTGTCCTCGGCGATGCTGCTCGCCCCGGCCACCACGCTGATCAGCGAGCAAGGATCCCGGTCGACGCCGCCGACCCTCGGGGGTTCGTTCGCGCTGTACAACCTCGCTTATGCTGCTGGCCTGACCATCGGTCCGCTGCTGACGGGGTTCGGTGTGCAACAGGCCGGGTTCACCACCGCGATGGCGATCACCGCCCTGGTGTTCGCGGTTCTCGGTGGCGTCGCTCTCGTTCGCCTGCCCGCCGGGCTGGCGAGGACCACTGAATGAAGGACGTTCATGCGTGATGCAGAAACGCTGAGGCGTGTCCTCGCCCAACTCGACGGGCGGGGATACGCCTCGTACAAACAACTGACCGGCAGCTACCGGATCGGTACCGTCCGGCTCGTCGTCGACCACGTGCAGGTCGACCCCTACGCCCCGCCGTCGCGGATGCGCATCATCGTCGACCGGGAGGTCGCGGATCTGCCCGCCGACCTGACCGACGACGCTGCGGGCAGGATCGCGGTCTCCGACTTCCTCACACGCCGGTTCGCGGACGCCGCGCATCGGATGGTCCCGAGGCCGGAGGGGACGGGAAACGGCGGGTTCGTGGGCATCGGCCGGCCCGGCCAGGAGGTGCTGGAACGCACCAGCGTCGCCGTTCTGACGGACCGGGTCGAGGCCCGCATCGACGTCGGCCTGCCCGCATCCGGGCGCAGGGTCCGCGGACACCAGGCGGCCAGGCTCCTGACCGATCTCCTGCCGCGCGTCGCCGAGGCCGCCCTGCTGCACCGGAACCTCGACCGGCGTGCCCTGCGTGAACACGTCACCCTGCTGCGCGACCAGGAACACCTCCGCGGGCTCCTGCCGGAGCGCGGGCTGGTGGCCTTCGTGGGTGACGGCGCGATCCTGCCACGCCGCTCCGGCGATTCCGACCTGCCTCTCACAGGCGCTGCGGTCGTGCCCTTCGAGAGCCCGGGAAACCTGCGGGTCGCCTTCGACCTGCCCAGTGGCCGCCGGGTCACCGGCATGGGCGTCCCCGAGGGCGTGACCGTGATCGTCGGAGGTGGGTATCACGGGAAATCGACGCTGCTGCGCGCGATCGAACGGGGCGTTTATCCCCACATCGGCGGTGACGGCCGCGAATGGGTCATCACCCGCCCGGACGCGGTCACCATCCGCGCGGAGGACGGCCGGGCGGTCACCGGCGTGGACATCTCCCCGTTCATCACCAACCTGCCCTCCGGAACCGACACGCGCTGTTTCAGCACGACCAACGCCAGCGGTTCCACGTCCCAGGCCGCCAACCTCGTCGAGGCCATCGAGGCCGGGGCGTCGACGCTGCTGATCGACGAGGACACCTCGGCCACGAACTTCATGATCCGCGACGAACGCATGCGCGCCCTCATCCCCGCCGCCCAGGAACCCATCACCCCGTTCGTGGACCGCATCCGGCCCCTGTACGGCGAGCTCGGGACATCGACGATCCTCGTCGCCGGGGGCTCCGGGGCGTTCTTCGAGGTCGCCGACCACGTCATCGCCATCAACCACTACGTGCCCACCGACGTCACTGAAAAAGCACACGACATCGCGGCCGCCCCGCCGCCCGCCGAGGTGACGGAGGTGTTCAACGGCCTGCGGGCGGGACGCCCCGGGGCCGTGTCCCTGCCGCCATCCAGCACCGGCAAACCCGCCAAGGCGCGGAGCCGTACCAGGATCCAGTACGGCCGCGACGACATCGACCTCGCCGCGGTCCCGCAGCTGGTCGACGCCGCGCAGACGCAGGCCATCGCTCACGCGCTGGACCGCATCGGCGACCTCCTCGACGACCGGGCGGGCATGCCCGAGCGGATCGACGAGCTGCTGCACCGCATCGACGAGGAGGGCCTCGACTGGCTCTCACCCCACCGTGGTCATCCCGGGCACCTCGCCCGCCCCCGCCGCCACGAAATCCTGGCAGCGGTCAACCGCCACCGGGGACTCCGGGTCCGGCCCTGACCCCGTCCCCGGAACCCAAAGCTGGTTGAACCGGGTCTCAGTGGAGGAACAGCCCGTGTCGAAACCACTGCCGGAAGCCGGGGAAGGGTCCTCGGACATGCGCGAGGTGGTTTCGACACGATCCGCTCGCTGGCGCTCGCGGATCGGCTCAACCAGCTTCGTAGGGGTGGTTGGTGTTCGCGGACCGGTTCGGCCGGCAATGGAAGCTTGAGGAGCGGTGGGAGGGTTGATGATCCTCGTCCCCGAGAGAGGCAGTCAGGGAAGGCGTGGGCGCTCCAAGGGGATGTGATGCGGGTATTCCCGGAAAGAGGGAGCCTGGGTGGGGCCGGTGCAGTTTGGTCATGCGGGATGGGTGTCAAGATGGTTTCTGGCCGATTTGGGTTCACTCGTGCGGAAGGAATGGAAGTGGCCCTGATTCGCAACGGAAGCTACCTGAAGCTGGCGTCGGCGATGGGGGTGTCGTCGGTCGGGGACGGGATCCGGCTTGTCGCTGCGCCGCTGTTGGCGTCGACAGTGACGTCGGATCCGCTGTTGATTTCGCTTGTCGTCGTGGCCAACCGGCTCCCGTGGCTGCTGTTCGGCCTGGCAGGCGGGGTCGTCGCGGATCGGTTCAAGCGGAAGTCGCTGATGGTGCTGGTCGACCTGGCGCGGTGCGTTTTGGTGGGGGCGCTCGCGGGGGCTGTGTTCTTCGACCTCGCCGGAATCTGGGTGCTGGCGGTCGTCAGCTTCTGTCTCGGTGTCGGCGAGACGGTCTTTTCGGCGGCGAACCAGGGCATGATCCCGGAGATCGTGGAGGACCCCGACGACCTGTCAGCGGCCAACGGCACGTTCTATGCGATGCAGGCGGCGTCGATGAACTTCATCGGGCCCGGACTGGGCGGGCTGCTGTTCAGTTTCGCGCGCTGGCTGCCGTTCCTGATCGACGCGGTCTCGTTCCTGCTGGCCTCGGCACTGGTGGCGCGCATCGCAGGCGGAGGCCAGGCGCCCGGCAGCGGCGAGGCGGGGATGTGGCAGGCCGTGCGGGAGGGCGTCGCGTGGTGCCGGGGCAAGCCTGTGGTGGTCGCTTTGTTGTCGGTGATGGGCGTCGTCAACTTCGCCCAGAGCGGGGTGCTGGCGGTCATGGTGATCTACGTCACGAACGACTTGGGCGCATCAGCGACGGCGTTCGGCGTCGTGTTGAGCATCTCCGGCGCAGGAGGTGTGCTCGGAGGAGCCCTGGCCTCCGTGGCCGATCGGAAACTGGGTTTCAGCTACGTTCTGCCGGTGGGGGTGGCCCTGGCGGGGCCGTTGCTGCTCCTGATGATCGTTTCAAGCAATCTTGTGCTGCTTGCCTGCTGCCTGTTCTTCAACTCGTTCTTCGGCATCATGGTCAGCGTCCTGGTCGCCTCTCTGCGGCAGAAGATCGCTCCGCGCGAGCTTGCGGGCAGGGTGGCGAGCGTCCAGGCGTTCATGGCCATGGGAATCGCGATGCCCGGCGGTGCGTTGCTGGGCGGAGTCACCGCGGAATTGCTCGGAGTCCGATCGGTCTTCATCCTTTCCGGGGCCCTGTGCCTGCTGCTGTCCCTGGCGACAGCCCGCAGCCTGCACCCGCGCGCACTGAGACAGGCCATCGCAGAGCTGGTGGCGAAGGCGTCGCCGACGGAGTGATCCATGCCCCGGCGGACTGATTCGGTTGACGAACCAGCCGGAGTGCCGTCCCGCCCGGCTACGAACCGGACGGGGCGCAGAATCCGCGCACACCGGGCCTCTTGCGGGAGCAGGAAGGTCGCGCAGGGCAACAACCAGCGCAGCGAAACCGCCGAGCGCGAGCAACACCCGACTGCGGGGTGTACCGGCCCCTTTCTGCCGGGGCTTCCTCAGGCTGAGTCAGACGAACAGCTGGAGGAACACCCCGGCAGAAAGAGCCAGCAGCGGAATCAGATCGAAAACGTCGTCATCACAACGTCAGACCCGGGTAGAGCGGGTGCAGATCCAGGAGCTTCGCCGCGCGATCCTTCGATCCATCCGCGACCTCCTGGGCCAGTTCGTACTTCGCCTTGCCCGGTTTGCCGTCCTTCGTGGTGGTCGGGGTGGTCTTCTTCAGCACGTCGGTGATCATGGCCGCGACCTCGTCCATGTCGGAGGTGGTGAAGCCCCGCGACGTCAAAGCCGGGGTACCGAGCCTGATGCCCGAGGTGTACCAGGCGCCGTTGGGGTCGTTGGGCACTGAGTTGCGGTTGGTGACGATGCCGGAATCCAGCAGCGCCGACTCCGCCTGCCGCCCGGTCAGGCCGAAGGAGGAGACGTCCAGCAGCACGATGTGGTTGTCGGTGCCCCCGGTCACCAGGGTGCCGCCGCGTTTCAACAGTCCCTCGGCCAGGGCGCGGGCGTTGTCGACCACCCGGTGCGCGTAGTCCCGGAACGCCTCGGTGCGGGCCTCCGCCAAGGCGACGGCCTTGGCAGCCATGATGTGCGACAGGGGACCGCCCAGCACCATCGGGCAGCCGCGGTCGACGTCGCCCGCGTAGTCCTTGGTCGCCAGCACCAGGCCGCCGCGCGGGCCGCGCAGCGACTTGTGGGTGGTGGTGGTCACCACCTGGGCGAACGGCACCGGGTCCTCGTTGCCCGTGAACACCTTGCCCGCCACCAGGCCGGCGAAGTGGGCCATGTCGACCATCAGCACCGCGCCGACGGAATCCGCGATCTCCCGCATCTTCGCGAAATCGATGCGGCGCGGGTAGGCGGAGTACCCGGCAACGATGATCAGCGGCTTGAACTCGGCGGCCTGCGCGGCGAGGGCGTCGTAGTCCAGCAACCCGGTCTCGGGGTTCGTGCCATAGGAACGCTGGTGGAACATCTTGCCCGACACGTTCGGCCGGAACCCATGGGTCAGGTGCCCGCCCGCATCCAGGCTCATGCCCAGCAGCCGCTGGCTGCCGAACCGGGCCCGCAGCGTCTCCCAGTCGGCCTCGGACAGCTGGGATACGTTCTTCGACCCGAACTCCGTCAGCGCGGGGGTCTCGACGTGATGGGCCAGGATTGCCCAGTAGGCGGTCAGGTTCGCGTCGATCCCAGAGTGAGGCTGTGCGTAGGCATATTCGGCGCCGAACAGCTCACGCGCGTGCTCGGCGGCCACGGACTCCACCACGTCGACGTTCTGGCAACCCGCATAGAAGCGGTGACCGATGGTGCCCTCCGCGTACTTGTCACTCAGCCAGGTGCCCATCGTCGCGAGCACCGGCAGGTCGGCGTAGTTCTCGGAGGCGATCAGCTTCAAGGAGGCACGCTGATCCGCCAGCTCGTCGCGGATTGCCTGAACGATGCGGGGCTCAACCTTTCCGATCACGTCCAGCAGGGTCTTGTAAGCGCCTGAAAGCGCCGTTGCATCAGTCACATCTACTCCTCTGGGGAATTGGTGGTGGGACCAAATCTAGTCCCCGGGGAGCGGTCGTGAGGGCCGAACCCCGGGAAAAGACCTGACCGGGCAGCTGTTCGATGTGCCTCAGGCCAGCCGCCACCTGCTGATGGCCTGGGAATCCTCGAGGAGTTCCGCGAACAGCCCCTCGGTTGTCGCCAGCTCGGCGGGGGAACCCTGCTGCACGACCCGGGTGACCTGACCGGCCTCGCGGCCGCTCAGCACCGCCACCGAGTGGGCGTTCATGATGGTGCTCAACCGGTGGGCGATCACCACCACCGTGCGACCCCGGGAGAGTTCCTCGAGGGTCGTGGTCAGGACCGCCTCGTTCTCGGCGTCCAGCGCCGAGGTGACCTCGTCGAGCAGCAGGATCGGGGCGTCCTTCAGGAAGGCGCGGGCGATCGAGACGCGCTGCCGTTCCCCGCCTGACAGGCGCAGCCCGCCCTCGCCGACGGGGGTGTCGAGCCCCTGCGGCAACCGTTTCAGGGCCCCCTCCAGGCGAGACCGGCGGATGGCCTCGTCCACATCCTCGTCGGTGGCCCCGGGTTTGGCGATGCGAACGTTCTCGCGGATGGTTGTGTTGAACAGGTACACGTCCTGGAAGACCGTCGAGATCATCGACATCAACCGCTCCGTGGCGATGTCCCTGACATCAACCCCACCGATGGTGACCCGCCCGGCGGACACGTCCCAGAACCTTGCCGCCAGTTTCGTCAGCGTCGACTTGCCACAACCCGAAGGCCCGACGATCGCGGTGATCCGGCCCTGCGGCGCCTCCAGGGAGAAGTCCCGGAACAGGGGGGTGTCCGGGTCGTAGGAGAAGGTGACGTCCTGGAACCCGATGTCGTGATTTCCGGGCACTTGTGGTTCCTCGGGCTCGGGCATCACGGGGGTGTCCAGGATCTTCCCGATGGCCTCCAGCGAGATCTCGCACTTCTGAATCTCCCCCTGATACAGCAATGCGTGGGTCATGGGGGTCACGAACCGGGTGGTCATCACCACGACGGCCACGAAGGTGGCCAGATCCAGCGACCCATCCAGGGCGAACGCCAGCCCGCAGGCCAGGACCCCGGCGAAGACGGCGTGTGTTATCACCAGCAGGGCCCCCATGGGTGGGCCCTGGAGCTTGAGCAGCCGGTGGACGCCCTGGTTCTCCGCCTCCAGGGTGCTCCGGATGGGGGGCCACTGCATGCCGGCCAGGCCACGGGCCCTGAGGACGGGCTGGAGCTGGGCGTACTCGATCAGCCTTCCCGCGCTGGCCGAGCTGAGCACGGGTTCCTGGGCGTGTTCCTGCTTCATGCTGTGCAGACCCCAACGCCACACCAGATAGGTGAAAGGCAGGCTGACCGCCATCACCAGGGCCAGCCGCCAGTCGAAGAAGAGGGTGGCCACCAATACGGTGCCGGGAATCACGATCGCCGAGACCAGGTTGGGCAGCACCACCGATGACAGGTGGGAGAGGATGTCCACCTCGCTGGATACGGCGGCGGCCACGTCCCCGGCACTCCGGGCCCGGAACCAGCCCAGTGGAAGAGCCGAGACCCGGCGCCCGATCTTCGAGATCAGGTTGCCGCAGACGTCGATGACGCTGATGCGCATGGACAGGGTCATGCTGATCCAGTTCACCAGGAAGGCGGCGGTCCCGAGACCGATCAGAACCCACAACCACGGCAGGGAGGATGCCGGGTCCGGGCCCAGGAAGGCCCGCAGGAAGGGGATCAGGGCCACGAAGGCCAGGCCCTGCAGCAGCGCGGAGACGGCGTAACCGGCGATCAGCGCGTTCACGACTCCCGGTTTGTCGAGATAGCGACGGAACTGCTTCAGCATGCCTGTTCCTTTCCCCTGAGCCCTTCAAGGGCATGGGCGATGGTGGTCTGGTTCCGCCACAACCGAGCGTAGGGGCCGTCCTGAGCCAGCAGGTCGTCGTGGTTTCCCAGTTCGACGAGCCGGCCCGCGTCGATCACGGCTATCTGGTCGACGCCCTGGATCGTGGAGAGCCGGTGGGCGATCACGATCACCGTGCGCTTCTGGGCCAGGTTGCTGATGGCCTGCTGGATCAGGCGCTCGGAATGGCTGTCGGCCTGCGCCGTCGCCTCGTCGAGGATCAGGATGGGGGATGCGGCCAGGAAGGCCCGCGCGATCGTCAGGCGCTGCGCCTCACCCCCGGAGAAATGGGCTCCCTCGCCGATGATCGTGTCATAGCCGTCGGGAAGCTGCATGATGCGGTCGTGAATGCAGGCGGCCCTGGCGGCCTCCTCGATCTCGGTCTCGGTTGCATCCGCGTTCCCGAGGGCGATGTTCGCGCGGACGGTGTCGGTGCTGAGCATGACGTCCTGGAAAACCAGCGACATCGATGACAGCAGTTCCTGCGAGGGCTGGTCCCGCACGTCGCGCCCGTTGACGAGCACCGTTCCGGAATCGACGTCCCAGAATCGTGCGATGAGTCTGGCCAGCGTGGACTTCCCGCCACCGGAGGGGCCGACCAGTGCCGTGACCGTGCCCGGCGGGCATGCCAGGGAGAGCTCCTGGATGACCGGCTCTCCGGGGGAGTAGGAGAAACTGACGTCGCGGAACTCCACCGCGGGGGCGTTCTCCTCCGGGGCGATCTCGGTGCCCGGTTCGGACAGTT
The DNA here is from genome assembly GCA_938012815.1 of uncultured Propionibacteriaceae bacterium. Lineage (GTDB taxonomy): Bacteria > Actinomycetota > Actinomycetes > Propionibacteriales > Propionibacteriaceae > Arachnia. The sequence continues at coordinate 38,822 of CALLVV010000088.1, forward strand.
CCGGGGCCTGCAGGATGTGCAGGGTGCTGTTCGCGGCCTGTTTCGCCGCGTACAGGTTCTGTGACATCTCCATCAGGGTCAGCAGCCCCTCGGGCAGGCCGACCCACACCAGGGCGAAGGCCACCACCGTCACCGGGGACAACCAGCCTTGGAGCGTGAACGCCAGCCCCAGCCCCATCGTCGCGGCGAACACCGGTCCGGGCCGCAGCAGCGATGCGATCAGGCTCAGGCCGATGCTCTGCTTCTGCATCCATATCAGGGAAACCGTGGAGAACCTCTTCTGGGCCTCGTCGAAACGTCCGAAGACGTCTGCGGTCATGCCGAAGTTCTTGACCTCCTTGATGCCGTCCACCAATTCCACCGTCCGGTCCGAGAGCTGCCGTTCGGCCTCGGTGTAGTCATCGAACACCTTCCTGATCCCCGTCATACTGGTCGCGTACACCAGGACCGAGATCAGCAGGTAGCAGCCGATCAGCAGACCTGCGAAGCGCCAGTCCAGCCAGAACAGGTAGCCGAGGCTGACCAGCAGACTGATGAGGGAATTGGTGAAGTCGCCGGCCAGGTGCGCCACCAGGGAGTGGATGTCGGCGGTGTCGTTCGAGACGGCCTGCCGGATGCGACCCGAACTCCGGGCCGAGAACCAGCCGAGGTTCACGACCCCCAGTTTGCCGATGAGCCGCTGCCGGAGCTCGTGGCGGAGCCTCGCCTCCGCGGTGTGGTTGTTCCCCAGCGCATAGGTGTAGGAGAGCGAATGGACCACCATGCACACCACTGCGGCGATCACCCACCCCCACAGGTACGCGGGATCCGGGTTCCCCGCCAGCAGGGAACGGGTGATCTCGACGATCGCCATGTAGGGCACTACCTTGAACACCGCTCCCAGAGCGGCGAGGGTGAACCCCAGGTACATCGAGCCGCGTGCGCTGCGGATCAGATCCCACACGGACCTCGGGGCATTCGCGGGAACGGCGTCGGAAACAGAAGATTGCGTTGACATGATGTCTCTTCCGGATAGAAGGCAGGCATGCCTAAGTTAGCATTCTGGGGGTATACCCCTACAAGGGGTGAGGCTTTCCGAGGATGTGCCTCGACGAGGGCGGTTCCCCGCCGGCTTTCCCCGGAACACCAACTCTCCCCGGGCCGCCAACTCTTTCCGGGCTGTCGACTCTTCTTGAAACGCTTGTCTTGTGGGCGTCTGCTTGCGCTGCAGCGCAAGCAGAC
>CALLVV010000089.1 GCA_938012815.1 uncultured Propionibacteriaceae bacterium
CCACTTGGGGTTCGGCATCTGGTCGTAGACCTGCCGCACGATGGGCGCCATTTTCTGGGACAACCGCCCGGAGACGATCATCAGGTCGGCCTGGCGCGGCGAGGCGCGGAAAACCTCCTGCCCCCAGCGCGCCGAGTCAAATCGGGGGGTGGCGTAGGCCATCATCTCGATGGCGCAGCAGGCCAGGCCCATGGTCACGGGCCAGAACGACGCCTTTCGCACCCAGCCGAAGATCCCCTCGACCGTGGTGAGCAGAATCCCGGAGGGAAGTTTCTCCTCGATACCCATCTGTGGTCCTCCTGTTCAGTCCCAGTCCAGGCCGCCGCGGCGTTTGACGTAGAAATAGGCCACCAGCACCGTCACGATGAAGCTGATGATGGCGATGATCCCGAAGAGCCCGAGCTGGTGATAGGTGACGGCCCATGGGTAGAGGAAGACGATCTCGATGTCGAAGACGATGAACAGCATCGCGATCACGTAGTACTTCACGGGGAACCGTCCCCCGCCGACGGGCTGCGGGGTGGGTTGGATGCCGCACTCGTAGGAGTCGTACTTGGCGCGGTTCCTGCGGCCGGGCCCGATGAGGATGCTCAGGGTCATGGACACGGCCACGAACACCGTGGCCAGCACCACCATCCCGACTATTGGAATGTAGAGGTTCACTGCGCTTCCTTCCCTTCCACCTGTCTGCTCACGCCGCCGGCGCCACCCGGCACAAGGCATTGATGACGCGATCCATGGCATCCCCGTCGTGGCTGTCGGTCAGGTTCGCCAGCAGCTTCATGACGAAACGCATCAGGGTCTTGCGGGGCAGCCCGTAGGTGGTGCACAGGTGCATCACGCGTGGGTCGCCGATGAGTTTCACGAAGATGGTTCCCAGCCTGTAGTAGCCGCCGAGGCTGGCCTTCAGCTGAGTGCGGTAGCCGTGCAGGGCGCGTTCGGCGGACTCGGTGCCGACCCCGCGGGCATGGGCCTGGGCGATGGCGTCGGCGGCCAGTTCCGCGGATTCCATGGCGTAGGCGATCCCCTCGCCGTTGAACGGGTTGACCATGCCGCCCGAGTCGCCGACCAGCAGCAGGCCGCGGCCGTAGACGGGCTGCCGGTTAAAGGCCATCGGGAGCGCCGCCCCCTGGATCTTCCCGAGCCGGTTCTCCTCCCGGAAACCCCACTCCTCGGGGGTGTTGGCGAGCCAGCGTTTCATCAGCTCCCGGTAATCGGTTTTCTGGAAGGACTTGGAGGTGTTGAGGACGCCGAGGCCGACGTTGCAGGTGCCGTCCCCCATCCCGAAGATCCAGCCGTAGCCGGGCATCAGGGTGGATTCACGGGGTTTGCCGTCCCACAGCTCCAGCCATGACTCCAGGTAGTCGTCGTCACTGCGCGGGGAACGGTAGTAGGTGCGGTAGGCCACCCCCATCGGGCGGTCGGATCGCTTGTTCAGCCCCATGGAAACCGACAGGCGCGAGGAGTTGCCGTCAGCGGCCACCACCAGCGGGGCACGGTACTCGTCGCCGTCGCGGGTCCTCACCCCGACGATGCGGCCGGTGCGATCGTCCAGGACCGCCTCGGTCACGTTGGCCCCCTGGATCAGTTCGGCCCCGCAACCGACGGCGTGCCTGGCCATCAGGTCGTCGAAGTCGGCGCGTTTCCGCACCAGCCCGTAGGAGGGGAAGTCGGCGAGCTTCGGCCAGTCCAGCTGGAAGGGCTCAACCCGCCCTCCGTAGACACGCAACCCCTTGTTGTGAAGCCACCCGGCTTCTTCGGAGGTGTCGACACCGAGGCGCACCAAGGCCCGGGTGGTGCGCGGGGTGAACCCGTCGCCGCACACCTTTTCACGCGGGAAATGGCTCTTCTCCAGCAGCAGGACACCCACTCCCCGCCGCGCCAGATTTGCCGCGGCCGCGGATCCGCCGGGACCCGCACCGACGACGATGACGTCGGCTTCCGCCTTTGGCATTCGACTCTCCTCGTCTTGCATATCAGGAAACCGGCTCGCCTCGCTTTGAACCGGACTTCAGACCTCAGTCTATGGGGTGACACACCCTTCTCACCAACCACCCGGAGATGCCACGCAAACCCCGTTTGGCTAGGGGTGATGGACCGTTTTTTGACAACGGAAAGCGTTCGTTATTCGCGACTATCCGACTCGGCGTCGCAATCCCGGTGATCGGTCCGTCTGGCCTCCGTGAGCCCGCCTCAGCTATCGTTCCCCGGGTGAGCCTTGACTTCGCGACGAAACGGTTGCGCGCCACGACCGTCGTCATCGACGATCCGGGAGATCTCGCGCGCTTCCTCACCCCCGAACGGGCCACCGCGTTCCTGAGGAGGGGCGAAGGATTCGTCACGCTGGGCGAGGTGGCCCGTTTCGAAACCGACTTCCCCGACGCTGCCGACGTGTGGTGGAGCGAGGTCAGCACCCACATCGACCACGACTCGGAACTGCCCGGGGCCTGGGGTACCGGCCCCCTGGCCGTCGGTTCCTTCGCCTTCGACCCGGACCGTTCCCGCATCCGCTCGGTACTGATCGTTCCCGAGACCATCATCGGCAGGCGCGACGGACGGGCCTGGATGACCAAGATCAGCGAGGGCCGCCTCAGCCTGGACCTACCAGGCAGGGGCGAACCCATCACTCCCCCCGGGAACATCCGATTGGTCCCCGACGGCATGTCCGGACAGGACTGGGCGGGCATCGCTGCCAAGGCGGTGGAACGCATCCGCGCCCGCGAAATCAGCAAAGTGGTGCTGGCACGATCCCTGAGGGCCGTCACCGAAGGCCCCATCGACCCGCGCCACGTGCTGCACAGACTCCTGCGGGCCTACCCGATGGCCTGGAACTACCTGGTTGACGGCATGGTCGGCGCCACCCCAGAGCTGCTCGTCCGCCGCCACCGCACCTTGATCACATCCCGCGTCCTGGCCGGCACCGTTTCCCTGGACCCCGAACGCACCGATCCCCTCCGCAGAGCCGAGCAGCTCGCCGGCTCCGGCAAGGACATAGCCGAGCACGAGTTCGCCGTCGCCTCCGTGGCCGAGGCCCTGGAGCCCTACTGCGCGGCCATGAACGTACCCGAGGCCCCCTCAGTGCTGACCCTCCCGAACGTCATGCACCTGGCCACCGACATCACCGGCGTGGTGGAGCCCGACATCAGTTCCCTCGCGCTGGCGGGTGCATTGCACCCGTCTGCGGCCGTCTGCGGCACCCCGACCTTCTTCGCCGGGGAGACCATCGCGGAGCTGGAGTCCATGGACCGGGGACGCTACGCCGGCCCCATCGGCTGGGTGGACTCCGACGGTGACGGCGAATGGGTCATCGCCCTCCGCGGCGGATTCATCAACCCAGCCCATCCCGACGAGATCCGCCTGTTCGCGGGAGCCGGGATCGTCGCGGACTCGGATCCGCAGGCGGAACTGGCCGAGACCGAGGCCAAGTTCATCCCGATGCTCCAGGCCCTGGGACTGGCCTGACCCCTTCGCCCCACACAACTCGCCCGTCCGCCTGCCTTGCAGTCAATCGCTTGCCCTGTAGCGCAGATATACGGACGTAAGGCAAGCATTTCCAACAGAAAAGCAGGCGGACCACGGGAAGGAGCGACGCGACCCGAGCCAGCCGGTCCGAGGCGAGCCTTTCCTCGTTCCTCTCCCCTCGCAAGGGGTTTTCTCCAGGCGCCCCAATCAACTGCCGAAGAGCATTTCGCAAGCCCTCAATTTTCGAAACACACAAGGCCACTAAAGTCGGGGAAATATGCGTCGATTTTGTGCATTTACCCAAGTCAGCAAAGGATTCTCTTGCTTGCAGGGGGTTGGGAACGGACGTAACGTATTTCTCGTCAGATGCACCACAGACGAAAGGTCCTAGAAATGCCCACCACTGCTCCCATCAAGTCCTGCAGCACCACCACCTGCGCTTTCAACAACAAAGGCTGCACCGCCTTCGCGATCACCGTCGACGGCACCTCGGCCTGCACCACTTTCATCACCCTCGACGCCCGCGGTGGCCTGCCCACCGCCGATGGCCGCGTCGGCGCCTGCCAGCGCCTCGAATGCGCCCACAACAAGGACCTGCTCTGCAGCGCCTCCGGCGTCACCGTGGTTGACGGCGTCTGCACCTCCTACGAGGCCAGCTGACCCCCTGAACGGCCCACAGGGCCACCACGTCTGAAAGCAAAAAGGCTCAGGCCCCGCTTTGTGCGGGGCCTGAGTGGTTCTCGGGGCCAGCCGTCAGATGCACCGCTGAGGGTACACCGGCCCCGAGTCATCAACGAGCCGCGCCACCTGAGCCGTCAATGCCGACAGCGTCGTGGGGCGATCCTCGAAACCTGCGAAGACCGTGGCGGTCTCGTGTTCCTCGACGTGCATCAACGTGACCCCGAAACGGTCCACGTCTATGCAGAAGACCTTGTCGAGCACGTGCCCACACAACCCGGGCGCGCTCGGCCGGAGGCTGGCCTGTCCCGGGAGTCTGCCCTCGATCACGGCCCGGCACACCTGGCGGAGGGCCGCACATCCCCGCGAGGCCACGACATCGTGTGCCTCGAAATCGTCATACCAAGCCCCGGATCTCTCGGGGCGTGTCTCCGCGAGATCCTCCCACGGGATCGGGGTGACCCCGCCGTGGTCGTGCACCAAGATCCGGTCCGTGACCACCAGCCCGACCCGGGTTCCGCTGATCCGCGCCAGTTCCGCGATCCGCTCGGGAAGCTGGTCCTCGGCGAGCAGGCGGGCCACGGCCGCGTTCGGCAGCAGGACGAGCTCTCCCAGCAGGTGAGCGGAGGCCGCGATCACCGAGAGCATCACGTCGCGGCTGTGGCGGATCAGGTCCATCCGCACCACGGTTCCGACCCCGGCGGGCAGGGTAGACAGCAGACAGTCCTCATCGGGCCTGACGGCCACCACGATGTCCCCCTGGGCGGTCAGCCCGTGGGCGACGAAGTCGTACTGGCTGCCGATCCGCCAGGCGACCAAGGTGCAGGCAGCTCCGCCCTCCAGCATCCGCCCCGCCAAGGAGCGCGCACGCTCAAGGCACAGGTCCTGGGAAACCTCTGGTGAAGTGGTCATCCGCGCCCGCCTTCCAGCTTGATTAACGCCAGCCTAGCGCACCGAAAAGCGTGAAGGAATGCCTGCCCTACCGTGCATGCGACGGGATCAGCGTTTCCTCTGCACCCTCACCTTCTGCCCGCCCCCGCCGCGGCCGGGGCGCCCCGACCTCTGCTCTTCCAGCAGGCGCTGCTGCTCCTCCCGTTCGTCCATCAAGGCCTGCTGATCGAATCCGGAACGCAGGACCAGCCAGGTGACCGTCGCGATGCCCAACGCGATCCAGGAGGGCCAACCGAGAACGAGTGGCAAGGTGATCAACGCGACTATGTCGATGCCGCGGATGAATGAGAACATCATTCCAGGGGGCATGGCCCCGATCCCGACCGAGACCATGGGGCCACCGTAGTTCGGAGGTTTCGCACACACCCAGCGGAAGGCCGCCAGCAGACCACCCAGCGCCGTGATCAGGGAGGCCGAGAACCCGGTGACCAGATCCAGCTCACCACCGTCAAAGATCCCGCCGAAGGCAGGCATCGTCGCGGCCGCCCAGAGCAGCGCCAGCAGGGCGGGCACCGTCATGGCGGCCTGCCTGACCTCGCCCGGGGAGAACGGGAAACAACGCTGGAGGCCCTTGGTGCGGGTCAACACCCGCAAGGTGTTGCAGAAACCGATCAGTGCGATCATCAACACCAGCGCGGAGATCGACGGGTTCAGCACCTCGATGCCGAGCGCGTGGACCGCGTAGGGCACGGCCATCGAGGCCAGCCAGAATGCCAACGGTCTGGGGGTGCGCCACAACCGCTGCAGGTCGCGCAGGATGATTGCCCACACACCGCTGCCCGACCCGCGGGTCGGGCGTACGTGTCCTCGGCGACGCGCATGGTCCTCCACCAGGATGTCGCGGACCAGGGCGAAATCCAGAGCGAACGCGGCGCCCTGCATACCCGCGAGCAACGACGATCCCGCAGTGAGTCGCTGGCGGCGCATGTGTCGCAACCGGAGCCAGGCGGGCACGATGGAGACCAACCCCAGCAGCAGGCCGCCACCCGCCACCACCCAGGCGAAGTCGATACTCAACACGGACACGAAATCGACCGGCATCATCCCAGCGGAGATCGCGACCAGAACGAGCAGGGCCGCAAAGGCGATGATCCCGGTCAGCCACAGCAGCGCACTGGTGATCCAGCGCCTTTCCACGCCCTGTTCGGCAGCTGCGAAGGCCACCAAACCGAAGCAGCCGAAGCCGGAGGCCAGCCCCCAGATGAGAATCTCCGCGGCGTCACCACCGACGAGCGCCGCCACGAGCGTTCCGAGCCCCGCGCCGACGACCAAGGCCACGATCACAGAGGCGATGAGCCGCCCTGCGAGCACCCTGCGCCGGTCGACGTTGCCGTCCATGATCCAGAAGCCCTCGGCGGCCGAGGCCACGACGGGACCGAACATGCGGGCCGCCACGAGCGCGAGGGCAAGGAACCCAGCGACGGCCGCCCAGGGCAGCAGGCCCCGCGCGGCCAGGCAGGACTCGGCCGCACAGCCCGCCACGCTGCGCTGGGCCTGCATGATGGAGCTGATCACCATGGCCCCGATCAGGACGAGCGCGAAGACCATCACGTAGGCATCCTGCATGGCTTGGAAAAGGTTGCGGTCCGCCCTGCCTCGCCGCCAGTCGCGCACGAGAAGGCGGAGCTGTTTCTCGTCGACCTCCCCGATGCTCCCGAACCGTTCGTCGCTCATCGACGCTCCCCCAGCCTCACCTCGCGGGCGCCGATGGCAGCCAGCAGGCTCGGTTCGTGACTGGCCAGCACGATCGCCAGACCGTCCTTCAGCTCCGCCTTGAGACGAACCCCGAGCCATTCGATGCCCTCGACATCGAGCCGCTGCTCCGGTTCGTCGAGGACCAGCAGCCGTCGGGGTCTGACGAAGGCGGTGGCCAGCGCCAGGCGTCGCCGCTGGCCGGAGGACAGGGTCGAGGGCAGCTGCCCGGCCTGCGGGACGAGCTGCACCTCCTCAAGGATCTCGTCGACCAGGTCATCGGGATCGGCAATCCCGTGGGCCCGGGCCAGCAGGTCGAGATGCTCCACGACGGACAGGTCGGGGAAGAAGTCGAGGTCGTCGATGACGGTGGCGACGTCGCGGCGGATCTCCGGACTGGTCTCCTTCATCTTCACGCCGAGCACCTCGACGGTACCCTCGTCAGGGCGATCCGCCCCGACCAGGCACCGCAGCACCGTCGACTTGCCCGCGCCGTTGCGCCCCGTGAGCGCGACGGCCTCCCCCGCGGCCACCTTGAGGTTGAAACCCTCCACGATGGTCACGGGCCCGTAGGCCTTCTTCAATTTTTCCACCTTGAGAACTATGTCCTTCTTCGCCACGGCGACCATTGTGGCGCATCCCGGCAGGCCGGTCGGGAATCACACAGCAGTATGCGACACTCAAGGCCTCAGCTGTCCCCATTTGTCCTTTTTGTATAGAATGCAGGAAATTACCAATGGAGGTAGCCCGTATGAGCGGAATCGCCCGCATCCAGCCCGAAGCCACGCTGCATCCCAGCAAACTCGACCTGCTCGCCCAATGGCTTCCCGACCAGTGGTGGTTCGACGCGGACCCCTCGGACCTAGAGGTCGTCGCCAGGTTCCGGTTCGTCGATCCCGATGACGTGGTGGGGCTTGACTGCATGCTGGTGCGTTCCACGGACGCCATCTACCACGTCCCCGTCACGTGGCGGCCCCATCCCCTTGATGGCGGCGCACTGATCGGGACCCTCCAGCACTCGGAGCTGGGCACCCGGTACTGCTACGACGCCCAGACCGACCCGGTCTACCTGGACGAGTTGGTACGGGTGATCCGGGAGAAGGACTCGGACGCCGACATCGTGGAGGCCGGACAGGACACGCCGCGCCCCAAGAACATCAAGGTCTTCGGCAGCGGCCTGGTGGCCGGGGAGACGTCGGGATACCCGCACGTGGTACACAAACTCGACCGCGCCCCGATAAACGACGTCGTCGGCCAGTTGATGGGCCAGTGGCGTCACCACGGCATCGACCGCGTCGACCTGCTGGCGGTTCTGCACTGAGAACTGCCGGGGCCGGGCGCTAAGGTGTGCGCATGCAGCAGACCCGAGCCGACCTCGACAAGAAACGCGCCGAGGTCTCGGCCATGTTCGACGGCGTCGCCGCGCGCTACGACCTGTTGAACTCGTTGCTGTCACTGGGCAGGGACCGCAGCTGGCGCAGGGAGACCGTGGCCGCCGTCGCCGCCCGCCCGGGGGAACGCATCCTGGACCTGGCAGCCGGAACCGGCACCTCGTCGCTGCCCTTCCTTGATGCGGGAGCACACGTCTTCCCCACCGACCTGTCGATGGGCATGCTGAGGGTCGGCAAGCAGCAGCAACCGAGGTTGTCCTTCGTGCGCGGCGATGCACTGGCCCTGCCCTACGCCGATTCAGTCTTCGACGCGGTGACCATCAGCTACGGCCTGCGCAACGTGGAGGACACCGCCGCCGCACTACAGGAGCTGCTGAGGGTGACCCGCCCGGGCGGGCGCCTGGTGATCGCGGAGTTCTCCACCCCGGTGAACCGGGCACTACGGTTCGCCTACGCCCACGGCGCGCTGCGGGCGCTGCCCGTGGCCGCAAGGGTTTCGAGCAACCCAGTCGCCTACGGATACCTGGCCGAGTCGATCCTCGCCTGGCCCGCGCAGGAGAAACTGGCGGACCTGATCGCGGACTGCGGCTGGCGGGGCGTCGAGTGGAAGAACCTGACGGGCGGCATAGTGGCTCTGCACCGGGCTTGGAAATGACTTTTCTACTGGACCCCTATGCGGCACGAAGCTGCCCCGTCAAAACCTTCAACGCCTTCGATCCCGGCACCCCGAAACCCGAGAAACCCCTGGACGAATCGCTGCTGGAGGCGTTCTCGGGCGGTTCGGAGTTCCGCGACTCCATGCTGGAGACCCTGTGCAGGGGCGACGGGGTAATCGATCTGCGCGACGAGGGTCACACCCCCGCCGAGACCTTGGCTGCGATGGACGCCGGGGCACCCGTGATCGTCAGCGGCCGGTTGCCGGCAGACGTGCCGGGACACCGCAGCGGGTTTCCCGACGCCCTGGTGCGCGGCGACGACCGGGCGGGCGGGCGTCCCGGCTACTGGCCGTTGCGTGTCAAGCCCTACCGGTTGCTGGAGAAGCAGCGGAACACCAAGGAGCTGCGCGCCTCCACCCTCGGCTCCCCCACGGCTCTGGAACCGCTCCCGGGGTTCCGATTCCGCTCCTACCGGCAGGGGGTGCTGCTGGAGCTCGCCCATCACTGGCGGTTGCTCCAGGCGTGTGGCCGTTCGGCCGCCACCCCCGTCGCCGGGGTGATCGGTTTCGACGACCACCACAAGGGGATGATCGTCTGGGTTCCTCTGGAGCTACGGTTCCTGCGCACCTTCTCCCGCACCTCCTCCAGCGGGCACCGGCTCCGTTCGGCGCTGGAACGCTACGACCACGAGCACGGGTTCAGGGTGCACGTCGCACAGGAGGTGATAAGCCGCTCACCCGACGATCCCCGCCCCCCGGTGGTGCGGCCCATCCGGGTGCCTGAGTGCGAGTGGTGCGCCTGGTGGGAAACCTGCCGCCCCCGCATGGACGACGACGACATCTCCCTGCGCATCTCCAAGACCCCCCTCGACGTCCGTGAACTCCAGACCCTCATGGGACTCGGCATCACGACGGTCTCGCAGCTGGCCGACGCCGACGTCGAGGCCCTGCTGCCCGACTACCTGCCGCTCACCGCCCACCGCGACCGCTCCGAGGCCCGGCTGCGCACTGCCGCCCGCCGCGCCCGGATGCTGAAGCGGGGCGTCGCCCTGGAGAAGGTGTCGGTGGAGCCCATCGGCGCACCCCGGGCACCGGTGGAGGTCGATCTGGACATCGAGACCGACGACAGCGATCGCACCTACCTGTGGGGTGTTCTGCTGACCGACCGCGCCACGGGAAAACAGAAATACCAGCACTTCAGTGCCTTCAGCCACCTCTCCCCCAGCGGGGAACTGGATCTCGCTGCCGACCTCGCCCGCTGGCTGGTGCGGTTGGCGAAGAAATATCCCGGTCTGCTCGTCTACCACTACTCCGACTACGAGGTGGTGCATCTGCGCCGCATGGCCCAGCGCAGCGGGCATCCCGATCTGCTGGCCGCCTGCGACCTAATCAAAGAGCACTTCGTGGACCTGTTCCAGCTGGTCCGCGACAATTTCGTCGCCGTGGACGGCCTGGGATTGAAGGTGGTCGCCACCAAGGGGGCGGGGTTTTCGTGGCGCGACGAGGAACCGGGAGGGTTGAACTCGCAAACCTGGTTCGCCACTGCCGTCGACGGCCGCAACGCCGCGGAGCGGAAGGCTGCCCGCAGGCGCGTGCTGGAGTACAACGAGGACGACGTCCGGGCCACATGGCACGTCAGGGAGTGGATGGAACGGCTCGACGCGGAAGCCCGCGAGGAGCCATGACGGTCGACATTGATGCCACGCTCCGAAAGCGGCCGCACACCACATGAACAGCCCACATCGAAACCGCTCACCCTTGAACAGCGATAGAATTTCTTCTCGACGCTAACTACATTTCCCAGATCCTTCTTCCGGGATCACGGATTGCTTGAAGTTTCAGAAAGATCCTTGGGAAGCGGAAGGCCAACAGGATGTCTCGTTACCATTGGAGGTATTGAGCAATGAAGCAGCACAGCGGGCTGGCCAGCACAATCGCAATTATTGCTGCTGCAACGATGATGTCATCGTGCAGTGGAGAACCGGCACCAAACAGCACGGAGAGCCCGTCCCCACCAATTTCAACCTCAGCTGCGCCGAGCCCCTCGGAAACCCTCACCGCTGAACAACTGGAGGCAGCCACCACACTAATCAATTATCACCGCATCCGGGATGAGGTGTACAGCAGCTTGGATGCCGACCCACAGCCCCTGAAGGACATCACCACAGGAGACATGCAAACCCTGCAGTTGGATATTCTTGCGAGCAATCGAGAAATCGGGGTTGTCTGGAAGGGATCCACCGCCGTTCACCTGCTGGAGTCCTCAGCTCCGCAGGATATTGACGGTGTACGGACTGTAAATGTCCAGATATGCGTCGACAACAGCAACCTTGACGTAATCGACCCGAATACCGGAGAGAGTCAAGTCATCGCAAGGCGGGCACAGTATAAAAAAGAGAACATCAACGTGGTCAGGACCGAGGACGGCTGGAAAGTCGGGGACGGCACCGGCGAAGAAATGGTTTCGGGATGTCCGAGTTGAACTTCTTCACCACCCGCATTCCACGTGGTTGTGCAGCGCTCAAGGTGTTTAAGCGGGTTTTTTGATGGCCAAGTCAGGGTTGAGTACTGCACAGCCAAGGAACAGGTCGCATGACAGACCCCACGACCGACGAACAGTGACAGGCCACACACAAAGGCCCTCAACGCGGCAATGGACTCGGGAGGCCACCGCCGGGTGATCACAGGTCGTTCAGGATGGCCTGGACCGTGGCCTTGGCGTCGCCGAAACACATCACCGAGTTCTCGTTGAAGAACAGCGGATTCTGCACGCCCGCGTACCCGGCGTTCATGGAGCGTTTGAAGACCACCACCTGACCGGCCTCCCACACCTTGAGCACGGGCATGCCGGAGATCGGGGAGCCGGGTTCGTTCGCGGCGGGGTTGACCGTGTCGTTGGCCCCGATCACCAGCACCACGTCGGTGTCGGCGAAGTCGTCGTTGATCTCATCCATCTCCAGGACGATGTCGTAGGGCACCTTCGCCTCTGCCAGCAACACGTTCATGTGCCCGGGCAGCCTGCCCGCCACGGGGTGAATGGCGAACCTCACGTTGATGCCGCGTTCCCGCAGCCGCGCGGTCAGTTCCGCGACGGGGTACTGGGCCTGGGCCACCGCCATCCCGTATCCGGGCGCGATCACGACAGAACGGGCCCCGGTCAGCATCTTCGCCACCTCCGAGGTGGTCACCTCCCGGTGCTCACCCATCTCGCCGCTGTCCGTGACGGGGGCGTCACCGAAACCGCCGAGGATCACGGAGACGAAGGAACGGTTCATGGCCCGGCACATGATGTAGGACAGGATCGCGCCGGAGGCTCCGACCAGGGCGCCCGTGATGATGAGGATGGTCTGGTCCAGCATGAATCCACTGAAGGCCGCCGCCCAGCCGGAGTAGGAGTTCAGCATCGAGATCACCACCGGCATGTCGGCGCCGCCGATGGCTGCCACCAGGTGGTAGCCCAGCGCCAGCGAGATCAGGGTCACCAGCAGCAGCGGGATCAGCGACAGCGTCGCGACGTACCAGTAGCCGAACCCGACGACTGCGACCAGCGCCGCCAGGTTGAGCCAGTTCCTGCCGGGCAGCATCAGCGGTTTCGATGCGATGCGACCGTTGAGCTTGCCCCAGGCCACCAGCGAACCGGTGAGGGTGACCGCACCGATGAAGATCCCGAGCACCACCTCGACGGCGTGCAGCACGTCAGTGTGGGTGGCCGTCAGGTGCACGTTGAAACCCACAAGCACCGCGGCGGCCCCAACGAAACTGTGGAGCAGGGCGATGAGCTCCGGCATACCGGTCATCTCCACCCTGCGGGCCTTCCAGGTGCCGATGACCGCACCGATGGCGATCGCCCCGTACAACAGGGCGGCGGAGGTCCAGTCGAAGCCCATCCCGTCAGCGGGCTGGGCGATGGCGTAGTTGGTGGCCACCAGAGCGAGGACCATGCCGAGGATGCCGAACGCGTTGCCCTTCTTCGCGGTCTCGTGTTTGCTGAGACCGGCCAGGGCGAGGATGAACATCAGGCCTGCGGCGATGTAGGTGGCGTTGACGAGGTTGGTCAGCACGGCTCAGCCCTTCCGGAACATGTTCAGCATGCGGTGGGTCACCGTGAACCCGCCGAAGACGTTGATGGATGCGACCAGCACCGCCACGAAGGCGATGATCTTCACGACCCAGTTGTCGCTGGGCAGCTGCGTCATGGCACCGACCACGATGATGCCGCTGACGGCGTTGGTGACGCTCATCAACGGGGTGTGGAGGGCGTGGGTGACGTTCCAGACCACGTAGTAGCCGACGACGATGGCCAGCACGAAAACGGCCATCAGGCCCACCAGTGGTGACGGTGCGAGGGTCAGCAGCGCGATCAGCGCCACCGACCCGGCCCCGACCCAGGCCACCTGGTGCCACCAGGGGCGCGGGGGTTTCGCGGGCGTGGCGGGCGTCGATGGTCTTTCCGCGGCTGCCGGGGCGGGTGCCGCCGCGGAGACCTTGATCTCCGGGGGCGGGAAGGTCACCTCCCCGTCGCGGACGATGGTCATGGTGCGCACCACCTCGTCGTCGAAGTCGATGACGAGGTTCCCGTCCTTGCCGGGGGTCATGAGCTTGAGGGCGTTGACGAGGTTGGTGCCGTAGAGCTGCGACGACTGCCCGGGCAGCCGGGAGGACAGGTCGGTGTAGCCGATGATGGTCACTCCGTTGTCGGTGACGTACCTCTCACCGGGCCGGGTGAGTTCGCAGTTGCCGCCGCCAACGGCTGCCAGGTCGACGATCACCGAACCCGGTTTCATGGATCCCACCATCTCGGCGGTGATCAGCCTGGGTGATGGTTTCCCTGGAATGGCAGCGGTGGTGATGATGATGTCCACCTCGCGCGCCTGGGTGGCGTACAGTTCCGCGGCACGTGCCGCGTAGTCGGCGCCCACCTCCTTGGCGTAGCCGTCGGAGCTGATCCCCTGGTCGGCCTGATCGACGTGGAGGAAGGTGGCCCCCATGGAGGTGACCTGCTCCGCGGTCTCGGGCCGCACGTCGGTCGCCCGCACGACGGCACCCAGCGAGCTGGCGGCGCCGATGGCTGCGAGCCCAGCCACGCCGGTACCGATCACGAACACGGTGGCGGGGGGTACCTTGCCGGCCGCGGTCACCTGGCCGGTGAAGAACCGCCCGAAGGCGTGGGCGGCCTCGACGACGGCACGGTAACCGGAGATGTTGGCCAGGGAGCTGAGGGCGTCGAGAGCCTGGGCGCGGGAAGTGCGCGGCACCATGTCCATACTGAGCGCGTTGATGCCCTGGGCAGCGATCCTCCTGGTCAGGCTCGGATCCTGCCTGGGGGCCAGGAAGGAGATCAGCGTGGCGCGCGGATGCATGTCCAGCAGCTGCGCGTCCGAGGGCGCCCCGACCGCAAGCACGATGTCACGGTCCCAGGCGTTGTCGACGATCACCCCACCGACCTCACGGTAGGCGTCGTCACTGAATGAGGCCCCGAGGCCGGCTCCAGACTCCACGAAAACGTGGTAGCCGAGTTTCCGCAACTGGGCAACGGTTTTGGGGGTTGCCGCGACACGTGTGTCGCCGATCTCCCGTGGTACACCAACGTCCATGGGATCACGCTACCGTCCCGCGGTCTTTTCGCGCACCCGGGGTTTGGATGGCACCATGTCCGGAAATGGAACAGGGCGGCCGGCGAAACCGCCGACCGCCCCAACGTCTGGACCGGATCGGGAACGCCTCTCGGCGAAAGGCCGCTCGCGGCGGCTAAAGGTGGAGCCCGGGGTTACCGCGATCCGGTGAAACCCATACTAGCGTGAACTTCGTGAATCACCAGAGCGTTCCGGCGTACCAGGATCTGGCGCACCCCTCCAGCTCCGCCGCCAGCTGATCCCAGCGGGGCCCGAGGCGTCTGCCGATGATCGCTGCCCGGGTGCACAAGTCACCGAAGTCGCCCTCATATTCCCCGGCAAGGACGCTGCGGACCTCCTCGGCGACGGGCCCTTCGGGGAGCTTTCGCTCGATTTGCCGCAGCCGCCACAGCGACCCGGGCAGCGACACAGCCGCCGTCCGGGACCAGAGTTCCAGCAGGTCCTCAATACCCTCGGCCGCTATGTAATCAACCAGCCGGGCACGCACCGCGGGAACCGCCTTGTCGCCCACCAGGTGGACGAGCACAGCGGCGGTGTCATGGGCCGTATTGCTCTCGTCCGCCGGATCCCCGGAACCATCAAACTCTTCAAGGACGTCACTTGGTCTTCTCACCGGCTTATGGAACTGACGCACGTCGTCTTCCCTCCCTGAATGAGTATTCATTCGCCACTCCTTGAAGGCTAGTCCTGACCCAGGACAATATGCAGTAACTCACGGTCAGAGCTCGGCTCGGTAAGCACCTGACGCAGCGATTGTATGCAGGTAACTTCTGACGTCCGCCACCCCATCGAACGGACCACCGGACCCAGCTCCACCCCTTGTGGAGCTCGAAACACCCGGTCGAAGGCAGCGGCGAAAGCCGGCTGTCCCTGCTCCAAGGATGTAAAGATCGTCCCTCCATGGTCGTCCAAAAGAATGACACGCAAACGCACCTCGTGTCCAACCTCTGGCGTGACCAACGCCCCCAGGTCGTGCTGCAGGGTGAGGTCGCCCAGCAGCAGTGTCGTCGGCTCCCCGGTTGCCAAGGCGATCCCGGTGGCCGTGGCAACCGTGCCATCTATCCCGGCCAGCCCGCGGTTCGCCCAGCAGAGGCCGGGGTTCGGGTTGATCGGCGCGAGGTCCGCATAGCGGATGCTGGAGCTGGCGCCGAACACCAGGTTCTCGCCGGGTCGCGATGCCGCCACCACCTCCGCGGCCACGACCTCGCCCGTGAGCTCTCGCGATTCCTGCGGGGTCACGTTCCCCGGCTGTCGCCAGCGAGCCAGCCAGGCGGGATCCCCGGGTGGCAGCAGGACGCGATCGACCACCTTCGCAGCAGCGTGCCCGGGGTCGGTCCAGTCGGCGTGCGGGGCGACGACGACAAGCTCGATGTCCCTGCGACCCAGCAGCTCGGTGACGGGCCTGGACAGCGTGGGATGCCCGAAAACCACGACGCGTTCGATTTCCGGGCCGAGGACGGGCAACAGCTCCCGGTAGCGTGGCACGGCGCTGCCGGTGCGGGCATTGCTGGAGGGTTCGGCGAGCAGCGGGACCCCCGCAATCTCAGCGGTGGCCCTGGCCTCCGCCCCCACCGCGGGCGGCGCGTCCCCCGCGAGCACCACGGTGCGAGCCGCCCCCGTCGCCTCGTACACCTCGGCGCCGGCGCTCGGGGCGACGACCGGGCATATTTCCTGGGGTCCGGGCGCCGGGATGGTGGCGTCGACGAGCGGGGGCTCGAACTCCACGTTGACCTGCACAGGACCGGGCCGCCGGGTCCTCGTCCCCGCGGCCAGGGCACAGGCCCGGGCGATCGTCGCACGCCAGGCGGGTTCATTCCCCGTGCCGGATGCCAGCCGCAGCACCCCGACCGCCGCAGGACCGAGGATCCCCAGCTGGTCGCAGGCCTGGTTGGCACCCGTGCCGACCAGGTCGGCGGGACGATCGGCCGTGAGCAGCAGCAACGGGATCCCGGACGCGCGTGCCTCCATGGCAGCGGGCACCAGGTTCCCCACGGCCGTCCCGGAGGTGGTGACCACCGCGACGACCCTGCCCGAAGCCTTCGCCATCCCGAGGGCGGTGAAGGCCGCGACGCGCTCGTCGATCCTGACGTGCAACCCCAGCAGCCCAGCAGTCTCGGCGGCGTGGAGAGCCAGGGAGACCGGGGCGTTGCGGGAACCGGGCGCCAGCAGCACGTCCCGGACCCCGGAGGCCAGCAGGGCCTCCACGATCACCTTGCCCAGCAGCGGGGAGTTCACGGCAAAGTCACCCCCGCTACCGCGGCCACCCGCTGCAACCTGTCCAGCCACCAGCGTTCGGTCCGCGCATCGGCGCGGCAGGCCTCCACCAACTCGGCATCGACATGCACGGTATGCACCTCGATCTCCCCAGCGACCGACAGCAGCGGGTGAACTGTGACATCGCGGGCCAGGAGTCTGCCGGTCTCCAGACCGCAGGCGAACGGCAGCTCCGGCAGAGCCGCGGCCAGTCTCAGCCCCGCTTCCAGCCCGACGGATGTCTCCACGGCGCTGGAGACCACCACGGGGATTTCCAACCGCTCCGCCAGGTCGAGGCAGGCGGCGGCCCCGCCGAGCGGCTGCACCTTCAGCACCACCACGTCGGCCGCGCCGAGTTCCCGCACCCGCAGGGGATCTGCGGCCCGCCGGATGGATTCATCGGCAGCGATCGCGACCATGCCGTCCAGGCGGCGGCGCAGTTCAGCGAGTTCCTCCACGCTGGCACAGGGCTGCTCCACGTATTCGAGGCCGAATTGCGCGAGCTCCCGGATCGCCTCCTCGGCCCGGGCGAGCGTCCAGGCCCCGTTCGCGTCGACGCGGATCGCCCCGCCGGGCAGGGCGGCGCGGGCGGCAGCCACCCGGGCCACGTCGTCGTCGAGCCCCTCGCCGGGGGATGCGACCTTTACCTTCAGGGTGCGGCACCCGGATTCCGCGGCCCGCCACGCCACCTCGTCGGGGCCGATGGCCGGGATGATGCCGTTGACCGCGACGCGGTCCCGCAGCGGTTCGGGATGGCCCTCGCGGGCCACCGCGACGGCGGCCCTCAGCCAGGTGGCGGCCTCCTCGTCTCCGTATTCCCGGAAAGGACTCCACTCGGCCCGGCCCGCCTCGCCCTCGAACAGGATTCCCTGCCGCCGGGTGGCACCCCGGAAAGGAACCCGCAGGGGGATGTCAAAGACGATCACCGGCCGACCACCGCCCCCAGCAGCAGCCCGGCGGCCATCGCGAGCTCTGTGAAGGACGTGGCCTGGAGCATCGCGATCAGGTCGCGTCCGATGGCCCCACCCAGCAGTCGCGCTGCGGGGCCGAGCACCAGGACGAATCCCAGCAGCCCCAGCCCCGCCCAGGGCGTGCTGAGCACCATCACCCCCAGCACCGAGGCCGCACCGACCACAAGCAGGGCCACGAAGAAGACTCGGGTTCCGGAATCACCCAGCCGGGTGGCCAGGGTGCGTTTGCCCACCTCGGCGTCGGCGGCGAGGTCGCGGAGGTTGTTGACCACCAGCAGGGCACTGGCCAGGGCCCCTACTCCGATGGCCGCCACCCAGGAGACCGGCGGGGCCGACCCGAAGGTGACCAGGGTGGTGCCGACCGTCGCCACCAGCCCGAAGAACAGGAAGACCATGACCTCCCCGAGGCCGCGATACCCGTAGGGCCGGGAACCCCCCGTGTAGTACCAGGCCGCGAGGATGCTGGCGGCCCCGACCACCAGCAGCCACCAGTGCCCGCTGATCACGACGATCACGCTCCCCAGCGCCGCCGCCACACCGAAACACAGGAATGCGGCCCGTTTCACTGCTTCGGGGCGCGCCAGCCCGGAGGCGGTCAACCGGACCGGGCCGACGCGCACGTCGTCGGTGCCGCGGATGCCGTCGGAGTAGTCGTTGGCGTAGTTGACCCCCACCTGGAGGGCCAGCGCCACCCCGAGGCAGAACATGGGAAGTAGGATCAGGCGCCACAGGGGCGGCGCGGGACTGGTCCCGAGCCCCGCCGCCACTCCCGCCAGGATGGGTGCGGCGGCGGCGGGGAGGGTCCGTGGCCGGGCACCGGCCAGCCAGGTGGAGAAGCTCATGATGGGGTCATGCTAGTGGTTCTCGTCAGCGATGAGGCCATTGAGCGCCTCGCGGTCCGGTTTGCCCCCGGGGGTGCGCGGAATCGGGGTGATGACGAGCTGCCGCGGCAGCCACGTCCTGGGCAACGCGGCCGCGAGGGCTTCACGCCAGCCCGCCAGGTCCCCGCCCGCGGTGAACAGCACCACTCGCATCCCCCACTCCGCGTCCGGGACGGCCAGCACCGCGGTCTCCGGGTCGAGGTGGGCCGCGGCGGCCCGCACCTCGGCCAGGTCGACGTTCACCCCGCCGGAGATGATCACGTCGTCGACGCGCCCGGTGATCACGAGCCTGTCATCCTCCCACCGTCCCCGGTCGCGGGTGAGCAGCATGCCGCCATCCACGACCTCGGCAGTGGCCCCGGGATCCCCCAGGTAACCGTCGAACAACGTCGGGCCGCCGATGACCACCCGGCCGTCGCGCAGACCGATCCCGACGCCCGGCAGCGGTGTCCCGTCCCAAACCACCCCGCCGCAGGTCTCCGACATGCCGTAGCTCTCGACGACCGCCAGTCCCGCGTCCCCGGCGCGTTCCCGCAGCTCCTGTCCGAGGGGCGCACCGCCGATCAGGATCAGGTCGAAGGCTCGCAGCCGTTTCGTGACATCGGCATCACCCAGGGCGCGATGCAACTGGGTGGGCACCAGGCTGATGGCGTCGCCCTCGCCGGTGGGGGTGAGTCCCTCGAGGTCGGCGGGCACCACGGGCGTTCCCCGGCCCGCCGCCGCCGAACGCACCTGCACCATCAGCCCGGCCACGTAACGCCCGGGCAGGGCGAGATGCCAGGTCAGGTCGCCCACGCGTTCCCGAACCGCCTCCGCAGCTGCTCGCAACGCCGCCCGGGAGAGCACGACACTCCGGGCCGTTCCCGTCGTCCCGGAGGTCTGCACCACAGCCCCCACGTCCCGCGGCAACCGGGGTACCGGACCGTCCGCCAGCCACAGCGCCGGTCCGCCCTCCAGCATCCGAGGCACTTCCGTGTTCATCGTCACCACCTGTGTTTCTCGGTCGCGACGCGACCTTAACATCGGGAACGGGAACCGGATCCCGGGAGCTAGAATTGCCCCGTGCTCAAGGTGCTTCTGATCGTCGCAGTGGTGATGCTCACCGTCTACTGCGTCGTCGAACTCGCACAGACCAAGGGGGCCCGCGTGCGCACCATGCCCCGGTGGCTGTGGTTGTTCGTCGTGATCTGCGTCCCGGTGATCGGTCCGTTCGCATGGCTGCTCGCGGGGCGCCCCACCTCACGTCCCCGACCGCGCCCGCTCGCTCCCGACGACGACGATGACTTCCTGCGCGGCCTGCGCTGAACCCACTTCGACTGCTTAGCGGGGAAATCACCCCGAAACTGAAAGGACGCCCATGCTTGACAGCCCTGATGCCCTGAGCACCTGGCTGAAATCGACCGCCGCGGAGTTCGAGGACCGCATCGACGAGCTGGACGGGCTGGACGCCGCCATCGGCGACGGCGACCACGGCACAAACATGGCCCGCGGCATGGCAACCGCCGCCACGATCACCCCTGGCCCGGACACCACGACACGCCAGTACCTCAACCAGGTGGGCATGGCCCTGGTCAGTTCCGTTGGCGGGGCCTCGGGGCCGTTGTACGGGACGTTCTTCCTGCGCGTCGGGCAGCTCTGGCAGTCCCCACACACCGTCTCCAGCCTCTGGCAGGCGTTGAAGGCCGGACGCGACGGAATCGCCTCGCGGGGCAGGGCGAAGGTGGGTGACAAGACCATGCTGGATGCCCTGTGTCCCGCCATCGACGTACTCGAACACGCGGCCATGGAACGCGACGAGGAGGCCTCCACCAGCCTGGCCCGGGCAGCTGCCGCCGCCCGGGCGGGAGCCGAGGCCACCCGCGGTATGGTGGCCCGCCGCGGCCGAGCGGCACACTACGGGGAACGCTCCGTCGGGCATCTGGATCCGGGCGCGGTGTCCATGGCGATGATTCTCGACAGCGCATCCCGTCACCTCTGATCCGCACCGGGTAACCCACCCTCCACGGCGAATTCTCTGCGCATTCCCGGCCCCGGCATGAGCATCTTGCGCAGTTTCAATAAGCTTCGCGCATGGTTTCGCACACCGCACCGCACAAAGCCGTCATCCTCGCCCGTGGCCTCGGGTCGCGTATGCGCAGGGCAGCCGAGAACGTCGCACTGACCGCCGAGCAGAGCAGGACCGCCGACGCCGGGGTGAAGGCCATGATTTCCCTGGATGGCCGTCCCTTCCTGGACTTCGTGATCTCAGCCCTGGCGGACAGCGGTTTCACCGACATCTGCCTGGTGATTGACCCCGAACACGACCTGATCCGCGACCACTACGACGGCATCACCAAGCAGCGCGTGCGCATCTCCTACGCGGTGCAGGCCGAACCCCTCGGCACAGCGAACGCGGTGCTGGCTGCGGAGGAGTTCGCGGGCGATGACCGGGTGCTGGTGCTCAATTCGGACAACTACTACCCCGCCGAGGCCCTCGAACTGCTGCACGAGGTACCCGGTTCCGCGCTGGTGGGTTTCACCCGCGAGGGCATGCTGAACCACTCCAACATTCCCGCCGAACGCATCGTCGCGTTCGCGCTGGCCGCCGCCGACACCGAGGGCAACCTGGCCGAGTTGGTGGAGAAACCCGACGAGGCCACGGTGGAGCGCATGGGCGACAGTGCCGTGATCTCCATGAACTGCTGGCTGTGCACACCCGCGATCTTCGCGGCCGCCCGCGCCATTCCGAGGTCGGCGCGCGGCGAGTACGAGATCACCGATGCGGTGCGACGCGCCATCACCGATGGCGACCCGTACCGCCTGGTCCGAGCGGACCTCGGGGTGCTCGACATGTCGAGCCGCGGGGACATCGCATCCGTGGTGGAGGCTCTGCGCACCCGGGAAGTGCTCCTGTAACCGCGTGGTTCGTGCCCGGGTGCCCTTCCCGCCGGGCACTGGGGCGGCTACCTGCAGGCGGTGATCGACCGCCTGCCCTCAATGTCGGTGAGCTGTGCCCCGCGCGGCTGATCATCGACTCGACGCTGCCGCCGGCCTCCGGCATGTCGTCGAGTTCGGCGCTGGTGGTGGCGGCGGTGGTACTGACCCTGATCGACCACAACGGTTTCCGGGAGCACCCCGGGTGGCGGGAGAGTATTGCCTCCACCGCCGACCTGGCCAGATACCTGGCTTGCGTCGAGAACGGCATGGGTTCCGGATCGCTGACCAGGACACGGGGGTCGGAACCTTCGGCGGTTCCGAGGACCGCACCGCCATGTTGTGCTGCCACGCCGACCGGCTGACGCGGTTCCGTTTCTGCCCGATCCGGTAGGGTGATTCCGTCGCGCTGCCCGGGGACCTGAGTTTCATCATCGGGGTCTCCGGGATCCTGGCCGGAGACGAGGACACCTGGGAGGGCCTGAACGCGGTCGTCGCCCACTCCCCCGTGCTGTCGGCGCGACTGAGGGCCTTCCTGGCCGAGTCGGAGGAGCTGATACCGGCGGCCCGGCCCACCGGCTCTGAGCCGCCTCTTTCCCGTTCCCGGCTCGCTGGCCTTACGGATGGTTTGCTGGCCTTGTTCATGTTCGCTGGCCTCACAGCGCAGGCAAACGTGGACAAGGCCAGCAAACCGGTCCCGCGGGGTTCCGGGGAGCGGTTCATCCATCGACCCGCCGGGCCATGCCCTCGATGATGAACTCGATCTTGCGGTCCAGGAAACCCCGGCCCGCCCAGTCGTCATTGGGGGCGAGCTGCTCCGGTAACTCCTCAGCGATTCCCTCCCGGTTGAAGTTATCGACGGCGACCTCCAGGCCCGTCACCGCATCACCTTCGGGTCCCGGGACAGTTGCCCGGTACGACTCGATCACCATGTGGGTGCAGAGCACGGTGTCTCCGATGAAGTCCACGGCGAGGGCGGCGTCGTCCGGGCTGAAACCCCGTTCGACCAGCGCGTCGACGCCGGCCTTCATTCCCTCGGCAAAGTAGTGGTGCGCCCACGTGACCACCAGGAAGGTCTCCGCGAGCCCGGGGTACCGATCCATCAGGTCCCACATCCGGTCGGCCTGGTGTCGCATCAGTTCCCGCCAGTCACCATCGGGAACGGACGGATCGTTCTCCCGGGCCAGGCGCCTCAGACAGCCGCGCAACAGGTCGTCCCGCGAATCAATGGCGCGGTACAGCGCCGGGGTGCCGACCCCCAGGCGTTTGGCCACCTCGGCGAGAGTGAAATCACGGATGCCGATCTCCAGCGCGACGGTGACGACGTCCTCGTAAGTGAAACCCGGTTTCGGACCAGTGCGTCTGCCAGGCGATCTCATACGGTTAACGTACCCGTTGCCCACGTCGCAGAGCGGCGTTAAGGTAAGCCTCGCTGAATAGTGAAGCATGTTTCCTATCTTTGAGGTGTGATGACGATGACGACGCAGGAAGCCGAACGCGTCGAACCTGACCAGCAGAGCAACCCGAGAGCGGAGAACAAGCGGAAGGCGCAGGAGGGGCAGGCGGCGATCAGGCGCCTGGCCGCCCCGGTGCGCGGACTGCAGCGGCTGGGACAGGCGTTCGTGATCGCCTCGGCCATTCTCACGACCGCCCCCTACCTCGCCCTCGTCCAGCTCGGCGACCTCCTGCTGGCCGCCCACAGCACCGGCACCACCGTCGACGCCAACCGGGCATGGGCGACGATCGGGCTGCTGATCAGCGCCTTCTCCGGCCAGCTGCTGCTGTACTTCGTCGGCCTGCTCATCACCCACGTCGCCGACCTGAGGTTGCGCGACCAGTTGCAGCGCGGCATCGCGCAGCGCCTGGCACGGGCCCCGCTGTCGTGGTTCACCGAGTCGACCTCGGGCCTGATCCGCAAGGGCGTCCAGGACGACACCCGCGCCGTCCACACCGTGATCGCCCACGGCCCCGTCGAGATCCTCAACGCGGTGGTGACCCCGCTTGCCCTGCTCTGCCTGGCGTTCTGGCTGGACTGGCGGCTGGGGCTGCTCAGCATAGCCACGATCCCGCTACACATGGCCACCTACGCCATCTCCATGAAGGGCATGCCGGAGAAGACCGCCGAGATGGACGCGAAACTAGCGAAGGTCTCCTCCACCATGACCGAGTTCGTCGCCGGGATCTCGGTGGTCAAGGCCTTTGGATGCGTCGGTAGAGCGCACTCCGCATACGTGGATTCCGCCGACGAGTTCTCCCGGTTCTTCCGCGCCTGGGCACTGCCCCTGGTCTCGATCAGCTGCATCTCCATGGCGTGGATCTCCATTCCGCTGCTGCTCGTGGTGAACCTGGGGGGCGGGGCCCTGCTGATCCAGACCGGGGTGGTCACCTTGCCCGAGGTGCTCGCGGCCACGCTGATCGCGTTGGTGCTCCCCGGCGCCGTGCAGGTCGTCTCCTCGATCTCCTGGTCCTACCAGATGGCCGGGGCCGCGGCGATCCGGCTGTGCACCATCCTCGACACACCCGTCCTGCCCTACCCCGAGACCTCACAGGTCCCCCAGGGATGCACCGTCGAACTCGACCACGTCACCTTCTCCTACGGCCAGACCCTCGCCGTCGACGACGTCAGTCTCACCCTGGAGGAGGGAACAGTGACGGCCCTGCTCGGCCCCTCGGGTTCCGGCAAGTCGACCCTGGCCACGCTGATCGCCCGTTTCGCAGACCCGGATTCCGGGAGCATCCGACTCGGGGGCGTCGACCTGAGGCAGCTGACCGAGGAGACCCTCTACTCGTATGTCTCGTTCGTGCTCCAGGACGCCCAGCTGCTGCGGGCCAGCGTGCGCGACAACATCGCCCTGGGCCGTCCGGGGGCGGGTCTCGACGAGGTCCGGGAGGCTGCGAGAGCGGCCAGGATCGACGACTTCGTGATGTCGCTTCCCGAGGGCTACGACACCGTCATCGGCACCGACACCTCACTATCCGGCGGGCAGGAGCAGCGGATCGCGATCGCCAGGGCGATCCTGGTTGACTCCCCCGTGCTGCTCCTCGACGAGGCCACCGCCTTCGCCGACCCAGAGTCCGAGGCCGAGATCCAGCAGGCCCTCTCGACACTGGTGAAGGGGCGGACCGTGCTGGTGATAGCCCACCGCCCCGCCGCCATCCGGGGGGCGCACAAGATCGTGGTGATGGAACGGGGACGCATCCAGGCGGTCGGCACCCATGAGGAGCTGCTCGACGAACCCCACTACCGAGCGTTGCTGCGTCAGAGCGGCGAGCTCCACACCGTCTCCGCCGAGGAGGACCACCGATGAGCGACGTCAATCGCAATGCACTGCTGCCCCGCTACCGCCGGCTGATGACACCAGCCCAGTGGCGGCAGATGTCCTCGGGATTCAATGTCGGTATCGCAGCGGGGGCGCTGACCGGGTTCGCGCTGCTGGCGTTGCTGCCGGCCTCCGTCGCGCTGGCGACGGGAACCCCCAGCTGGGGGTTGGGTTTCGGCGGCTGGCTGGTGGTCCTGCTCGTCACCGCCGTCGTCACCCTGGTCGTCGACTTCATCGGCACCCGCACCGGGTACCTGGGTGCGCTCGGCTTCATGCGGAGCGTCCATCACAGCATCGGCGACAAGGTCGCGAGGCTGCCCCTGTCCTGGTTCACTCCGTCGTCGGCAGGTTCCATGTCGCGGATGGCGACCCAGGAGATGTTCTCCCTGACGCAGTCGGTGGCGCACTTCCTGTACAAGCTGCGCAACAACGTGGCCGCCTGCATGGTCATCTGGCTCGGTTCCTGGTTCTGGGACTGGCGGCTCGGTCTGCTGCTGACCTGCGCGGCTCCCGTGCTGACCCTAGGTCTCACCGCGGGCAAACGACTCCTGAACCACGGCAAGGCCATCGCTGAACCCTCCGAGGTCGAACTGGCGGCTCGCATCATCGAGTTCTCCCGCTGCCAAGGGGCTCTGCGTTCCTGCAACGCACCCAATCCACCAGGCCTGAGGAATGCGTTCGACACCAACGGCCGCAACTCCAGGCGCGCCTTCTGGTGGGAGGCCCTGGGCAACATGGTCAACGGCGCCGTCGCCCAGTTCATCGTGATCTCCATGATCGTCCTGTCCGCCGCCCTGGCGCTGTCGTCGCAGCTCGCCCCGCTCCAGGCGATCGTCACCATCGGCTTGTACCTGCGGTTCATGACGATGCTGAGCGACATCGGGGCCATGGTGGTCGGTTTCGAGGAGCGCCGACAGATGATGAACCACATCGATCAGGTCATGGACTCCCCCGTGCTGCCCGAACCCGACACCTCCCCCGAGGCACCCTCCGACGGCAGCATCGAACTGATCGACGTCGACTTCGGGTACCAGGCCGACGTGCCGGTGCTGCGCGGAATCTCAATGACGGTGCCCAGCGGTTCGATGTGCGCCCTCGTCGGTCCCTCGGGCAGCGGCAAGACCACCATCGCCCGCCTGGTCGCGCGGTTCTACGACGTCGACTCCGGACAACTCAGGGTCGGCGGGGTAGACGTGAAGCAGCTGACCACCGAGGACCTGATGGCGCAGCTGTCGATGGTCTTCCAGGACGTCTACCTGTTCGACGACACCCTGGAGGCCAACATCCGCCTGGGCCGCCCGGACGCCACCGACGACGAGGTGCGCCACGCAGCCGACCTCGCCGGGGTGACGGAGATCATCGAGCGCCTCCCCGGCGGATGGGAAACCCGGGTCGGTGAGGGCGGTCGGGCCCTGTCCGGTGGCGAACGGCAGCGCGTCTCCATCGCCCGTGCCCTGCTGAAACGGGCACCCATCGTGCTCCTCGACGAGGCCACCAGCGCCCTCGACGCCGAGAACGAGGCGAACATCGTGGCCGCCATGGAGGAGCTGAGACGCTCCTCCACCCTCATCGTCATCGCCCACAAGCTGGAGACCATCGCCGCCGCCGACCAGGTGGTGGTGTTGGGAGCCGACGGCCGGGTCACGCAGCAGGGTCGCCACGAGGACCTGGTGGGCGTCGATGGCCCCTACCGCGACTTCTGGGAGTACCGGAGCAGCACCAGCGGATGGTCCCTGGTCTGAACCCGAAACAGAGAAGACCAACAGCGACACGAGAAAGCAGAAACGATGAAACCTTGGAAATTGCGTCTGGGCGCCGTCATAGTGGCCACCGCCCTGGGACTGACGGGATGCGCATCCGGTTCCGGTGGCAGCTCCCCGTCGGCCTCGGGCCCCTCACAGCCGGTCAGGATCGGGGCGCTCTTCGCCCCAACCGATTCCCTCGACCCGGTTACCGCCTCCTCACCGGGTTCGATGCTGCTGGCGTTCAACGTCTACGACTCCTTGGCGGTCATGACCAAGAAGGGGGCGGCGCTGTCCCTGGCAAAGTCCATCGAACCCAACGCCACCGCCGATGAGTGGACCGTCACGCTGCGCGAGGGACTCACCTACTCCGACGGCACCACCGCCACCGGGCAGGACGTCCTGGATTCCCTCTCCCATTTCGCCCAGTCCCCCAGCTACGCCAGCCTGTACTCCGGCATCGACTTCGAGGCCTCCAACGCGTCCGGGTCGACGGCGACGCTGAAGCTCAAGAAGCCCGCATCCGATTTCCTCGAATCCTCGCTGGGAATGTTCTCCGCCATCGCCCCGAAGGGCACGTTCACCGGTATCGGCGCCGGCCCCTTCGTCGTCGACAAGGGGGACCCCGGCACCGGCTACCAGCTGCACGCCAACGACAAGTACTGGGACGGCACCCCGTCCATCCCGCAGGTCACGATGGTGCCGATCCCCGACTCCACGGCCCAGGCCAACGCCCTGCGCACCGGCGAGATCGACCTCGCCACCAGCCTCAACTCGGCTGCCCTCACGACCCTGTCGGGGGCGCCGAACGTCAAGGTGGCCGACGCCACCCTGGAGTCCGCGTCCGCTCTGGAGCTGGCCCTCAACACCCGCGTCGCGCCTTTCAACGACCCGGAGGTGCGGCGGGCCGCGAAACTCGCCGTGGACCGGGACAAGCTGGTCAACACCGTCCTCGGATCCACAGGTGAGGTCGCCAACGACATGCTCGGCAAGGGCTACGACAACTACCCGGAGGATGTGGCCCAGACCACGGCCAACAAGGAGGAGGCCAAGCGCATCTTCGCGGAGAAGGGGGTCACGTCCTTCACGATCGTCGCAGCCGACGTCATGCCGGGCATGGTTTCCTCGGCCGAGTTGATGGCCCAGGAGTTCGCCGAGGTGGGGGTGCAGGTCACCGTCGACAAACGCGACCCGCAGACCTACTACAGCAACCCTGCCGAGCTGCACCAGGCGCAGGCGGCGACCGCCTTCTGGATCAACCGCAACCCCATCACCGAGTTCCGCAGCCAGGTCATGCCCGACTACCCCTTCAACCTGTCCGGTTTCACCTCCGAGACGATCCAGCAGAACCTGGCGAAGGCCACCGCCACCCTGGACGCGGCCGAGCAGAAGAAGCTGGTGGGCGAGATCAGCAAGGAGATCCACGACCAGGGCGGTGACCTGATCTGGGGCTACCAGAAGCAGGTCTCGGCGTACCGGGCCGGGCTGGAGAACTTCACCTCCGTCCAGTCGGTTCCCTGGCTGACGAAGGCCACCTTCAACCCGGTCGGCTGATCCGGCCTTGGGACGAACCATCGACGCGTCGCCGCAGCAACCCACCTTCACCGGTTGGTTGTTGCGGCGGCTGGCGCGCTCCGCGGCCCAGTGCCTGGCGGCCTCGTTTCTGCTGTTCCTGCTGATCCAGGCCCTGCCCGGGGACGCGGCAACTGCGAGCGCCTCAAGGAACGGGGCCGCCGCGGTGGAGGCGGCCAGGGCCCGGATGGGCCTGGACCGGCCCGTCCTGGAACGCTACCTGGAATGGGTGGCGGGCATCCTGCGGGGGGATCCCGGGACCACGCTCATCACGTCCCGGCCCGTGGCCGAGACGATCACGCAACCGGTCCTGGCGTCGCTGATCCTGGCCACGGTGGTGCTGCTGGGGTTGGTGCTGGTCACCCTGCCCGTCGCGGTCGTCACCGGGGCGCGTCCGAGGCATCCGGTCAGCCGGTTCCTGACGGGGATCTCGGTGGCCGCTGCCGCGATACCGGAGTTCGTGGTGGCGATCGCGCTGCTGGCCGTCCTGGCGGTGTGGACCCGCTGGCTGCCGGTGCTGTCGGTGCCCGGTGCGGGTCGCACGGTGTGGGAGAACCCCGTCTGCCTGGTGATGCCGGCGCTGGCGCTGTGGCTGGTGTGTTCCGCATCCCTGACCCGTCGCATCCAGGCCCTGGTGGCCGCCCACGCCGCCGCCCCCTACGTGCGCGAGGCGGAACTGGCGGGCCTGACGCGGCGGCGAGTGCTGTCCGGGCACCTGCTGCCGTCGGTGGCTCCCGGCGTCCTGCAGCTGCTCGCGCAGACGATCCCCTACCTGCTGGGTGGAGCCGTGGTGGTCGAGACCGTGACCTCCTTCCCCGGCCTGGGGTTCGCGCTGGTGCGGGCCGTCGGGGACAGGGAGGTGCCGGTGGTGATGGCCGCGGGGGCATTGATGATGGTGGTCGCGGTGGTGGCCTTCACCGTCGCGGATGCGCTGTCGGTGCGCCAGGAACGCATGGTTGCGGTGGTGTGAGGTGAGCATTTCAGCGAAGATCTGGGGCGGCATCGCCCTGCTGATGGTGCTTGTCACCGTGGCTGCCCCGTGGCTGACGCCGGCCATCGGGGATTCCGCGGCCACGACGGCCTTCGCCTATTCGACAGGTGGCCCTGGCGGACTGGGACACGACTACCTGGGACGGCCAGTGCTGCCCCAGCTCCTGGAGGGCGGCCGGGCACTGCTGGTCGCGGCCCTCCTGACCGCGATGGTCTCGCAGGGCGTCGGGCTGGCCGCCGGTTTGTGGCTCGCCACCCGGGCCCGGGGGGCCTGGTTCGTGCGTTTCGTCCTGGATGTCGTCCTGGTGACACCGATGATCGTGGCCTCGCTGGTGGTCTATCAGCGTGCCGGGGCGTCGCTGTACGCCACCATCCCGATCGCAACCGCCCTGACCCTGCCGTTCACGTCCCGCTACTATCGGGCGGCCGCGGAGCCGCTGCTGGGGGCGGCCTTCTTCGAACAGGCCCGGGTGGCCGGCGACAGGACATCGGTGGCGCTGGTCCGGGAGGTGGTGCCGGTGCTGCTGCGTCCCGTCCTGGCCGACCTGGGGTTGGCGACGATCACCGCCCTCTACCTGATGGCCACCATTTCCTTCCTCGGCACCACCGCCGCCGAGTCCGGTTTCCTGTGGCCGACGATGGTGTCGCGGAACCTCGACGGGTTGGGTCTCAACCCGTGGGCGGTGCTGGCCCCGCTGGGCGCGATGGTGGCGTTGACGGTGCCCGTGAACCTGTTCGTCGATGCCCTCGGAGGTCGCCGTGACTGAACCAGCCGTGCAGGTCGACGACCTGCGGATCCGTTCGGCCGCCGGAACGATCCTGGACAAAACCGCCCTTGTCGTGGAGCGGGGCGAGCGGGTCGGGCTCGTAGGGGAATCCGGCTCCGGGAAGTCGACCCTGTCCTTGGCCCTGCTGGGTTCGGTGGCGCCCGGTCTGGAACTGGCGGCGGGAAACGTGACGGTGCTGGGTGTGCCCGTCGTTGCCGATGGCCGGTTGGCCTCCCCCGGGAGGTTGCGGGGGCTGCGGCGCCGCGTCGCCCGGCTGGACCAGGACCCGACCGGGGCGCTGACCCCGACCCGCCGCATCGGGTACCTGATGACGGAGTTGTCGCGGGGTCGGGTGAGGATGCTCAGCGACTCCGTGACGAGGCCCTGGAGGTCTTCGGGCTGCCGACGTCCCGCGATTTCCTGAACCGTTTCCCGGCGGAGCTGTCGGGCGGGCAGCGGCGGCGGGTGGCGCTGGCCCGCGCCTTGGCGCGCCGCCCCGAGCTGCTGGTGCTCGACGAACCGACCGCCGGGCTCGACCCGTCGGCCGTCGACGCCGCCCTGGGTCTGGTGGAACGGCTCATGACGGAGTTGGACGCCACGCTGCTGGTGATCACCCACGACCCCGCGGTGGCGGCGCGCCTGACCAGCCGGGTGGTGGAGATGCGTGACGGGCGTCTCACCAACGGGGGCCCGGCGCGGGAGGTCGTGACCGCGGACCACCCGGGAGCATCGCGAGACGATGGACCGCGAGGGGACGCGGAGCCCGTGCTGTGCGTGCGGTCGTTGACGGCGGGCGCGCCCGGGCTGGCAGATTCCCCCGTGACTGGCCTGGACCTGGACGTTCTCGAAGGGGAGGCGGTGGCGTTGACGGGCCCGTCCGGGTCGGGAAAGTCGACGGTGGCGCGGACCCTCGTCGGGCTCTGGCCGCGGCGCGACGGCGAGGTGACCGTTGCCGGGATGGCTCTGCCGGCGAAGCTGGATGACTGGCCCCGGTCAGCGCGCGGGACGATCGGGTGGGTGCCGCAGGATCCCGCGACCTCTGTGAACCCGGCGTGGTCGCTCGGGCGGTCCCTGGCGCGCGCCCGGACCAGGGCAGTGCGACTCGGCGGGGCTGGAACGGGCGTCGAGGAGGCGGCCGAGCTGGTCGGGTTGCCACCCGGCTGGGAAACCCGCCGCCCGAGGCAGCTGTCCGGAGGCCAGCTGCAGCGCTTCGCGATCGCCCGGGTCCTGGTCTCGGGGGCTCGGCTGCTGGTGCTCGATGAGGTGACCTCCAGCCTGGACGCGACCACCCGCGACGCCATCTGCGAGGTCCTGGCCGAGGTCAGGAAACGCATCCCCATGCTGGTGATCACCCACGACCCGGCGGTGATCGCCCGCTGCGACCGGGAGATCAGGCTCAACGACTAGAGCCAGCACGTGAGCGCCAGCAAACGGCCGAGTCGAAACCACCCCCTTCCCGCCCCTCCACCCTGCTCACGAAACGCGGAAGTTCAACGGTTCAACGTCGCCACACGGCATCGAAGCGTTCTTCTTCCGCGATTCGTGCACGGGGGATCGGCGACGGGAGTGCGGGTCACCGGCTGGTATTGCCGAAGGTCTCCTCGATGAAGGGGTCGACCAGTCCGTGGTAGGTCTCTGGGGCGTCCCGCCGCACGCAGTGGCCGACGCCGTCGATCAACACCAGGCGCACGAGCGGGTTGGTCACATCGGAGGGGTCCGGGGCCATGTCGCCGTGGCGGGGTGCCAGGTACAGCGTCGGTATCGTCAGCTGGTTGACCGCGCTGACGAGGTCGGCCTCGCCGAGATAGGTGCCCTCGCGTATGAAACGGCGGTCGACCTGCTCCTTGCACCTCGCCCACTCCTCGATCTCGGCATCACTCCATGAGGTCTCGTGCCGCATCCGTTCCCGCTCGGCCGCGCCACCATCGGCGGCGAACGCATCCAGGAACCGCTCCTGGTGTTCCACGAACCAAGAGGCCGGGCCCCAGTGTCCGGTGGGACGCGCGACGTCCTCCAGGACCAGTGCCCGCACCTGGTCGGGCCGGGCCACGCCCACTCGCAGCGACATGAGCCCTCCCAGGCTGTGCGCCACGACGACCGGTGGCTCCGGGAGCGAGGAGATCACCCGCTCGAGGTCTTCCTGCATGGTCTGCGGTGCCCGGGTCAGGGAGTCGTCGTCCCACCGTGGGGACGCCCCGTGCCCCCGCAGGTCCACCGCGAGAACGTGGTATCGGGAGGACCAGCGAGCCACCGCGTCAGGCCAGGCGGCGGCCGATTCCGTCAGGCCGTGGACCAGAAGCAGGGCTGGAGCCGCGGGATTCCCCCACTCGTGCAGTGCAAGCGTCGTCACCTCAGCGACTGTAGCCCTGGGGTGTCCAAGGTCGCGATAAGGGAGCGGTGACCAGGATTCCTGGCGCCTGATCGGGGCTGCACGCCTCCTGTAAAGCATGGCACTGAGCCTTCCCTCCGCTGGTCGAGCCGGTCTGTGATGCGGAGCGAGCAGTCCGGCTCGACCAGCGGACGGAAAGGACAGGAGAAAATAGGGCCCTGTGCAAACCGCGGGGCTGATACACATCTGCGCGTCTTTGCCTCCACAGCGGCTTCCCGCTGGTTCCCTCAAGGGCGGACTCCCTATGCTGAACACCATGTTGATCCTCTGCACTGCTCTGCTGCGTCTGCGCAGCCGCTGACCGCGGGAGCGCCCCGTCGCTGCTCCCGTCCCGGCCCCCATGCCGGGCTGCGTCTTTCAGCATGCCCGGCTCCACGACCATCACGGAGCAAGCAGTGCCCACTTTTCATCACGGCCGTCACGAACACGGCCAGAACTTCCTCACCGACCCAGCCGTCATCGCCACCTTCGTTGAACTCGTCGCAGCAACCCGCGGACCCATCATCGAAATCGGAGCGGGCGACGGCGCACTCACCGTACCGCTGGCGCGCCTCGGCCGCCCTGTGACGGCCATCGAGATCGACGCCCGCCTGGAGCAGAGGCTGCGCTGTCGCCTTCCCTCACACGTGGAGGTGGTGTCAGGTGATTTCCTCACCCATCGGCTGCCGAGCCATCCCCACGTGGTGGTGGGGAATCTGCCCTTCCACCAGACCACCGCGATACTGAGACACCTCTTGCACTCCTTCGCCTGGAGCGACGCCGTCCTGCTGACCCAGTGGGAGGTTGCCCGCCGCAGGGCTGGCGTGGGTGGGGCCACCATGATGACCGCGCAATGGGCACCGTGGTTCACGTTCACCCTGCATGGTCGTGTCCCCGCACGGGCTTTCACTCCACGTCCTGGTGTGGATGGCGGGATTCTCACCATCCACCGTCGCGAGCACCCGTTGCTACCGGTGACTGAGCAGTGTCGATTCCACGCCCTGGTCCACCGCATCTACACCGGGCCGGGAAACGGACTGGCCCAGATCCTTGCTCGCGCCACTTCCTTCCCTTCACCGCAGGCGGCCCGGGCCTGGCTCGGAAGACACGGCATCGATGCCTCAGCCCTACCCCGAATGATGCATCCGAAGGCCTGGGTGGACCTGTTCAAGACGACGGGATCGTCGCCGCCTGCCCCGCCCACACGAGGAAACCGCAGGAGGCGACGATGAGCCTCTCCGCCGCTCAACAGGCCGCGCGCCTGTTGGCTGAGCGACCTGAACACGACTGGCGACTGGACGAACTCGCTGCGCTGGTCCATCTTTCGGTGTCACAGCTCGGGCGAGTGTTCACTCGCAGGTTCGGCCGCACCCCGATGCGTTTCCTGATGTACCTTCGCGCACGTCTGCTGGCCGCACTGTTGCGGGAAACCGACCTCCCCATAGCCGAGGCGATGAACAAAGTGGGATGGCGCAGCCGTGGACATGCGGCCCGTTACTTCAAGGCGGTGTTCGGAGTGTCACCGTCGAACTATCGGGGGAGCGGATACGTCACGAATGATTCGGTGCCCGGTGAATGAAGTGTCCGTGCTCCGGATGCTCCACGCCTCGGGACCAAGGTTCATCACATCGGTGAGGGGCGCTGCTCCAGCGGCTTTGGTCACAACACATGCTGCTGCACGAGCAGTTCGGGCCAGCGCTCCTCAACGTCGAACTTGCCGGCCGTGACGAGCCTCTTCTTCTCAGTGCTCTGGGCTCAGACTACCTACCAGAAAGGTGATCGCCCACTACGACCGGGAGATCGGGCTCAGAGCCGGTTGAGCCAGCACGTGAGCATACCTCTTTCGAAGCTGGTTGAGCCGGACCACGACGAGCGAGCAGGTCAGCTCACCAGCTTCGAGAAGATCCTCATGCGCTTGTTTTCTTGTCACCCGCTCCCCCTGGAGCGCAAGCGAACGACGAGAAGGCAAGCGGATCCACAACCTTCACGCCCTCCTCTTGACACGTGACCATTAAGTCACATATTTTCTCAGGGTGGACATGGATGAGGTTTTCAAGGCCTTGGCGGACCCCACGAGGCGCGCACTGCTCGACCGGCTGTTCACCGAGGGAGGCCTAACCCAGACGGATCTGGAAAAGGACTTCGAGATGACGCGATTCGGCATCGCGAAACACCTGCACACTCTGGAGGAAGCCGGGCTGATAACCACGCAACGCGACGGTCGCGTTAAACGGCATTTTCTCAATCCTGTTCCTATCCAACAGATCCACGCCCGCTGGATCGACAAGTACACCGCCCACCAGGCATCCATCCTGGTGGAGTTGAAACAAGAGCTGGAGGATTCATGACATCCACACAGGTGCACCGCATCTTCATCAAGGCCGCTCCCGAGGCAATCTGGGAGGCCATCACGAAACCCGAATTCACCCGTCGCTACTTCTTTGGATCCAGCATCGACACGACCACGCAACCCGGCTCACCATGCGTCTATCGCTCGACCGACGCTCCCTTGGTCGACGGGGAGGTACTGGAATCGGATCCCAACCACAGATTCGTGATCACCTGGCGTTCGCTCTATCACCCACCTTCGGTGGACGAACCTGCCAGCCGTGTCACCTGGCTCATCGAGCCCCAAGAAGGCGGCCACTGCTGTCTCACCGTGATCCATGACCGCCTCGATAGTTCCCCGAACACGGCCAAGAACGTCGGGGCAGCCTGGATGTTCGTGCTCAGCGGCCTCAAAACGGTTGTGGAAACCGGGGAGAGCTGGTGATGCACGGATGAACCGCCACAGATCTTGCGGCCAGTAGCAAGAATCCGTGGCGATCCAGGCGTGGCCCCGGCCCGGGGAACATGGAGGAAGTCCCCGGTGCGGACCACCGCAGCCGCGGGCAGGATCGACGGGCGATCGCGGTTGGGACTGTGATCAGTTGTTTTCCAGGCGTTCGGCGATGAGGTCCACCAGCGCCCTGGCCACGTCGTCCTTGCTGCCGGAGGCCCGGATCACCTCGCGGCCCTGGGCATCCAGGACCACGACCGCATTGGGCACGTCACCGAACCCGAGAGCGGGGCCGACGGCGTTGACGGCCAGCAGGTCGGCGCCCTTCCGCCACGCCTTCGCGACTCCGTGGCTCAGCACGTCACCGTCCTCGTCGCCGGTCTCGGCCGCGAACCCGACCACGAGGGTTCGTCCGTTTTCGCCCCGGGGTGGGTCGGCGACCAGCCCGGCCAGGATGTCGGGGTTCTCCACCAGGGTGATCACGGGCGGCGGGACGGGCCCCGTCTCGTCGTCATCCAGGCCGTGTTTCTTGATCTTCGCGGCCGACACGGTGGCGGGCCGGTAGTCCGCGACCGCAGCGGCCATGACGACGGCGTCGGCGTCAGTGCAGAGGTGCCGCACGACGTCGTTGAGTTCCAGAGCCGTGTTCACCGGGATCACCTCGACGGAAGCCGGCAGCTGCGCCAGGACGTCGGGGTCGACGTGCGCTGCGGTGAGGGTGACGCGCGCCCCACGGACCGCTGCGGCCCGAGCGATGGCGCAACCCTGCCGCCCGGAGGAACGGTTCCCGAGGAACCGCACCGGATCGATCGGTTCACGGGTGCCGCCCGCCGAAACCACCACGCGCCGCCCCTCCAGGCCGTTGGACCTGCCCTCGGCCTCGGAGGCCTCCAGCACAGCCAGGGCCTCGGTGACGATCCGGTCAGGGTCGGGCAGCCTCCCCACCCCGGAGTCCTTGCCGGTCAGGCGCCCGGAATCAGGAGTGAGCACCGTCAAACCCCGGCGGCGCAGCGTCGCGACGTTCTCCTGGGTGGCCGGATTGAGCCACATCTGGGTGTGCATGGCGGGGGCCAGCATCACGGGTGCGGTGGTGGTGAGGATCGTCGCGGTGAGCAGGTCGTCGGCCCGTCCCGCCGCGACACGGGCCAGCAGATCCGCCGATGCAGGAGCGACCACCACGAGCTCCGCCCACTCCCCCACCGCGACGTGCTCGACGGCAGCGGGGTCGTCAAAGACCCCCGACGACACCGGCCCCCCGGAGACGGCCGCCAACGCGGGGGCGCCGATGAACCGCAGCGCCGCCTCGGTGGGCACCGTCTTGACCTCGTGCCCGGCCTCCCGAAGCGATCTGATGACGAAGGGGGCCTTGTATGCGGCAATGGAACCGGACACCCCGACGACGATGCGTCGCGGCCTGGCCGGTGTGGGCTCGGGTGTGTCTGACATGAGGCCATGATCCCACGTCCCCGGGTACGGGAAACGGGCCGTGGGTTTCCCCGCGGCCCGTTTCGATCATCAGCTCACTCCATCACGTCGGCATCAACCCAGTCGAGGGTCTTGGTGACGGCCTTCTTCCAGTTGCGGTACAGGCGATCGCGTTCGGCCTCGTCCATCTCCGGGTCCCAGCGCTTGTCCTCGGCCCAGTTGTCGATGACGTCCTGCTCACCACTCCAGAACCCGACGGCGATGCCCGCCGCGTAGGCCGCGCCGAGCGCCGTGGTCTCGGCGACGACGGGACGCACCACGTCGACGCCGAGCTGGTCGGCCTGGAACTGCATGAGGGTTTCGTTGGCGGTCATGCCACCGTCGACCTTCAGCTCGGTCAGTTTCACACCCGAGTCGGCCTCCATGGCGTCCAGCACCTCGCGGGTCTGAAAGGCCGTGGCCTCCAGGACGGCGCGGGCGATGTGACCACGGTTGACGTAGCGGGTGAGACCCACCAGCGCACCGCGCGCATCGGCCCGCCAGTAGGGTGCGAACAGACCCGAGAACGCGGGCACGATGTAGGCGCCACCGTTGTCGTCGACCGTCGCCGCGAGGGCCTCGACCTCGGGGGCGGAGTCGAACATCCGCAGGTTGTCACGCAGCCACTGCACCAGCGACCCCGCCACCGCGATGGAACCCTCCAGCGCGTAGACGGGTTTCGCGTCGCCGATCTTGTAGCACAGCGTCGTCAGCAGCCCGTTCTTGGAGGGGACGATCTCCTCGCCGGTGTTCATGAGCATGAAACAGCCGGTGCCGTAGGTGTTCTTCGCCATGCCCTTCTCGAAGCAGGCCTGCCCGAAGGTCGCGGCCTGCTGGTCACCGAGGATGCCCGCCACCGGGACACCGGCCAGGAGACCCTGCGGGCGACACACGCCGTAGACCTCGGCAGACGACCTGATCTCCGGCAGCATCGACATCGGGATGCCCATGTCGGCAGCGATGGAGGGCTCCCAGTCAAGGGTCTTGAGGTTCATCAGCATGGTGCGGGAGGCGTTGGTGACGTCGGTGACGTGCACGCCACCGTTCACACCCCCGGTGAGGTTCCACAGCGCCCAGGTGTCCATGGTGCCCATCACCAGGTCGCCGGCCTCGGCGCGTTCCCTGGCACCCTTGACGTTGTCGAGGATCCACTTGACCTTCGGTCCGGCGAAGTAGGTGGCCAGCGGCAGCCCGACGATCTCCTTGTACCGGTTGGTTCCCTGCTCGCCGCTGAGTTCCTCGACGATCTTCTGGGTGCGGGTGTCCTGCCAGACGATTGCGTTGTAGACGGGCTCACCGGTTTTCCTGTCCCACACGAGGGTGGTTTCGCGCTGGTTGGTGATGCCGACCGCGGCCAGGTCGTTCTTGTTCAGCTGCGCTTTCGCGAGAGCCTGGGCGACGACCTCACGGACGTTGCCCCAGATTTCGATGGCATCGTGCTCCACCCAGCCGGCGCGGGGGAAGATCTGTTCGTGTTCCTTCTGCCCCACGGAGACGATGCGGCCTGCGTGGTCGAAGATGATCGCGCGCGACGACGTGGTTCCTTGGTCAATGGCGAGCACGTACGTGGTGTCTGTCATGTGATGGCTCCTTCGTGAAACGCCGGTATCTTTTCGGGGCTGGGTTGGATCACTGCAGCGGGAAGACCAGCAGCGGGGCTGCCAGCAGACCACCCAGCAGGCCGCCGATCATGGGTCCGACGACCGGGACCCAGGAGTAGCTCCAGTCGGAATCGCCCTTGCCTTTGATGGGCAGGATGGCGTGCATGATGCGGGGGCACAGGTCCCTGGTGGGGTTGATGGCATATCCGGTGGGGCCGCC
This sequence comes from uncultured Propionibacteriaceae bacterium, assembly GCA_938012815.1. GTDB lineage: Bacteria > Actinomycetota > Actinomycetes > Propionibacteriales > Propionibacteriaceae > Arachnia. The sequence continues at coordinate 38,304 of CALLVV010000089.1, forward strand.
GAGGCCGGTGCCGATGACGACGATCAGCAGGGCGACACCGAACGCACCCAGCCAGCCGAGGTTGACCGCATCGCCCTTGGTGTTGGTGGTGTAGAGGCCGGATGCGATGACCACGAAGACCAGGACGAAGGTGCCGATGATCTCGGTGAGGAGGTTGAACAGCGGGTTGCGGATGGCGGGTGCCGTGCAGAACACACCGAGCTTGGCACCCTGATCGGGTTCCTCGTCGAAGTGCTGCTTGTAGGCCACCCAGCACAGGAAGGCACCGAGCAGCGAACCGACGAACTGGCCACCGAGGTAGGCCATCACCGTGCCGAAGTCCATGGCGGGCTTTCCCTGGGCGATGTCATTGACGAGCAGACCGATGGTGACCGCCGGGTTCAGGTGGCCACCGGACTTGGCGGAGGCGATGACACCCACGAACACCGCGAGGCCCCACCCCCAGTTCACGAACAAAAAGCCGGTTCCGTGACCCTTGGACTTGGTCAGCGCGGTGTTGGCAACCACGCCACAGCCGAGGAGGATCAGCAGCATCGAACCGACTGCTTCCGACAGGAAGATGGCGAACATCTCTAAGAACTCCAGTTCTGACTACTTTGTCATGGGCGCCGCCGTGGCGGCGCCATCACGGGGATCTGGCGAGGCGGGACCCCACCATTGTCCGAACTATTCGAACAGGCACAGCCAAGCCTTTCACTAGGGAAAACGCAAGATTCGTGCACGTTCATGCACGACTTCTTGAGCACGGTGCACGCGCCGTCCGCTCGTGCACCCGGGTTGCCCACGGTCGTAGGAAGCCACCGGGTGAGCTGCTCGGCCCGGACCGGGTTGAAAGGGCCAGCCACACCAGGAATCGCCACCCCATCCCTTGGGCACCGAGGCCGGGGAAAGCCGCCGCTGCCACGCATCCCTCACCGGTCGCGCACCCATTCGAAGACGTCGACGGCTTCCCTGCGACCGCCGGAGTGGACCAGCAGGTGGAAGGTCGCGCGGGCCATGGCGTCGTGGATCTGCACCACCGCGAGGCCGGGGACGGGGTTATCGAGCATCCTGACGCGCCCTGCCGTCCGGGTCCGCCCACCGCCCGAGCGTCGGCAGGACAACGGCCAGGTAGGAGACGGCCTCGTCCTCGGAGATGCCGGCCGCCTTCGCCATGTACGGGGCGCTGTGTTCGATGAAAGCGTCCAGCGACTCCTCGCCGGTGAAGGACCCGTCCGGGTAGCACCAGGTGCAGTACTCCTCCGACTTCGTACCATCAGCCTCGGCGCCGTAATCCGTCTCCTTGTCCAAGGGAAGACCACAACTCTGGCAGCAGGGCTCCG
>CALLVV010000090.1 GCA_938012815.1 uncultured Propionibacteriaceae bacterium
CAGGTAGGATGGCCCGCCGTGACCAAACTTCGTGACCTGCTGAACTCCCGTGTCCTCGTGGCCGACGGGGCCATGGGCACCATGCTGCAGGCCCAGGGCGATCTCGACCTCGAACGCGACTTCCAGGGCCTCGAGGGATGCAACGAGGTCCTGAACCTCACCCGGCCCGATGTGGTCTCGGCAGTGCACCGCGCCTACCTGGAGGCGGGTTCCGACTGCGTGGAGACCAACACTTTCGGCACCAACCTGGCCGCGCTCGCCGAGTACGGCATCGTGGATCGCCTGGCGGAACTGGCCGGGGCCGGGGCGCGTATTGCCCGGGCGACGGCCGATGAGTTCACCGATAAACCGCGTTTCGTCCTCGGCTCGGTGGGTCCCGGGACGAAACTTCCCAGCCTGGGGCACATCGCCTTCGCCGACATCCGTGACGCCTACCAGGCCCAGGTGGAGGCCATGATCGCGGGCGGTGTCGACGCCGTGCAGATCGAGACCTGCCAGGACCTCCTGCAGGCCAAGGCCGCGGTGATCGCCACGAAACGCGCCCGGTCCAGGCTCGGGGTGGACCTACCGATCCTGGTCAACGTCACCGTCGAGACCACCGGCACCATGCTGCTCGGCTCCGAGATCGGGGCGGCCCGCTCCACCCTGGAGGCCCTCGGCGTCGACGTGATCGGTCTGAACTGCGCCACCGGGCCGGCCGAGATGAGCGAACACCTCAGGTACCTGTCGCGCAACGTGTCCTGTGGCATCGGCGCCATGCCCAACGCGGGCCTGCCCGAACTGACCCCGGAAGGCGCGGTCTACCCGCTCGGTCCCGAGGCGCTGGTGGACGCCTTGGCGACCTTCCTAGACGACTACGGGTTGTGCGTGATCGGCGGGTGCTGCGGAACCACCCCGGCCCACATCCGGCTGCTCGCGGAACGCTTCGGGGGTCGTGAGGTGTGTCCCCGCGAGGTCACGACGGAGCGAACCTGCTCGTCGCTGTACGTGGAGGTGCCGTTCCACCAGGATCTCAGCTACCTCAACATCGGGGAACGCACCAACGCGAACGGCTCCAAGGCGTTCCGGGAGGCGATGCTGGCCGGGAACACCGACGACTGCGTGGAGATCGCCAAGGGGCAGGCGCGCGACGGCGCACACGTGCTGGACCTGTGCGTCGACTACGTCGGCCGCGACGGCATCAGCGACATGGAGGAGCTGGCCGGGAGGCTGTCCACGGCCGTGACCCTGCCGATCGTGCTGGATTCCACCGAACCGCAGGTCCTTCAGGCGGGTCTGGAGAAGCTCGCCGGGCGCTGCGTGATCAACTCCGTCAACTACGAGGACGGCGACGGCCCCACATCCCGTTTCGCCCGCGTCATGCCGCTGGTGGCGGAACACGGCGCTGCCGTGGTCGCCCTGACCATCGACGAGGAGGGACAGGCCCGCACCGCCGACTGGAAGCTGCGGGTCGCCTCGCGCCTGATCGACGAGCTGACCGGAACCTGGGGCATGGACATCGGTGACATCCTCGTCGACTGCCTGACCTTCCCGATCGCCACTGGGCAGGAGGAAACCCGCCGTGACGGCATCGAGACCATCGAGGCGATCCGCGAGTTGAAGCGCCGCTACCCGGGGGTGCGGACCACGCTCGGGGTCTCGAACGTGTCCTTCGGGCTCAACCCCGCGGCCCGGATGGTGCTGAACTCGGTGTTCCTGCACGAATGCGTAGCCGCCGGACTGGACTCGGCCATCGTGCACTCGGCGAAGATCGTCCCGATGGAACGCATCCCCGAGGAGCAGCGGGAAGTGGCCCTCGACCTGGTCTGGGACCGCCGCCGCGACGGCTACGACCCGCTGACCCGTTTCCTGGAACTGTTCGAGGGGGTCACCGCCGCCTCCGTGCGGGCATCCCGGGCCGCCGAACTGGCGGCCCTGCCCCTGGCGGAGCGGCTGAAGCGCCGCATCATCGACGGGGAGGCCAAGGGTCTCGAGGCCGACCTGGACGAGGCCCTGACCGGGAAGGCGGCCCTCGACATCATCAACGAGGACCTGCTGGCCGGCATGAAGGTGGTCGGTGAACTCTTCGGCTCCGGGCAGATGCAGCTTCCGTTCGTGCTTCAGTCCGCCGAGGTCATGAAAACTGCCGTCTCCCACCTCGAACCACACATCGACAAAGTCGAGGGCAGCAGCGGGAAGGGCACCTTGGTGCTCGCCACGGTGCGGGGGGACGTCCACGACATCGGCAAGAATCTCGTCGACATCATCGTCAGCAACAACGGTTACACCGTCATCAACATCGGTATCAAACAACCGATCCAGGCCATCATCGACGCCGCCGAGACCAACGGGGCCGATGCCATCGGCATGTCGGGCCTGCTGGTGAAGTCCACGCTCGTGATGAAGGACAACCTCGCCGAACTGAACCGCCTCGGCCTGGCGGAGAAGTACCCGGTGCTGCTGGGCGGGGCCGCGCTGACCCGAGCCTTCGTGGAACACGACCTCAACGACATGTTCGACGGGGAGGTTCGCTACGCGAAGGACGCCTTCGAGGGGCTCGCCCTGATGGACGCCGTGATGGCGGTGAAACAGGGAGTGCCGGGCGCGAAACTCCCGGAACCCAAGAAACGCCGCTACAAGAAGGCCGAAGTGGTGGCGCAGCGGGAGATCGACACCCGCCGCTCCGACGACGTGGAGCGCCGCATCGACGTACCGACGCCGCCGTTCTGGGGCACCCGGGTGGTCAGGGGACTGCCCATCGCGGACGTGGCCCAGTGGCTCGATCACCGTGCCACCTTCCTGGGCAGGTGGGGGCTCAAACCCGTCAAGAATGGCCCGGGCTACGAGGAACTCGTCGCGACGGAGGGCCTGCCACGCCTGCGGATGTGGCTGGACCGTATCACCACTGAACAGCTGGCGAACTTCTCCGTGGTCTACGGCTATTTCCCCGTCCACAGCGAGGCAAACACCCTCGTCGTCGGTGACCCCGACGATCCGTCCCGGGAACTGACGCGCCTCGACTTTCCCAGGCAGCGCCGCGATTCCCGGCTCTGCCTGGCAGATTTCTTCCGAGACGCGGACGAGACCCGGGAACTCGGTCCCGACGTGCTGGAGATGCAGCTCGTGACCATGGGCGCCGAGGTCGCCAGGGGCACCCAGCGCCTGTTCGAGTCCAACCGCTACCGCGAATACCTGGAGCTGCACGGCCTCTCCGTGCAGCTGACCGAGGCCCTGGCCGAGTTCTGGCACCACCGAGTGCGCATGGAACTGGGTTTCATCTCGGAGGAATCCACGGTGGACGCGGCCATTCACGACCAAGCCTACCGCGGGTCGCGGTACTCGTTCGGCTATCCGGCGTGCCCGAACATGGAGGACCGGAGGAAGCTCGTGACCCTGCTGAAACCCGAACGCATCGGGGTGGAGCTCTCCGAGGAGCTACAGCTGCACCCCGAACAGTCCACCGACGCGATGGTGGTGCACCATCCGCAGGCCAAGTACTTCAACGCCAACTGAGGAATCATGGAACAGCGACGACTGCGGGCGGTGCTGTGGGATTTCGACGGCACCCTGGTCGATTCGGAACCGATGTGGATCGAACACGAGAAGGACATGCTCGCCCGGCACGGCGCATCGTGGCCCGAGGAGCAGTTCAAGACCCAGATCGGGGAGCCCGCGGCCGTCACAGCGCAGCGGATCTCCGAGTCCTGCTCGGGCGCAATCACCGTCGCCCAGGCCTACGAGGAACTGCACGCACGGATCTGCGCCCGCTTCGAGGCGGGTGAGATCCCGTTCCTGTCCGGCGCCCGCGAGCTGCTGACCGACATCTGCGCCCACGGGGTGCCGTGTGCCATGTACACCTCCAGCAACAAACGGATCATGTCGGTGATCGCGAGGGTGGTGCCCGAGTTCGAGTTCATCGTCGACGGGGATGACGTGAAAAATCCCAAACCGGATCCGGAGTGGTACCTCCAGGCCATGCGGCGTCTGGGTGTGGGACCGGAGGAGGTCATCATCATCGAGGACTCGGTGCCGGGAACCGACGCGGCATCCGCCACGGGAGCAGTGGTCCTGGCCGTGCCGTTGCTGGGTCGTCCCGGGGCGGCACCACGAAGAGTGCTGCGCGAAGGCGGCCTGACGGGCCTGGATTTCGCAGGCCTGGAGAAGATCTGGAGGGATCAGTGGTGAATCTGTCGGGGGTCCGGACCGGGCCGCTCGTGGTGGGGGAGCGGGTGACGCTGACCGATCCCAAGGGACGCAGGAAATCGGTGGTTCTGAAGGAGGGAGCCGTCTGGCACACCACCAAGGGGGCGGTCAGGCACGACGACCTGATCGGCGGTCCCGAGGGCGTGACGGTGCGCTCCGCGGGCGGCACCGAATACCTGGTGCTGCGGCCCCTGCTGAACGAATACATGGTGGCGATGCCCCGGGAGGCGGCGGTTATCTACCCAAAGGACGCCGCCCAGATCGTGATGTGGGCAGACATCTTTCCCGGGGCCAGGGTCCTGGAGGCGGGGGTCGGTTCGGGAGCCCTGTCGCTGGCGTTGCTGCGGGCCATCGGTCCCGGCGGGAAACTGCATTCCTACGAACGCAGGCGGCAGTTCGCCGACGTCGCCCACAGGAACGTCGGGAACTTCATCGGCGGGGAACACCCCGCGTGGGAACTGACCGTGGGCGACCTGGTGGAGGTGATAGCGGACGAGCCCGTCGATCGCGCCATCCTAGACATGCTGGCCCCCTGGGAGTGCGTGGCTGCGGTGGGGGAGCGGCTCATCCCGGGTGGGGTGATCTGCTGCTATGTCGCGACGACCACGCAGCTCGGCCGGGTGATGGACACCTTCCGTGCCCACGGTGGTTTCACCGAACCGACCGCGACCGAGACGACGGTCCGCGACTGGCACGCCGAGGGCCTGGCGATCCGCCCCGGACACGGCACCTCCGCCCACACCGGTTTCCTGGTGCTCTCCCGCCGCCTCGCTCCCGGGGTCAGCGCACCAATCCGCAAACGACGCCCCGCCCCGGGGGCTTACGGACCCGACTACCAAGGGCCGCGTCCACTGAACATGCCGGAGTCGGACCGATGAGGGTGAGGATCGTCGGGACCGGGCTGGTCGGTTCCTCACTCGGGATGGCCCTGACGAGAGCCGGGGCCGATGTCCTGCTGGAGGATCTGAACTCCTCGCACGCCAGGGTCGCCGCCGGTCTGGGGGCGGGACGGGTGGCCACGGACGACGAACCGGTCGACACTGTCGTGGTGGCCGCACCCCCGGCGGCGATCGCAGGGGTTGTGACGCGGATGCTGGAACGCCACCCAGAGGCCGTGATCACCGATGTCGGATCGGTGAAATCCTCCATTATCCGGGCGGTGACCGCCGCCAGCGACCACCCCGAGCGGTACGTGCCCGGCCATCCGATGGCTGGTTCCCAGCTCACCGGGCCCCTGACCGCCTCCGCCGACCTGTTCACGGATCGCACCTGGGTGATCACCCCGCAGGCCTGCAACAGCCCCGAGGATGTTGATGTGGTCCACCGGCTGGCCCGTCTCTGCGGGGCGCGCGTGGTGGAACTTGACGCGGATCTCCACGACGAGGCCGTCGCCCAGGTCAGTCACGTGCCGCACCTGATGAGCATCCTCACCGCATCACACCTGCGCGGGGTGCCGGGGGAGAACCTGATTCTGGCGGGGCAGGGCATCCGGGACGTGACGCGCATCGCCGGTTCCGATCCGGGACTGTGGCGGCAGATCATCACGACCAATTCCACGGCCATCCGGAGGGAACTGAACGAGGTGGCTGCGGACCTCGAGTACCTGATCGGGGTGCTCGACCAGGCCGAACCCCTCGAGGCCTTCCTGGCCCTCGGGCAGCACGGCGCCATGGCGTTGCGCGGCAAACACGGGCAGGCGCCGAAGGAACTCGCGGCGGTCACCGTCGAGATCCCCGACGAGCCACGCGCACTGACCAGTTTGTTCGGCGACGTCGGCGACTTCGGGTTCAACGTGGAGGATTTCGAACTGACCCACGACGCAGTCCGAGAGGTGGGCTACCTGTCCATCTCCGTGGAACGCCCCCAGGCGGAACGGTTCCGGGAAGACCTGGAATCGCGCGGCTGGCGGGCCTGGCTGGACCGGGAGGGAATCTGATGGATGAACTGGTGATCGCTTTGGACGGGCCGAGCGGGGTCGGGAAATCCTCGACTGCGAAACTGGTGGCGCAAAAGCTCCGGCTCGCCTACCTCGACACGGGAGCCATGTACCGGGCCGTGGCCTGTGAGTTCGCCCGGCAGGGTTTGGATCACACCGACGAAACCGGGATCGGGGAACTGGCGAGAACAGCAGACCTGCGGATGATCACGAACCCGGATGCGCCCCGCGTGTGCATCAATGGCCGCGATGTCACGGAGGAGATCAGGAAACCGGAGATCTCCGCGATCGTCTCGGCGGTGGCCGTCGTCCCGGAGGTGCGCCGGGTGTTGACCGAGCACATGCGCCGGATCATCGCGGAACACGACCGCCGCATGGTCGTGGAGGGACGCGACATCACCACGGTGGTGGCCCCCGACGCCGAGGTGCGGGTGCTGCTCACCGCCGACGCGGCGGCACGCATCGGGAGGCGGGCCGCGGAATTGGGGGAACGGGCCGATCAGGTCACGGTGACGGATTCGATTCTCAGACGGGACCGCGACGACTCCACGGTCTCCAATTTCACCGAGGCGGCCTGCGGGGTGAGCGTCATCGACTCCACGCACCTGGGTCTCGACGAGGTCGTGGCGGAGATCCTGAAGTTGGTGCCTGATGCGTGAGCCCCTTGACGTTCTCGTGTTCTACGTGCCCGTCCCGGACACCGATCACGTGCTGGACGCCCTTTTCACGGTCGGGGCCGGGCACATCGGAAACTACGACTCATGCGCCTTCGTGGCCTCAGGGATGGGCCGGTTCCGGCCCCTGGAGGGGGCCGATCCCGCCATCGGGAAGGTGGGTGACCTGGAGATGGTGGCGGAGAACCGGGTGGAGGTCACCTTCCCGAGAAGCCTGCGCGCCACCGTCGTCACCGCCCTGCGGCGGGCGCACCCCTACGAGGAACCGGCGTTTCACGTCGTGGAGAACGCGGCTCAGGACTGTTGAGTCCGGGTCAACACCAGTTCCGCCGCGTACAGCACCTCCACTGACCCATCAGGGTTGGAGTTCGGGTGCGGTCGCGGTCATGGGACCACACCATCCCGGTCGTGCAGTTCGCCGTCCCGCGACAACTCCACCACCCGGTCCAGGTGGAGGCGCCCCAGCAGATCGGTGTCGTGACTCACGACCACCAGAGCTCCCGCATAGGTGGTGAGGCCATCCACCAGGGCATCGACGCTCTCGAGGTCCAGGTTGTTGGTGGGTTCGTCCAGCACCAGCAACTCCACCGGGGGATCGGCGAGCAGCACCCGGGCCAGCGCCACCCGGAACCGTTCGCCCCCGGACAGGGCGCCGACGAGACGTTCCGTCACATCTCCGCGCAGCAGGAACCGGGCCAGCCGGGCGCGGATCTCGTGGGGTGGAGCCGACGGGCAGCCCCGTTTGATGCATTCGATCACCGGGAGGTCAGCGTCCAGCTCGAGGCGTTGGTCCAGAAAACCGATCCGGCCGGAGGTCGCGTCCCGCACCATTCGGCCGAGCAGGGTTGATTTTCCCACGCCGTTGTCACCGACCAGCCCCAGGCGCATCCCACCGGTGACGTGGATGCTCTGGTTGGAGCCGATGAGTTCCGCTAGCCCCCTGCCCCGTGTCGATCTCAGCTCTGGGAGATCGACGCTGATCCGTTGCTCGCGGCGAACGGATTTCTCCGCGGTTCGAAGCGCGTCCCGGGCCTCGTCGACCTTCCGGGCCGCCAGCTTGTTCGCCCGGCTCCGGCGCCCCTCAGCACTCGACTTGGACTCGGGATCGGACAGCCGCGGACCCTGCCGGATGGTGGTGAACCGTTGCCGGTCCTTGCGGTCCTGGCGGGAGGTGGCCACCTGCACCCGCATCCGCTCCCGCTGCTCGGCCCGCAGCTTCTGCTCGGCGGTTCTGACGGCCCGCTCGGTGGCCTCCTGCTGGGTTCGCAGCTGCTCCCGGTAGGCATCGAAATTGCCGCCGTGAACGGTGGCGGTGCCGTCGTGGATCTCCACGATCATCTCCATCAGGCGGAGCAGGGAGACGTCGTGGCTGACCACCACCAGCCCGCCGTGCCAATCACGGACCCAGTCGTACAGCCTTGCCCGGGCGGTGGCGTCGAGGTTGTTGGTCGGCTCGTCGAGAAGCAGGGTGCGTGCCCCGTCCAGTTCCAGCCCGGCCAGGGCTACCAGCACCAGTTCTCCTCCCGAGAGGGTTTCGGCCCTGCGGGAGAGCAGGTTCTCGCAGCACAGGCCGGGAACCCTAGCGGCGAGCAGGGCCAGCGAACGGGCCTCGACGTCCCAGTCGTTCCCCACGATCTCGAAGTCGGATTCTGCGATGCTCCCGGCCTCGATGGCGCGCAGGGCGCGGAGCCTGGCGTCGACCCCGAGGAGCTGGGCGACGGTGTGTTCGCCGCGTTGCAGGAGGTCCTGCGGCAGCCGAGCGGTCCTGCCGGGAACCGTGATGGTGCCAGCGGTCGGTTGCAGATCCCCCGCGATCAACCGCAGCAGGGTCGATTTGCCGGAGCCGTTGCGTCCGACGACACCGACCCTGGTCACCGGAATGGTCAGGTCGAGGTCGCGCAGCAGGGGCGCGGGGGAGTGGTCGAAGGCGTAGGAAACGCCGGAGAAAACGATGGACGAAGGCATGGAGGCTCCCGGGAACGGCTGGATGCGCCGGACCGGAGCGCGGAACTGGCTCTACGGTGCAGCGCGGGGTCAGCGGTGCTGCGAGCCTGTCATTTCCGGGCCTTTCGTCGGGAACGGGACGCCGCCAGTGTAGCGGAACACCAGAAGTTTGGGGGTGGGCGGCTACGATGATGCGTCGGTCCGCGATAGGAGGCGAAGCATGAGCGAGGAATCCACGATCAAGCCCGTGGTGGCGGTGGTGGGTCGTCCGAACGTCGGCAAGTCCACGCTGGTGAACCGCATCCTGGGCCGCAGGGAGGCCGTGGTGCAGGATGTTCCGGGCGTCACCCGTGACCGTGTCTCGTACGACGCGAACTGGAATGGTCGTGAGTTCGTACTGGTGGACACCGGCGGCTGGGTCTCGGACGCCAAGGGCATGACACAACAGATAGCGGAGCAGGCGGAACTCGCGATCTCGATGGCCGATGCGGTGCTGTTCGTCGTTGACGCCACCGTGGGCACCCTCGACGAGGACGAGGCCGTGGTCAAGGTGCTCAGGCGTTCCAGGAAACCCGTGATCCTGGCCGCGAACAAGGTGGATGACCAGCGCCACGAGGCCATGGCCGCCACCATGTGGAACCTGGGGCTGGGGGAGCCGTACCCCGTCTCCGCCATGCACGGCCGGGGCTCCGGTGATCTCCTGGACGCGGTGCTCGCGGTCCTGCCGGAGGCTCCCCGGGAGAGTTTCGAGAAGATCGGCGGGCCGCGCCGGGTCGCGATCGTCGGGAAACCGAACGTGGGCAAGTCCTCGCTGCTGAACAAGCTGGCCCAGCAGCAGCGGGCGGTGGTCTCCGATGTTTCCGGAACCACCGTCGATCCCGTCGACGAGATCGTCGAGGTCGGAGGAAGGGCGTACCGGCTCATTGACACCGCAGGCATCCGTAAGCGTGTCAGGGAGGCCTCGGGACATGAGTTCTACGCCAGCCTGCGCACCCAGACCGCAATCGAACGCGCTGAGGTCTGCGTGGTGGTGATCGACGCCTCGACCCCGGTCACCGACCAGGACCTGAGGATCCTCACGAACGTCGAGGAAACGGGCCGGGCCCTGGTGATCGCTTTCAACAAGTGGGATCTCACCGACGAGGAACGCCGCCGCTACCTGGAGCGCGAGATGGAACGCGATCTGGTGGCTTTCCGATGGGCGCCCACGGTCAACATCTCGGCGCTGACCGGGCGCAACGTCGACAAACTGAGCAGGGCCATCGAGGCTGCGGCAGAGGGCTGGGAAACGCGTGTTTCCACCGGCAGGTTGAACTCCTTCCTGGGGCGCCTGGCCGCCTCTCACCCGCACCCGGTGCGCGGCGGCAAACAGCCGCGCATCCTTTTCGGCACGCAGGCACGCAACTGCCCGCCCACCTTCGCGTTGTTCACCAGCGGCCAGTTCGACGCCACCTATGTGCGTTTCATCGAGCGCCGGCTCCGCGAGGAATTCGGTTTCATCGGTTCACCCATCCACATGGAGATCCGGGCCAGGGAAAAACACAGGAATCGGCAGTGACCCGCTCGTTCGGAACCCCGGAGTCGCGCCGATGCGGTCGGACCGGACAGAACCCGGGTCACGCCAGCGCTGTGCGCTGTCATCGCCGGCTGCGATTCTGTCGTCCCAATGCCGCGGGACGCGTTGCGGGGTTCACGGCCCGGTGGCGATGGGGCGTGTCGGATCGGTGATCCAGTCGCTCCACGACCCCGGGTAGAGGGCCGGGAGCGGCAGCCCCGCGACCACCGCCGCCAGGGCGACGTGTGCCGCCTGGATACCGGAGCCGCAGTAGACCCCGACCCTGCCTTCACCGGCACCGACTGCCTCGAACCTCTCCAGCAATTCGTCGGCCGGCAGCAGGAATCCGCACTCGTCGGCAAGTTCGAACGCGGGCAGCGAACGGGCCCCGGGAATGTGCCCCGCCACAGGATCGACGGTTTCACCAACGCCCCGGAAGCGGTCCCCGGGGCGGGCGTCCAGGAGCACCCCGGCCGAGGCCAGCCCAGCCGCCCCATCGGCATCCAGCACCGCGGAGGAAGGATTGTTTCCCAGCCGGAAATCCCCCGATGCCGGAGAAATGTCCCCCTGCTCCACCGGAAGACCGGCGGACAGCCAGGCCCCGAGACCACCGTCGAGGACGAACGCGTCACCGTGCCCGTGGTGCTGCAGAAGCCACCACGCCCGGGCAGCGGCAATGGACCTCCAGTTGTCGTAGACCACGACGGGCTGGTCGTTGCTGACCCCCGCGGCCCGCATCGCCGCCTCGAAGGCCTCGGGGTGGGGGAGCGGATGCCGTCCGCCAGGACCAATGCTCGGGGAAGCCAGCGCCGTGTCCATGTCCACCAGAACCGCCCCGGGGATGTGTCCCTCGAGGTAGTGCTCCCGGCCGCCCGAACTTCCCGGTCCTCCGAACCGCACGTCGAGAAGGGTAATGTCTCGTTGCTGGCGCAGGGCGGCCAGTTGAGAAACAGTGATCAGTGGGTTCTGCATGGCCCCACTGTTTCACAGCCCCCAGTTCCGTCTCACGGGAGCCGGGCCTCATCGGGTCAGCCCTGCCCGAGAAGATCCGCCATGCTCATGGGAGACCGCCCGGTCAGGATCTGGACGCTGTCGGAGACCACGTTCAGCTCCCCGGAGGCGATCGCGGTGTAGGTGGACACCCAGGCGTCGACCTGCCAGGCCGGGGCGCCGTAGTGGGTGCGCGAGGCGTAGGCCTCTTCCACGGTTTCCTCCCGATAGGTGACCTTCCGTCCCTGGGTCTGACCGATGATCCGGGCCATGTCCGTGAGCGAGAGCGTCTCCGGGCCCGTCATGTCGTAGGTGCGCTCCGCGTGGGATGACGGGTCGCGCAGGACCGCCACGGCCGACCGCGCCACGTCCTGCCTGGCGATCGCGCCCACGCGGCCGTTGCCTGCCGGACCGCGCATCACACCATGCTCGTCCACGATCCCGGGGAAGAAATCCAGGTAGAACGAGTCGCGCAGGAAGGTCCACGCCATTCCCGATTCGCGAATGTGCTGCTCGGTGTACCAGTGGTCGCGGGCCAGGGTGAAGGTGGCATCCGGGGCGGCCGCCAGGAAGGACGTGTAGACGATGTGCCCGACCCCCGCGGTGGCTGCGGCTTCCACGAAGATCTGATGTTGATGCACCCGGTCCGGGTTCTCACCCGCGGACACCATGAAGAGCACGTCAACCCCGGTCAGTGCCTTGCGGGAAGCCTCCGCGTCGCCGTATTCCATCACGGCCACGTCCCCCTCGAGCCCGGGCGCCCGGCCGGCGTCACGCACCAGCAGCCTCAGCCACGGAGCCACGTCCTGCAGTCCGCTCGCCACGGCCCCGCCAAGTTTTCCCGTAACCCCCGTGATGGCGATCGTCGATTTCTGATCAGTCATTGTGGTCTCCTCTCCGGCCCCATCATGCCGTGCGGTGTTTCCCACAGAAGGCCACGACACCGTTGCGGAGGGGCAGGGCGGCGACCCAGAGAGGCTACCCTTAATAAATTAAGCTATATTTGATTACCATAAATTCCGGCGGCGATGTCGAGTGGGCGTTGCCGCAAGCGATAGAGCAACCAGCCCCGAGGAAGAGGTCTTCATGGTCAAGCGCCAGTTCCCGAAGCCCAGTGAGATATTCGACCTGCTGCACTTCAAGAAGCCAACCCTGAACGCCAAGAAACGGCGTCTCCAGGACTCCCTGACGATCTGGGACCTGAGGAAGATAGCCAAACGCCGCACCCCGAGGGCTGCCTTCGACTACACCGACGGCGCGGCGGAGGGGGAGATCTCCCTCGCCCGGGCCCGTCACGCCTTCGAGGACATTGAACTGCATCCAGACATCCTCCACCCGGCGGAGGACGTCGACACCTCATGCGAGATTCTCGGCGGACCGTCGTCCATGCCGTTCGGAATCGCACCCACCGGATTCACCCGCCTGATGCAGACCGAAGGCGAGATTGCGGGGGCGGGAGCCGCCGGGGCCGCCGGCATCCCGTTCACGCTGTCCACCCTCGGCACCACCTCCATCGAGGAGGTCAAGGCCACCAACCCACTGGGCCGGAACTGGTTCCAGCTCTACGTGATGCGCAAGCGGGAAATCTCCTACGGCCTGGTGGAACGGGCCAAGCACGCGGGATTCGACACCCTGATGTTCACCGTCGACACCCCTGTCGCGGGCGCCCGCCTCCGCGACAAGCGCAACGGTTTCTCAATCCCGCCGCAGATCTCCCTGGGAACCGTGCTCGACGCCCTGCCGCGTCCATGGTGGTGGTTCGACTTCCTGACCACCCCGAAGCTGGAGTTCGCCTCCCTCAGCTCCACTGGCGGCACGGTGGGGGAGTTGCTCGACTCCGCCATGGATCCCACCATCAGCCACCAGGATCTCGACGTCATCCGTGGCATGTGGGACGGGAAGATCATCATCAAGGGTGTGCAGACTGTCACCGACGCCAAGAAACTTGTCGACGCGGGCGTCGACGGCATCCTGTTGTCCAACCATGGTGGTCGCCAGCTCGACCGGGCCCCGGTGCCCTTCCACCTGCTGCCGCACGTGGTCCAGGAAATCGGCAAGGACGCCGCCGTGATGGTGGATACCGGCATCATGAACGGCGCCGACATCGCGGCCTGCATGGCGCTGGGGGCGGATTTCACGCTCATCGGGCGCGCCTACCTGTACGGTCTCATGGCCGGCGGACGCGCGGGTGTCGACCGCGCCATCGCGATCCTGCACGAGGAACTGGTCCGCACCATGAAACTGCTGGGTGTCTCCAGCATCGCCGAACTCGAACCCCGGCACATCACCCAGCTCACGCGCTACGTGCCGGTTCCCAAACTGGTCCAGCACGTGGCAGAGGCGATCGTCTGATTCTCGCTGCGACGGAAAACCGAACCAATTCGCCCGGCGGGCCGGGACTAGAGTCCCGGCCCGCCGAGTCTTTGAGCGTGGCCAAGGAGCCGGAAACAAGCGGACCCACGCAACGGGTTCACCGTGTCGTGGATTTGAGCGTGAGCTCACCATTGACCCCACCCGCGACTACCAACCCATCAGCCCAAAGAAAAAACCTGAACCTCCAAAACGAAGGTTCAGGCCATACCAATGTCCTGAGACATCACATCGTCGGGCTGACAGGATTTGAACCTGCGACCCCTTGACCCCCAGTCAAGTGCGCTACCAAACTGCGCCACAGCCCGAAACCGCTCAACGCGCGGCTCGGGTAGCTTAGCGGGTGAACGGTCGGGGATGCCAATCGGGTTCGCAGGGAAGGCGCCGAACCCGTCTTGACGGATCGCGGTCGTACTCTTGTCATCATGAACCTGCACCTTCGCTCTCTGTTCGTAGCCCTGGTGGGGTCGACGCTCCTGCTCTCAGCCTGTTCCCCGGGGAACACGACCCTCAACGACACCTCCGAGAAGACCACCCCTGTAGCATCCTCTACCCAAGAGACCTCGTCCACCCCGGTCACACCGGTCGGGGCCCTGACCATCACGTCCTCGACGGACGCTGCCCTGCCCAGTGATCCCGTCACCTTCAGCCTGGAGAACGGAACCATCAGCAACGCCACGGTCACGGGACCGGGAGGAGCGGTGGAGGGCACCTTCGAGAAGGACGCTTGGACTCCCTCGAAGGCCCTCGAACTGAACACGGAGTACAAGCTCACCGCCACCGCCAGCGACGGCACGGCGAAGGAGGCCAGCTTCAAGACGGTCTCACCGGGTTCTGCCGAGACCACTTTCAGCCTGGCCTACCTGGATGACAACATGGGCGTGGGAATGCCTGCGTACGTGAAGTTCAACCGCGCCATTCCGAAGGAGTACCGTGCCTCCATCGAGAAGCACGCCAAGGTCACCGTCACTCCGGAGCAAGAGGGGTCGTGGGGATGGCTCAGCGACACCGAGCTGGCTTACCGACCGAAGGAGTACTGGAAACCGGGAACGAAGGTTTCCCTGGACTTGAAGTGGCTGGGGGTGCAGGCGACCGAGAACACCTGGCTGAAGAAGGACGTCCCCGGTAGTTTCTCCATCAGGAACGTTTCGCGTGTCATCAAGGTGGACATTGCGAACTACACCACCACCGTCGTTGACAACGGGGAAGTGGTCAAGACCCTGCCCTCGACCACGGGGAAGGAAGACTTCGACACCCGCTCCGGAACGAAACTGATCCTGGAGAAATACGACAGCCTGAAGATGGACTCCGAAACCATCTCGATTCCCTCGGGCAGCTCCGAGGCCTACAACCTGAACGTGCGTTACGCCATGCGGGTCACGTGGACGGGTGAGTTCATTCACGCGGCCCCATGGTCGGTCAGCTCCCAGGGGAAGGCGAATGTCAGTCATGGCTGCGTCGGGCTCAGCACCGACAACGCCGGATGGCTCTATGAGGGCACCAGTATCGGTGACGTCGTGGAGTTCACCGGATCTGATAAGAAGAAGATGGAACCCTCCGAGGGAATAGGGGTCTGGCTCCACTCGTGGGACGAGTGGAAAGCGCTCTCGGCATCCGGTTCGTGAGTTGACCAAGAGCGATCCTTGGCCGGATTGCTAGGATGACGACGCCCATGCCTGTAATCATTCCTGTCGCCCTTCTCGCACTGGCCTTCGTCACCACCCCGCTGCTCGTCCGTTTCCTGGGGCGAAACGCAGGGTGGCCCTTGTCGGCGCTCTACGTGGCTGCCGCCGTTTTCGAGGCCCCCGCCGCCAGTGCCGTGGCGGCGGGGGAGCGGCCGGCCTGGGCCGTGGACTGGTTGCCTACTCTCGGCATCCGGCTGGCCTTCGCCGCGGACGGTCTGGGTCTCGTCTTCAGCTTCATTGCGTTGCTGATCGGCGCGGTCGTGTTCCTCTACTCGACGCGCTACCTCTCGGTCGGCAGGAACTACGCCTTTTACCAGGTGATGACGGCCTTCACCCTCTCGATGCAGGTCCTCGTACTCGCCGATGACCTGGTGTTGTTGTTCATCTGCTGGGAGCTGACGTCCTTGGCGTCCTTCCTGTTGATAGCGTCCGCCGGTAACGCGGGTGAAGGCGCCTCGATGCGCACCCTCCTCATCACATTTGTCGGTGGTGTCCTGCTCCTGCTTGCAATCGCCGCAATCTGGTGGCGCACCGGCACTACCTCGCTGTCAGGAGTGTTCGCCCACGAAGTGTGGGCTTCCGATCCTGGCTTCACCACACTGATAGCTGTTCTGGTGGCCCTCGCCGGCTTCACGAAGGCCGCCCAGTTCCCGTTCCACGTGTGGCTTCCTGATGCCATGGCCGCGATCACCCCGGTCAGCGCCTATCTTCACGCCGCGGCGGTCGTCAAGGCCGGCATTTTTCTGCTGCTGCGTTTCAGCCCCGTCGTGCACGCAAACGCGGTCTGGAACGGTCTTCTGGTGACGGTCGGGTTGATCACCACCTGCGTTGGCGGGTACTTCGCCCTGGAACAAACCGACGCCAAGAAGCTGATGGCCTACTCCACTGTCAGCCAGCTGGGTCTGCTCACCGCGAGCATCGGGTTGGGAACCGAGGCCGGTATCGCGGCAGCGGTACTGCACACCATCGCGCACGCCCTGTTCAAGTCCGGGTTGTTCATGATGGTGGGTGTGGTCGATCACGCCACCGACACCCGCGACCTTCGCCGTTTCCCGCCCGGACTGTACAGGCGGATGCCCTTCAGCTTCGCGGTGATGGCGCTGGGATGCGCATCGATGGCCGGCATCCCACCGATGCTGGGTTTCGTCTCGAAGGAGGCGATCCTGGCCTCGCTACTGGGGACCCCTGGGGCGTCGTGGACCGGTTGGGCGGCTTTCATGGTGGCCGTCGCGGGTTCCGTGCTCACTTTCGTCTACTGCTCTCGTGTCCTGCTTGCGATCTTCTTCGACGGTACGGACGAGGACCGTTCAGTACACATGCACGATCCGTTGCTCGCGGGAAGCGCGGCGTTGCCGATCCTGGTTTCCGTGCCTCTGGTCGCATGGCTCGGGGGGCTGTCGGGCCCGGTGAGGTTGGCCGCCGGGGCAGCTCTCGGTGGGGCTGTCCCCGGGACCCATCTGGCCCTGTGGCACGGCCCCGGCCCGGAGCTGTACGCGACGGTAGGCATCCTGCTCCTCGGATCCGTCATCACATGGCGGCGCAGGCCATTGGCCGATTGGATTTTGCAGCATCGATTCCCTCTCAACGGTTCCAAGGCCATGTGGCACATCACAGAGTGGACCCGTCGTTTCGGCGCGTTGCAGGCTCGCGCTGTTGCCTCGGACACCGCCACCCGGCACATCGTCCCGATCCTGGGTTTGCTGGGAGTGGTCGGCCTGGCGGGCAGCTGGGCGGCCCACCTCGCCGGCCTGCGGGATCAACAACCAGGACTGACCAAGTCAATCGATGTCGTCGTGTTCGTCCTGATCACTGCGGCAACCATCGGGGTCTGCATTTCCCGGGTGCGCATCGCAGCGGTGCTGTCGTTGTCGGCGGTGGGGATCCTCGGGACGGTTCAGATCCTGGCCCTGGGGGCCCCTGATGTAGCCCTCACTCAGCTCTTGGTGGAGAGCCTCAACATCATCGTGATCATGCTCGTGCTCCAGCGGCTTCCGGTCCGTTTCCCGGTGCGCCGCCGGGGCCGGAACCTGATTACCCTGGCCGCATCCGCGCTGGTTGGCGGAGGGGTTGCGGCCCTCACCTGGGCCCTGACGGCGCGGCGCGACAAGTCGGATCTGGCGAAGGAGTTCCTTGAACGAACGAAGGAACTTGCCTCGGGCGACAACGTCGTGAACGTGATCCTCGTGGAGTTCCGCGGATTCGACACCCTGGGCGAATTGAGCGTGCTCGCCATGACGGCGGTCGCCATCCTGGCCCTGCTCTCGACCGTGAGGGACCGCTACATCGACCCGCCAGGTGAGGATCCCTACTTGGTTGCGGTGACGGCACTGCAGATAAACCAGGACCCGCGCTCGCGTGCGCACCGCGCGATCATGGATGCATGGCCCAACGCGGTCAGCCTGCAGGTGATGCTTCGCTTCATGACCCCGCTGCTCGTGGTGATCTCCGCCGTCCTGTTCTGGCGTGGACACAACAGCCCGGGCGGAGGATTCAATGCGGCCCTGGTGGCCGCTTCCCTGGTGGGACTGATCTACCTGTCGACCGCCAAGGACCGCTCCGTGGGCCCGCCCCGGCTACCCCTGTTCCTGGTCGGAGGAGGAGTCATGCTGGCGGTCGCCACCGGTCTACTCGACCTGTTCCTGACCGGTTCCTTCCTGCAACCGATCCACGGGGAGATTCTGGGGAACCACCTGACCACGTCGATGATCTTCGACGCCGGCGTGTACCTGGCGGTCGTGGGGCTGATACTCGTTTCCTTCAATGTGCTGGGCGCCACCCGGGGTACCCAGGCCGGAGGGGAGGGGACCCGCGAACGCATCGACGAGTTGCTGGAGGGTGAGCTTCCGGGGCCGCTGGAGACTGTCCGGGGGGAACGTCCCCGGCGTCCCGCGATCCGGACTCGCTTCATCACTGAAGGCACCCGTCCGAAGGAGACCAAGAAATGATCCTGATAGCCACGATCTTCGTCCTGGTCACCGGTGGGGTGTACCTCCTGCTCCAGCGTTCCATGGTTCGCGCAGTGTTCGGGCTCGGGCTCCTGAGCCACGCTGTCAACTTCGTCCTGCTCACCACTGGCGTGCCGGGCTGGCGGACGGAACCCATCACCGATGGCACCAGTACGGGCACGGTGGCGGATCCACTCCCGCAGGCCTTCGTTCTGACCGCGATCGTGATCACCCTGGCCACGAGCATCCTGATGCTCGCCATGGCCGTCATCGGGCGCAACGACAACATGCTGCGCCATCCTGAGACGGGGGAGACCCACCGCGCATGAACTCCGCCATCCTGCCTCTGTTCGTCGCCGTCCCACTCCTGTCGGCGTGGGCCACCGTACTGTTGCGGGGCCCCATTGTGCAGCGCATTGCGCTGTTGCTGGTGTCGTCAGTGACGCTGGCTGGGGGAGTGGCGCTCCTGGTGTTTCACCAAAACACTCCAGCCTTGGCACACTCCATCGGCTCCTACAAGCAGAAGATGGGCATCATCTTCGTCTCCGACACCCTGAGCGCCCTGCTGTTGGTGGTCACAGCCTTCCTGACCATGATCTCCGGCATATTCCTGATGCTCACCAAGGAGGACCGCTACCGTTTCGTGGTCCCCTTGATCCTGCTGCTCAACACGGGTGTCAACGGGGCGCTCCTGACCGGTGACCTGTTCAACCTCTTCGTGTGGGTGGAAGTGATGCTCCTGCCCTCCTACGCGCTGATCGCGGTGACCGGATCCTGGCGGAGGCTCGGCATCGGACGGATGTTCGTGATCGTGAACATAGTCACATCCACCATCCTCGTGATGGGCGTTGGTCTGCTCTACGGTGCCATCGGATCGGTGAACCTGGCGGCTCTGGCAGGCAGGGGTGGAGATCCTCAGGTCTCGCTGGCCACCTCAATCATCCTGTTCGCGCTGCTGGTCAAGGGGGGTGTGGTTCCCGTTCACGGCTGGCTGCCCCGCGCCTACCCCGCGACTTCTGCCGGGATCATGTCCCTGTTCGCAGGGATTCACACGAAGGTCGGTATCTACGCCGCCTACCGGGTCTATGCCACCATCTTCGGTGGGCCGGCTCCCTGGCTTCCGGTGCTGACGGCCGTGGTGGTGGCGACGATCGTCGTCGGCGCTTTCTCGACCTTCGGTGATTCCCGGATCCGCGGATCGCTTGCCTTTCAGATGGTCACGGGGGTCGGGCAGATCCTGATCGGCTTGGTGGTGCTGACTGAATTCTCCGTAGCGGCAGGACTTTTCTACATGGTCCACCACATGATCACCATGGCTGGTCTGGTGCTGGCCTCGGGCGCCATCGAGAACGTCTACGGTTCGGGACGGTTCGACCGGCTCTCCGGGTTGATGCGCCGTGATCCGTGGCTCGCGGCTGTGTTCGCCATCGGACTGGCCTCGCTGGTCGGGTTGCCGCCGACATCAGGGCTGTGGGGAAAGGTCGGATTGCTGGGTGCATCCGCCCAGGCCGACCCGGTCACGGGATGGCTTCTCATGGGTTGCGTAGCCTTGGCCTCCGTCGCATCCCTGATGGCCCTGCAGCGCCTGTGGCGCGAGGCATTCTGGGGAGCGCCCATGAAGAGCTACCTGCCCGACGACCCCACCACCTCACGTGGCGTGCCAACCCCGATCACCGGCGACGCGAAGGTGTCCTGGCGGATGCAGTGGCCATCGACCCTGCTGATCGGAATCTCCGTGCTGTTGTTCTTCGGCGTCGGCTGGGTGTGGCCGCTGTTCGAATCGGCCGCTCACGGTTTGATCGACGTCTCCGCCTACGTGGCCTCTGTGGATGCGGTGAGCGAATGATGCAGGTTCTAAGACTGCTTTCGTGGTGGTGGTACCTGACCACCCAGATCGTCATCGGGTCGTGGAACGTCGCAGTGGCGGCGTGGCGCCCCAGGCCGATGGCCGGCCCCGCCATCGTGGAATACCCCATGCGTGCCACCACTGACTTCGAGATCGCGATGTTCGCATCCGCCATCACGATCACGCCGGGCACCCTGGTGCTCGGCATCTGTCCCGGTGACGAGACCCGGGAGCCCTCGGTCTTCGTTCATTCGCTGTTCGACTCGGAGCGCGCCTCCGTCATCAGTGGCCTGGCAGAGTTGGAATGGCACCTGCTGCATGCGTTGCGACGCCACGGCATGCCGAAGGGGGAGAGATGAGTCTCGCAATCTGGGCCGCGATCGGGCTGCTCGCCGTCTCCGTTCTCCTGGGTCTGGTGCGGGTGATGACCGCTCCCGACTCCGCAACGCGGGCGGTGGTGGGTGACCTGGTCTTCTTCTCCTGCATCGGGATTCTCGCCATGTTCGGGATGCTGCACCGTTCCAGTGTCTCGGTGGATGCCGCTCTGCTGGCCTCGATACTCGGGATCTTGGCCACCATCGCGCTGGCACGGATCATGACCAGAGGGAGGAGATGATGGTGCTCGAAATCCTGGCCGCCGTGTTGGCCGTGTTGGGGGCCGCGCTGGTGCTGTCCGTCGCGGTTGCGCAGTTCAGGGCCAGGGACGCCATCTCACGTATCAACGCGCTCGGGCCGGCGACCGCTCTGGGACTTCCCCTGATCCTGGTCGCGGCCGCCCTGGGTTGGACCGCCAGTGATGGTTTCGACCTGATGCTGTGGGTGAAGACCGCTGTCACCGTCGTAGCCATGTTGATCGTGAGTTCGGTGGCCTCGAACGTGCTCGCCCGCGCGACCGTCCGGACGGATGCCGGAGTTGATCCGAGAACCGAACCCAACGATTTGAGGGGCGAGACATGATACGCACAGGATTCCTCATCACCCGATGCGTCCGGACCCGCCTTTGAACGTGACCGAAAACCTGAACACCGTCTCCGCCACCGCGCGGCTGTTCACTCCCAACGAACCGTTGGTACTCGCCAGCGGCGCCGAGCTGGCGCCCGTCGATGTCGCCTACGAAACCTACGGAAAGCTGAACCCGCAGGGTTCGAACGCAATCTTCGTGTGTCACGCTCTGACTGGTGACGCCCATGCCGCCGGCCTCAGGCCTGGTGACCGGAAACCCGGCTGGTGGGACAATCTCATCGGCCCCGGGAAGGCGGTCGACACGAACCGCTGGTTCGTGGTGTGCGCGAACATCCTCGGTGGATGTCGCGGCACGACGGGGCCATCATCGGTCAACCCCGCAACAGGTGAGCCGTACGGCCTGGACTTCCCGCTGGTGGCGATGTCGGATTTCGTAACGGTGCACCGCCGACTGGGCCAACACCTGGGCGTCGATCACTGGGCTGTCCTGCTCGGGGGCTCGCTGGGCGGCATGCAGGTCCTCCAGTGGACGTTGTCCCACCCGCAGGACTGCGACAACGCGATCATCATCGCTGCGTCGTCACGGCTGACAGCGCAGAACATCGCCTTCTCCGCAGTGGGCCGACAGGCCATCATGCGGGACTCGGCCTTCCGGGGGGGACGTTTCCTCAGCGAGGGAACGATGCCTGCGAAAGGGCTATCGGTGGCCCGGATGCTGGCTCACATCACCTACCTGTCGGAGGAGGCTTTCAGCGCGAAGTTCGGCCGGTCGGCCCAGTCGGGGAAGCTGGATCCCGGTTTCGGGATCGACTTCGCCGTCGAGAGCTACCTGGAACACCAGGGGGAGGCCTTCCTGGAGCGTTTCGATGCGCTCAGCTACCTGTACCTGACCCGGGTCATGGACTACTTCGATCCTTTCGCATCCGATGATGCCGTGGCAAGGCTCGCGGCCGATCCCGTGAAGTTCCTCCTGATGAGTTTCGACAGCGACTGGCGATTCGACACCGGTCATTCCCGAAGGATCGTCCAGCACCTGGAGGGAGCCGGTCTGCCGACGTCGTTCCGAGAGATCCACTCCCAGTGGGGACACGACTCGTTCTTGCTGGACCTGCCGGACTACCACGCCGTCCTGCGGGCCTTCCTGGACCGGGCCTCAGGGGAGGGAAACCGATGACACGCGCCGACCTGCGGCTGATCGCAAGACTCATACCGGAACGTTCCCGGGTGCTCGACCTCGGATGCGGCGACGGGGAACTCCTGCGGCTGCTCGAGCAACGCGGCTGCCACGGAACCGGGGTCGAGATCGAACCGGAGCCCTTCCTCGCCGCCGTGCGGCACGGCGTCAACGTCATCGACCTGGACATCAACAGCCAGCTGGATCAGTTCGGGGATGGCTCCTACGACGTCGTCGTGCTGTCCCGGACTCTTCAGAACCTCCGGCAGCCGGCCGAGGTGCTAAGGGAGATGGCGAGGATCGCAGGGCGTGGCGTGGTTTCGATGCCCAACTTCGTGCACTGGCGCAACCGGCTCCGGTTGCTGACCGGGCACATGCCCGTGACCAAGGACTTGCCCTACAGCTGGTACGACAGTCCTAACCTGCACTTCACATCGTTGAAGGACCTGTCCCCGTTGTTCGCCCGGCTCGGCCTCGAGGTGGAGCGCTGCATCCCCCTCGACGAGAGCGGTCGCCCTCTGAGGACGGGGGAGTGGGGTGCCAACCTGTTGGCGAGTTCCGCGGTCTATCTGCTCCAGGGCATGCGGTGATCCCTGTGCACCCCCTGTCCGGCCCCCGGCTTCCCAGGACGCTGATCGTCCTTCTTTCCCTGCTCGCCGGGCTGGGTCTGGCCATGGGATTCGCCCCTTGGGGACTCTGGCCGTTGACGATCACCGGGACGGGACTCCTGACGTGGCTGGCCGCGGGCAGCACCCCTCGGGCGGGGTTCGCTGTCGGCATGCTGGCGGGCTGCGTTCTGTACGGCACCACCATCTGGTGGGTGGGCGCGCAGGCGGGACCAGTGGTCTGGGCGCTGGTAGTGGTGATGGCCGTCTGGGTCGGGCTTCTCGGGGCCGTCTCCTCCCTCATCACTCGGCTCCCCGGCTGGTGTTTCCTGGTCCCTCTGTCCTGGGAGACCATTGAATACGGTGCCGGGCAGTTCCCGTTCGGAGGATTTCCCTGGCTGCGGCTCGGTCACACGACCATCGACCAGCCCCTGGCAGGCTGGTTGCCGCTGGTGGGAACCCCGGGAGCCACCTGGTTGGTGGCGATGGTGGGATGCTGCTGCCTGGCCGTGATCGTCCAGCAGCGCCGGCTGGTTCCGTTGATCTCCGTCATCGGTGTTTTCGTCATCGGCGGAGGGATATTCCTGTTCCCGGCGGACCGTGGCGGTGAGGATGTCTCGGTGGGCATGGTCCAGGGCAACGCGCAGTTGGGGCTGCACGGCGGCTACATCGCCGCCACCGGGGCGACCCCCCACCACCTCAGTGAAACCGTCTTCCTGCTGGCCGATGCGCGGACCCATGACCGCAACCTGGACATGATCGTCTGGGCTGAGAACTCCACTGACACAGACCCGATGCTCAACCCGACCACGAGAGCACAGGTGAGTGCTGCCGTCGAACTGGCACGGGTTCCCCTGGACTTGGGAGCGATCACAGCGGGCCCCGAACCCCAGACCCGGCGCACCACCACGCTGATCTGGGTCCCTGGGAAAGGGATCGTGGATCACTACCACAAACGCAATCTCGCTCCTTTCGGGGAGTTCGTGCCCTACCGTGACGTTCTGGAGCCCTTGTTCCCGGATGTGAAACGGGCAGGGTACCAGTCGGTACCGGGTGTCGATCCGGGTGTCGTCACGGTGCCGACCTCCACCGATCCGGACCTGAGAGTGGGCACTGTGATCTGTTACGAACTGGCCTACGACCAGACCGTCTACGACACCATAACGAACGGCGCCGAGATCCTGGTGGCGCAGAGCACCACCCACAATTTCTCGGGCACCATCGAGCCCCAGCAGCAGATGAACATGAACCGGGTGCGTTCGGCGGAGCTCAGGAGGGAGTTCATCGCCAGCACCCTCAACGGGTACTCGGGATTTATCGACATCAGGGGCGGGCTGCACGAACCCACTCGTGAGTACACGGCTGCGCACCGCATCTACACCGTCCCCAAGCGGAACAACGTCACCCCTGCGGTGCACCTGGCGCCGATACTGGGTCCGACCCAAGTGCTCGGTTGCCTGCTGGCCACCGGATTCGGGTTCCGTGCGGCCCGCATCGCCCGCCGGGCCGGTAGTCTTGAGCGGACGCCCACAAGGTCGGATGAACAGGAGAAGCAATGACCGAGGCCTCACGCACCGGCGAGGTGCTCGTCATAATCCCAACGTTCAACGAGGCCCAGAACATAGAGAGCATCATCTCCCGGTTGCGGCGCAGCGTCCCTGGGGCGCACGTGCTCGTCGTGGACGACAACTCACCGGACGGCACGGGCAAACTCGTCGATGCGATGGCCGAGCAGGACGATCACGTGCACGTGCTGCACCGCAGGGGCAAGGAGGGTCTGGGGGCGGCCTACCTGGCGGGATTCCACTGGGGTCTCGAACGAGGATATGACGTACTGGTGGAGCATGACGCCGATGGCTCCCACCAGCCGGAGCAGTTACCCAGCCTGCTGGCCGCCCTGGAACACGCCGACATGGTCAAGGGGTCCCGCTGGGTCAGGGGTGGCTCCGTGGTGAACTGGCCCTGGACACGCAAGTTCCTCTCACGCGGCGGTTCCCTGTACATCCGCCTGATGCTGGGGATGCCCTACCGGGACATCACCGGCGGGTTCAACGCCTTCCGCGCCGACGCCCTCGCCGGGATCATCGATCTGCCCATCGATCGCAGGGGCTACGGAATCCAGCGCGACCTGACGTGGCACGCCCACCAAGCCGGGCTGCGCATCATGGAGGTCCCCATCGAGTTCGTGGAGCGCGAGTTCGGTGAATCCAAGATGGGCGGTACCGTGGTCAAGGAAGCCATCATCTCGACCACGAAGATAGGGCTGCGGCATCGTTGGCAACAGCTGAGAAAACTATTCGGGAGGCACCGTGGCTGAACGAGGTATCCGATTCCGGGGCACGATGGGCCTGTTACTGGTTCTCGCACCCCTACTCGTCTGCCTGGCGGCCGAGGTCGTCATCCTGGTCATGGTCACAAACGTTCTCGGCTGGTGGACCGTGGCCCTGCTGATCTTCACCACCCTGCTTGGCTGTTGGTTGCTCCAGCGGGAGGGACGTCGCACCTGGGGGGCGCTGCTCGACTCCTTGGGCAGAGGTTCTCTGCCACCGGGACGAACTGCCGACGCGGTGCTGGTCATGATCGGCGGTCTGCTGCTCATCATGCCGGGATTCATCTCCGACATCATCGGGTTGTTGCTGCTGATCCCGCCAAGCCGA
Source organism: uncultured Propionibacteriaceae bacterium (assembly GCA_938012815.1). GTDB lineage: Bacteria > Actinomycetota > Actinomycetes > Propionibacteriales > Propionibacteriaceae > Arachnia. Next base: position 25,527 of record CALLVV010000090.1, read on the forward strand.
CACCTAGTCCGCAGCACCTTGGGAAAACTGTTCGGAAGAGCAATCGGCAGCCCTTCCGAACGGCCTGTCGTGATCGAGGGAGAGGTGATTCAGGAGTCCCCGCCCGCCGACACCATGATTCCGGAGATCAGTCCGCCGAGCCCCTGAGCTTATCAAGCTGCTCCGCCAGGATGTCCTCAAGTTCCGGGATGCTGCGCCTTTCACGCAGCATATCCCAATGAGTCCGGGGAGGTTTCGTCTCTTTCGCTTTACCCGTTGAGCCATCGGAACGTTTCGCCATCTGGCCGCACCACTTGCATTCCCACTCGAAGGGCAGCTCCGCCTCAATGGCGAAGGTGACCTCGAAATGATGGCCCTTGGGACAGTCGAATCCCACTTGGCTGCGTTCAGCGAACTCGATCCCCTGCTCGTCCTCGAAGCTCTTGGCGCCCAACCCGACACCACGAAGTGCTCGATCTGCCATGTCTTTGACCTCCCTACCTGTGGAGTTGAACGTCTCGGATGCCTTTCAGGTTCCAAGACTGCTGGCCCACATCCCTCGGGCCTGAAGTACCTCACGAAGGAGGTCCGGACGGTCCGTGACTATGCCGTCCACCCCCCAGTCGATGAGTGTGTGCATGTCGTCGCGTACATCTATGGTCCAGACGTGCACCCTGTAGCCGGCGCGATGGATCGCGCTGACACGTGTCTTGGTCAACAATTTGATCCTCACCCCGGCCACCTCGTGGGAAACGGGGATCTGGAACACGCCTGGGCCTCCCGGACGGCAGGCGCGGATGTTTCCCATCGCCATGGCCGCCACCCCCACCGGGCCGACGGCAGTTGTGACCCCGGGCATCAGTTTCCGGAACCTGTTGATCCGGCGCTGCGAGAAGGACCCGACGCACACTCGCTGCTCGGCGTGGAAACGGCGGACGGTTCTCGCAAGGGGGCCAACGGCGCCGGGAGCCTTCAGATCGAAGTTGAAACGCGCCTCGGGGAAGGCCTCGAACAGTTCTTCCACAGTTGGGATCGGTTCGCGTTCGCCGACACGAACTTCACGCACAGCGGCGAGAGGAAGTTGCGCGATGTGTCCCTCCACGTCGGTAACCCGAGCGAGGTTCGGGTCGTGGAAGGCCACCAAATGGCCGTCGGCGGTGGCGTGAACATCGGTCTCCAGGTACTCGTATCCCAGCGCGACCGAGTTGGCGAAGGCCGCCAGGGTGTTCTCGATACCAAGGTTGGCAGTGAGCAGGGCACCACCGCGATGTGCCATCGCGATGAACTCCGGTTCTAGAAAACCTGCACACATGGGAACCATTATGCCTAGTATCGCCGCAGTCGTGGCGCGGAAACGTGGGAGACTTGCCCACATGCACAATGTCCTGTCGATTCAATCGGCCGTCGCCTACGGCCACGCTGGGAACTCGTCCGCCACTTTTCCGCTGCAGCGGGCAGGCGTGAACGTATATCCCGTCTACACCGTCACCTTCTCCAACCACACCGGCTACGGAAGTTGGCGTGGTCCCATGATCGCGGCCTCGGACGTCGCCGACGTGGTCACTGGAATAGACGAGCGGGGGGCTCTCGCCGGTGTCAATGCCGTGCTCGCGGGCTACCTTGGCTCGGCCGACGTGGGACAGGTTGTGCTGAACGCCGCGGCCTTGGTTAAATCACGCAACCCAGAGGCGGTTTTCCTCGCAGACCCGGTCATGGGCGATGTTGGGCGGGGTTTCTACGCCAGGCCGGGCATCCCGGAGTTCTTCCGCGATCACGTGGCGTCGGCCGCGGACATCATGACCCCGAATCTCTTCGAGCTGCAATACCTGGTGGGGTATGAAACGGGCACCCTGTCCGAGGTGGTCGAGGCGGCCCATGAGCTCCGGGACCGCGGCCCCGGGATCGTGGTCGTGACCTCGGTCGTGGCCACCGACGCCCCGGACGGTCTGCTGCGGATGCTGGCTGTGGACGCGGATCAGGCCTGGCTGGTGGAAACCCCTATGCTGGACCGCAGCTTCACTGGATCGGGCGACCTCACCGCGGCCATGTTTCTCGCACACTGGCTGCGCACCAAGGATCTCGGTGAAACCCTCGGGGCGACCGCCTCGGTGGTTTACTCGATCTTGGAACAGACCTCGATCAGCGGGGAGGCTGAGCTGCAGCTCGTGGCTGCCCAGGAGCAGGTGGTGAACCCGGTCAACAAGTTCACCGCCCACCGTCTCGACTGAGACCTGTCGGATCAGCTCGGCGCATCACCCCAGAAGGTGTTGATCTGCGCGCCGAGCTGATTGAAGCGCCTCGGAAGGTCCTCGTAGCCCCGGTTGATCACGTAGACATCTCGCAGGATGGTTGTACCGCGGGCCGCGAGGGCCGCCAGGAACAGACACACCGAGGGCCGTAGCGCCGGCGGGCATTCGATGTCACGCCCACGCCACCTCGTCGGGCCGATGACCATCAACTTGTGGGCGTCCATGACGGTCACGTTCGCACCCAGGTCGCAGAGTTTCTTCAGGTGCACCGCACGGTTGTCGTAGACCCAGTCGTAGATGATCGACTGCCCCTCGGCCGTTGCGCAGATCAGGGCAAAGAACGGAAGGTTGTCGATGTTCAGCCCCGGGAACGGCATCGGATGGATCTTGTCCAGAGGGGCAATCAGCTCGGACGGTTTCACGGTGACATCCACAAGCCGGGTGTGGCCGTTGCCCGAGGGGTATTCGCTGCTCAGCACCATTCGCTGTCCCATCTCCTCCAGAACAGCGAACTCCACCTCCAGGAACTCGATGGGGCAACGCTTGACCGTCAGTTCGGACTGGGTGACGATGCCGGCGGTGATGAGGCTCATCGCCTCGATCGGGTCCTCCGAGATGTGGTATTCGACGTCCTTGTTGATCTCCTTCACGCCTTGGATGCGCAGGGTGGTGGTTCCGATGCCCTCCACGCCGACCCCCAGCTCGCGGAGGAAGAAACACAGGTCCTGCACCATGTAGTTGCCGGAGGCGTTACGAATCACGGTCATTCCCGGGGTGCGGGCGGCAGCCATGATCGCGTTCTCGGTGACTGTGTCCCCACGCTCCACCAGGGTGATGTGGTGTTCAGGCGCCCCGTCGCGCTGTACGGTTGCGTGGTACTGGCTATCGTGCGCCTCCACGGACAGGCCGAGGCGTTTCAGCGCTGACATGTGTGGATGAACGGTCCGAGCCCCGAGATCACATCCACCGGCATAGGGAAGCTCGAAGGAATCGAACTCGTGCATCAGGGGCCCGAGAAACATCAGGATGGAGCGCGTGCGGCGGGCAGCGCGCTGGTCGATGGTCTCGGGGGTGAGCTTCTCCGGACGGGTCAGTTCGAGATCCTGGCCCCCGTTGGTCGGGGTGACGGTGACCCCGATGGACTGGAGGACGTCACAGATCCGGTCAACCTCCTCGATGCTGGCTATCCCGCGCAGCACCGTTCGACCGCGGTTCAGCATCGAGGCGCAGAGCAGAGCCACGGCCGCATTCTTGGAGGAACGAACCTCTATCTCGCCCTCGAGTTTCGTCGGCCCGGTGATCTCGAAGTTGACGGTTCCCTCGGTGGCCGCAAGTATCAAGGGCATCTCGAGCGCGGATGCCAGTCTCTCGATCATGTTGAGCGAGACGTTCTGCTGGCCCATCTCTATCCGGTGAACGGCAGACTGTGAGGAGTTGATTTCGTCGGCTAGGCGCTGTTGGGACCATTGGCGGGCCTTGCGCGCCTCTCGGATCATGATTCCCAAAGATTGGCTGGTGGCGGTCATGGCGTCATCCTAACTCATATTTGAGATAAATGCTGTCGCCAAGTGTGAGCTCCACGCGAGGCGGCGGGAGCACTAGAGTGGGCCCCATGACCCACGAATACGACGTCTGCGTGCTCGGCGCCGGTCCCGGTGGCTACGTTGCCGCCATCCGTGCCGCCCAGCTCGGTTTGAAGACCTGCATCATCGAGAAACGTTACTGGGGGGGCGTATGCCTGAACGTCGGCTGCATCCCGACCAAGTCATTGCTGCGCAACGCGGAGCTGGCCCACATCGTCACCCACGAGGCCGCCGCCTTCGGCATCCAGGGTGATATCACCGTCGACTACGGCAAGGCCTTCTCCCGCAGTCGCCAGGTCTCGGAGCGGATGACCAAGGGAATCCACTTCCTGATGAAGAAGAACAAGATCAAAGAGTTCAACGGCTGGGGCACCTTCATCGACGCCCACACCATCGACGTCGCCGATGACAACGGCGCCACCGCCCGAGTGACCTTCAACAACGTCATCATCGCGGCCGGATCGACCACGAAGATGCTTCCCGGAACCAAGCTCTCGGCCAACGTGGTCACCTACGAGGAACAGATCTTGGCCGATAGCCTCCCGAACTCAATCATCATCGGCGGTTCCGGGGCCATCGGAACCGAATTCGCCTACGTCCTGCGCAGCTACGGCGTCGACGTGACCATCGTCGAGTTCTTCGACCGGATGGTTCCCAACGAGGACGCGGAGATCTCCGCCGAAATCACCAAGGCGTACAAGAAACTGGGTATCACGGTGCTGACCGCCACCAAGGTGGAGTCAATCGAGGACACGGGCAGCGGGGTGCGCGTCACCGTCAGTCCCGCCAAGGGAGGCGCCTCCCAGGTCCTGGAGGCGGATCGTTTCCTCTCGGCTGTCGGGTTCGCCCCGCGCACCGAGGGTTACGGTCTGGAGAACACCGGGGTCGCCCTGACCGAACGCGGCGCCATCGCCGTCGACGACCATCTTCGCACCAACGTCCCCGGGGTCTACGCCATCGGCGACTGCACGGCGAAGATGATGCTCGCCCACGTGGCCGAGGCCCAAGGCATGGTGGCCGCCGAGACCATTGCCGGGGTCGAGACCCACCCCGTTGACTACGACATGATCCCGCGGGCAACCTACTGCCAGCCACAGATCGCGTCCTTCGGCTACACCGAGCAGCAGGCCAGGGACAAGGGCCACGAAGTCAAGGTCTCGAAGTTCCCCTTCGCCGCCAACGGCAAGGCCTGGGGCCTGGGGGAGGGGATCGGTTTCGTCAAGCTCGTCGCCGACGCCCGCTACAACGAACTGCTGGGTGCCCACATGATCGGCCCCGACGTCACGGAACTGCTTCCGGAGCTCATCCTGGCCCAGAACTACGAACTGACGGCCGATGAGATCGCGCACGCCGTTCACGCCCACCCGACGCTGTCCGAGGCCATCAAGGAGGCCGCCCACGGCGTCGGCGGGCACATGATCAACCTCTGAGTTCCGCAGCTCGGGGAAAACGGGCGGGACGGTACCCTAGGGGGTACGCAATCGGTTTTGACAACCAGTGATTGGAGCCCCTCATGTGCCGTCCCGTTTCCTGCCCGCGTTGCCACAAGACCACTTGGGCCGGGTGCGGCCAGCACATAGAGGAGGCGCTGCGGGGTGTGCCTCCGGAGAAACGTTGCACCTGCCCCAGGGAAGCGGACCGGTGACGCAGCTGGATCCCGATGCGGTGAGGCCGTCGGTTCTCCGCCTGAAACGCGCCAGCGGACAGCTCAACGCCGTGATTCGCATGCTCGAGGCCGGCCGGGAGTGCGAAGACGTGATAACCCAAATCGCTGCGGTCTCCAAGGCCATCGACCGGGCCGGTTATTCGATCATCGCCCACGGCATGCGCACCTGCCTGTTGGACGACCCGACGGGGGAATCCATCGACACCCAGAAGCTGGAAAAGCTTTTCCTGAGCCTGTCGTGATCAGAAGTCGTTCAGGTTGACGGGACCAAAAGCGGTCGCGAACAGCCGGGAGAGTTCCTGGACAGAACCCGGGGAGCCGTGGATGATGCCGGAACGGGCCAGTTGTGCGGCCGTCACGTCGCCGAACCAGAGCCGGGCCAGGCTGTCTACACCGAGCTCAATGGCGGGGGAGAGGGAGGTTCTCGCAGCCTCCCCCCGGCCTTCTCGCACAGTGATGCACCAGGTTCCCTCGCAGAACCCCATCGGATCCGCGACCTTGATGACCACTTGGCCGTCCGAGTCGAAACCGCGATCCGCAACTGCCTTCTCCAGATCCAGGATCCGTAACCAGATGCCGTCGCGGATGACGTTCTGCTTGATGGCCCAGGGGTCGACGAGTGAGCCGGGCAGGGGATCGTCCGGGACGGCTGATTCGTAGGTGAGTTTCTCGACCAAGTCGAAACTGGCCAGGCCCTGCCATAGCGCACGGTCGATCTCGGGGCTGGGGGAGCACACCGACAGGATCGCGGTGGGTGCGGGGGATTCGCTTTGCTTGCTCTCGAAACCACCGTGCTTGAACTCCGCGAAGCCGTCCGGAGAGCCGGAGGCGTCGAAGTGGAGCAGGTACCGCAATTTCCTGGACGGCCCCTGCTCGTCGAAGTCCCAGGTGCCGTCCGCCTTGGCGAGATGCATGCCCAGGGGACTGAACGCACCGCGATGGGCCAGCTGATGGGCAGCGGACAGGTGTTCGAATATATTCTCGTCGAGTGGGGGATTGACGAGCTCCAGTGAGCCCGGGGCAATCGCCACGTCCGGGCGGATGGCGAAACGCCTGGTGTCGATCTCCCAGTCGACGTGCCGAGTGGCGACCCCGAAGCCGAAGCGGCCGTAGATCGTGGCTTCGCTGGCACTCAACGCGGCCAACGCGAATCCCTCGGCCCTGGCACGCCGGAGGTGGTGGTCCATCATCAGCCGCATCAGGCCACGGCGGCGGTGGGTGGGACGGACCGCGACGGTGTTGATGGCCATGACCGGGACGACGTTTCCGCCGGTATTCACCCGGATAGGCGCCCAGGCCAGCCCGGCGACCACCTGACGCCCCTCGAGCCCGGGCCCTTCCGTGGTGACCATGCCGAGGGTCGCGCCATCGGCGCGCCGGTGCCTGCGGAAAGCGGCCAGACCGTCATCGGAGGCGTGGCCCTCGAGGAAGACAATCGCGAACAGATCCAGGTAGGCGGCCCAGCGAGGATCATCATCCGGGGTGTCGAGCGGCAGGAGCTCGAGTTCGTAGGGTTCCATCACCACGACAGTCTATGAGGCCCGGTCATCGGGGACTGGGGCGCACCGCGGGAAGACCGGTTGGTGTGCACCCGGTTCACTGTTTCTCTGTCCGATAAGGAACATTATGTAATTATAAGAACCATTCAGGGGCCTCTGAGCTGAACACCGCGAGGCCTCATCCCTTCTCTGCTCGTTCACCTGCATCATCCCATAGTCTGGGGTGTATCAATCGGGATTGGAGTTGCAATGTTCACCGAAGAGCAGATCCCCGAGCTTCTCGAGCAGCTCACCCTCGAGGAAAAATGTTCACTTTCTGGCACACCCAGCCAATCGAGCGACTCGGGATTCCCGCCCTGATGGTCGCCGACGGTCCTCACGGGCTGCGCAAGCAGGCCGAGAACGCCGACGCGATGGGCCTGGAGGAATCGGTGCCGGCCACGTGTTTCCCCACGGCCGCGGCACTCGCGTCCACCTGGGACACGGCGCTGCTCACCGAGATCGGGCAGACGTTGGCCGAGGAGGCGAAGGCGCAGGGCGTCGGCGTGATCCTAGGTCCGGGCGTGAACCTGAAGCGCTCCCCGCTGTGCGGACGGAACTTCGAGTACTTCTCGGAAGACCCCTTGCTGGCGGGAGAACTGGCCGCCGCCTTGGTCGCGGGCATCCAGTCCGGAGAGGTCGGGACCTCCGTGAAGCATTTCGCCGCCAACAACCAGGAAACCGATCGGATGCGCATAAACGCGCGGATCGACGAGCGCACCCTGAGGGAAATGTACCTCAGTACATTCGAACGTATAATCGAACGAGCGCGTCCGGCGACGTTGATGTGCTCGTACAACCGGGTCAACGACGTCTACTCGTCCGAGAACCACTGGCTTCTGACCGAGGTGCCGCGTGAGGAATGGGGTTTCGACGGGTTGGTGATGACCGACTGGGGAGCGGTTCACGACCGTGTCGCCGGGGTCGCCGCCGGGCTGGACCTGGAAATGCCGTCCTCGCGCGGCTGGAACGACCGGCTCGTCGCCGAGGCCGTCCGGACAGGCGTCCTGGACGAATCCGACCTGGACCGGGCCGTCGCGCGCGTGCTGCGGCTGGTCTCCCGGCACCACCGGGAGACACCCGAGGAACACCTCGATACCGGGGCCCACCACGAACTGGCCCGTGAGGCCGCATCGCGAAGCGCCGTGCTGCTGAAGAACGAGGGTGCGGCGCTCCCCCTGCCCGGGCTCGGTGACGTCGTGGTCATCGGGGAGATGGCCCGCACCCCCAGATATCAGGGGGCCGGATCGTCACAGGTGAACCCGACCCGCCTGGACAATGCCCTCGACGCCCTGCGGCACAGGCACCCCGGTTTGCCGTTCGAGCCCGGGTATCCGCTACCCGACTCCCCTGCGGCAGCCTTCCCCGCCAGGGAACTGCTCAGGCGAGCGCAGGAGGCCGCCGCGGGCCGCACGGTCCTGCTGTTCCTCGGCCTGCCCGCCGCGGACGAGTCGGAGGGATACGACCGGCCACACATCTCGCTGCCCGCCGAACACGTGGACCTGCTGCGCGCAGTGCGCCGGGTGGCCGACGGGGTGATCGTCCTGCTCTCGAACGGCGCGGCCGTCGAGACCGCCTCCTGGCAGGACGACGCGGACGCGATCATGGAGCTGTGGCTGCCAGGCCAGGGCGGGGGTGAGGCCGTGGCGCGGCTGGTCACCGGCGAGGACTCCCCCAGCGGCAGACTGGCGGAAACCATCCCCGAGAGGCTGGAGCAGCACCCCGCACAACTCAATTTCCCGGGTGAAGCAGGTGAGGTGCGCTATGGAGAGGGGATTTTCGTCGGATACCGCGGGCTCCAGAAACTCGGGAACCGACCGAGTTACCCCTTCGGACACGGTCTGACCTACACCACCTTCGAGTTCAGCGATCTACGGGCGGAGGTGGCCGAGGTCACCCCCGAAACGGCGTTGGGCGAGGTGGTCCTCACCGCTTCGTTCACCGTCACCAACACCGGCGGCCGAAGCGGTGTCGCAGTCCCCCAGCTCTATGTCGGGTATCCGGCCTCCTCGGTGGACCGCCCTCCCCGGGAACTACGAGGTTTCCGGCACCTGAAACTGGGGCCGGGGGAAAGCACCCGCATCGAGATCCGGGTGACTCGCCGCGACCTGTCCTTCTGGGACGTGAAAACCCACTCCTGGAGCGTGGAACCGGGAAGAATCCGCGTTGAGATCGGGGCATCTGCGGAGGACATCAAACTGAGCCTTGAGGCGGACCTGCCCGCTCCCCCACAGCTCCTGCCGCTGACGGAATGGTCCACCGTCACCGAGTGGAGACGGCATCCCGAAGCGTGGGAGAAGCTGGAACCCTTCCTGGCCTCCTTCGGGAAGGAATCGGAGTTCTTCCTGCTGGACCTGCCGGTGTGCAAGCTCCCGCTGATGTTCGAGGACACCCTGACCTTCGATCAGCTGACAGAACTGCTCGCCGAAATCCGCACAACCTCCTCTGTTCCTTGAGCGCGCGGGCCGGCGGTACCGCTGATCAAGGACAAGGAATGGTGTCCGGCAGAGAGGATTTCCGCACCGTTTGAAGAGTTTCAAGGGGTGAAAGGATCCGGGAATTGTTATTTGATTCCCGGCCAGTAGGCATTGGGGTCCAGACGATTGCCGAAGATGGCCTGGCCGACACGAACGCAGGTGGCCCCGTACTCGATTGCCAGTTCGAAGTCACCGGACATACCCATCGACAGTTCGTCCCAGCCCCTTCCTGTGGCGTCCCTCAACTCCTGCTGCACCTGGCGCATCACCTTGAAGCACCGCGCGATGCGCTCGGAGTTGTCGGTGAACAGCGCCAGAGTCATCAGCCCCCGGACATCCAGTGCGTCAAAAGCGTCGAGTTGTTTGGCGAAGGTCACCACCTCCTGCGGCGGCAGACCGAACTTCTGGTCCTCGTCTGAGCTGTTCACCTGCACCAGGACCTCGAGCCTGTGGCCTTCCTGTTGCAGCCGGCGATCCAGCTCCGAAGCGACCTTCAGGGAGTCGAGGGCCTGGAACTCCGTCGCGAACCGGGCGACGTACTTGGCCTTGTTGGATTGCAGGTGCCCGATCACGGCCCACTCGATGTCGGCCACCTCGCGCAGGGCCTCCCATTTGTTCTGGGCCTCCTGCACCTTGTTCTCCCCGAACCTCCGGTACCCGGCGCCGTGGGCCTCGAGGACGGCCTCCGGGGGTTTGGTCTTGGAGACGGGGAGCAGCCGGATCTCGCTGCTGTCGCGTCCCGCTCTCGCAGCTGCGGTCGCGATTCGCTGTTCGATCTTCTGCAGGTTGGCGGCAATGCTGGTCACCCGCCCAAGTCTAGGACCACACCACCCAGGTACCGTCCATGGCAGAATTCCGGCTCGTGGAGAGCTTCCGTATCACCCGGGCCCGGCCCATACCGGGACTCGGGACCGGCAGGTATAGCGAACCGTTGGACGTCACGGTGACCGACGGCACGATCATCGCCATCGAACCCACCCGGGGTGTCGGCGACGGCGACTTCGACGCCGACGGCGCGAACCTCATGCCCGGCCTGTGGGACAACCACACTCATTTCTCCCTGGCTGCGCTGATCAGCCAGTGCACCCGCCTCTCCCACAAGGCCTCGAAGCCGGAGATTCTCGCGGCCGTCGAGGATCACCTGCGGCACCGGCCGCCGAGGCTGGTCGGCTACGGTTTCCGTTCGGCAACGTGGCCCACTCCCCCGACCGCCGCCGACCTGGATGCGATCACCACCGTCCCGATCGCGTTGATGTCCCGCGATCTCCACAGTCTCTGGTGCAATACCCCGGCCCTCGAACAGGCCGGGGCGGCCGGGCATCCGACGGGATTCCTCGTCGAGGAGGAGGCCTTCGCCGCCATCCGGTGCATCATGTCGCAGTACCTCGACCTGATGGAACACGCCGTGCAGGCGGCCGAGCTGGAGGCCGCGTCCCGGGGGCTCGTGGGTATCGTGGATTTCTCCTCCGGCTGGGCCGTGGAAGCTTGGCAGCGGCGCGCGGCATCCCGGTCCATTGGGCTGCGGGTGGAGGCCGCAACCTACCCCGAACGGCTCGACGACCTGATCGCCATGAGAGTCGGAGCCGGCGACGAACTGGCCGAAAACTTGAAGGTCGGCCCGCTCAAGATCATCGCCGACGGCTCGATGGGCAGCCGCACCGCCCACTGCATCGCGCCTTATCCGAATCCCCTGCCGGGGCATCCGAACGGCAAACCCAACTACACCCGTCCTGAGCTGCTCGCATTGTTGAGACGAGCCCGCGAGGCCCGGCTCCGGGCTGCCGTCCACGCCATCGGCGACGCCGCCTGCCACGACGTCCTGGACGCCTTCGAGGTTTCAGGGGCACGCGGGTCCGTCGAGCACGTGCAGTGCGTCGCTCCGGCCGATCTTCCGCGATTCGCACGGTTGAAACTGGTCGCGAGCATCCAGCCCGCGCACCAGCTGGAGGACGTCGGGGTGGTCGACCGGGTCTGGCCCGACGCGAAGGGCCGCGCCTACCCGATGCTCGACCTGTTGCGCGCGGGGGCGAGGCTGGCCTTCGGCTCCGACGCGCCCGTGGCCTCCCTCGACCCCTGGAAGGCCATCGAGGCTGCCTGTCACCGCCCCTACCGGGCGGACCAGGCGCTCACTCCCCTGGCCGCCCTGCGGGCTTGCACCCGGACCACGCTCAGTGTCGGGCAGCCCGCTGACCTAGTGCTCACCGCTGGTCCCGGAAAGGTTTTGCTGACGATGCTCGGCGGCCGGATCACCTTCCGTCGCTGATCATTCGAAGGGGCTGGGGTCACCCGCTCCAACCCGCACGACCTCCGGTTCGTCACCGCTGAGATCCACGACGGTCGTCGGGGTCAACCCACAGTCACCGGAGTCCAGGACCGCATCCAGTTCGTGGTCCAGCAGCTCCTTGATTGTCCATCCCTCCACGAGCGGTTCGGGATGGTCCGGAAGCAGCAGGGTGGAGCTAACCAGCGGCGAACCGACCGCGTCGAGCAGGGCGAGGGTGGTGCGGTGGTTGGGGATCCGCACGCCGATCGTGCGTTTCCTCGGGTGCTGCATCATCTTCGGCACCTCGCGGGTGGCCTTCAGGATAAAGGTATACGGTCCCGGGGTTGCCGCCTTGACCGCACGGAAAACCCAGTTGTCCATCTCGACGAAGGCCCCGAGTTGAGCGAACTCGGAGATCACCAGAGTGAAATGGTGTCTGTCCCCCAGCTGCCGGATCCGCCGGATGCGTTCGATTCCCGATCCGTTGCCGAGGGCGCACCCGAGTGCGTAACAGGAATCGGTGGGGTAGGCGATCAGCCCACCCTCCTCCAGGATCCGCACCATCTGGTTGAGGGTGCGGGGCTGCGGGTTCTCAGGATGCACATCGTAGTACCGGGACACGGATTCACCTTAACCCGCAGGGCAAATCCGAGGACCGTGATGGTTCTCCACCCGGTTAGCTGCCCCGGTTCGGGATTCTAATCCGGCGGGAAGGGCGGTCGCCCGTCACCGGATTCGTTCGGTCGGCACCCTGGCCTCCTGGCGTACGGCGACGTCCACCACGGGAAGCACCCGGATGGCGGTTCCCTCGACGACGGCAGTCGTGAACGTGGCCGCACGGTCAACCCTCACCGTGGCGTCGTTGAGGGACGAGTTGAAGAGGGCCCGTCTCCCGGCCTCCCGGCCATCCTCGACGGAACCTCTCAGAACGGCAGCAGCCCGGGCCGAATCCTGGGCGGCCGCCATGGCCGTCGATTCCGCCCACAACAACAACGACCACTGGAGAGCGGCCAGCAGCACCAGCATCGCTAGCGGCAACAGCAGGGTGACCTGGACGCTGCCACTCAGGCCCCGCTCTTCCCGGCCGGGTCCTGAGGGCCTAACCATTCCGACTCCGGTAGGTGTCGACAGGTGATGTTCCCTCCCCCGTCATTGACCGATTTGCCGGGAAACCCGGCATGGAAACCGGGAACACCGCCTGACAGGTGAGCCGCACCGTCACGGAGGCGACTGTTCCTATAGGAGCCTCCAAGCCCTTGGCATCCACGCTCACCCGTGCATCGGTGCAGGTGATGTGGGAGTTTCCCAGCTCGGTCACGGCGGCATCCCGTGCCGCTCGTTCGGCCGATGTCTGTGAACGCTCCAGTGAGGCCGCACGTGCCGCACGCGTGGCAGCGGCGGTGACTGCCTGCTGCGCAATGGCGTACCCGGCCATCACGATCACCAGACCAACGAACAGCATCGCGACGGGTAGCACCAACGCCGCCTCCACCGCCACGGAACTTCCTCGTTCCGATGCTCTAGGAACCATCTGCATCCTTCCGGATCACTATCACACCATCCTGCCACTCCAGGAGTGCAGGCGGCTAGGCTAAGCATCGGAATCAATCCTGAAAGGAATGTTCATGGTCAAGAAGGTAGCCATTCTCACAGCCGGCGGTTTTGCGCCATGTCTGTCCTCGGCCATTGGTGGTCTCGTCCAGCGGTACACCGAGGTGGCTCCCGATGTGGAAATCATCGCCTACAAGCATGGCTACCAAGGACTTCTGCAGGGTGACTACTTCGTCGTCGACGAGACAGTCCGGGCGAAGGCACACCTGCTGCACCTGTTCGGCGGCTCCCCCATCGGAAACTCCCGGGTCAAGCTCACCAATGTCAAGGATCTCGTCAAACGCGGGCTGGTCGCCGAGGGCGCCGATCCGCTCAAGGTAGCCGCCGACCGTCTCGTCGCGGACGGCGTGGATGTCCTCCACACCATCGGTGGCGACGACACCAACACCACGGCCGCCGATCTGGCCGCTTTCCTCGCCACCAACGACTACCCGCTGACAGTGGTCGGCCTGCCCAAAACCATCGACAACGACGTAATCCCGATCCGCCAGTCGCTTGGCGCCTGGACCGCCGCGGAACAAGGAGCGATCTTCGCCAAAAACATCGTCGCCGAACACAATTCGGGTTCCCGGATGCTCATCGTGCACGAGATCATGGGACGCCACTGCGGTTGGCTTACTGCAGCCACCGCCGCAGAGTACCGCAAGTGGCTGGACACGCAGGAGTGGCTGCCCGGGATCGGCCTGTCCCGCGAGGCGTGGGACATCCACGCCGTGTACGTGCCCGAGGCGGTCATTGACATCACCGCAGAGGCCGAGCGCCTCAACAAGGTGATGGACGAAGTGGGAAACGTCACCATCTTCCTTTCCGAGGGCGCGGGCCTGGACTCCATCGTCGCAGAGATGGAAGCGGCAGGCGAGGACGTGCCGCGCGACCCCTTCGGCCACGTGAAACTCGACAAGGTGAACCCTGGGAAGTGGTTCGGAGACAAGTTCGCGGAGAAGCTGGGGGCTGAAAAGGTCATGATCCAGAAGTCGGGTTACTTCTCCCGGTCTGCCGCTGCCAACGAGGCAGACCTGGCGCTCATCAAACGGTGCACCGATCTGGCCGTCGACTGCGCTCTGGAGGGTAGGTCCGGCGTCATCGGCCAGGACGAGGAGAACAACGACGAGTTGACGGCGATTGCCTTCGAGCGCATCAAGGGCGGCAAGCCGTTCGACATTACCCTGCCCTGGTTCACCGAGCTGGTGACCGCTATCGGTCAGCCCGCCCCGGTCGCCGCCACGACCCACTGATCAGTCGCGATGGCGGTACCTCGTGAGCAGGGCCGCCATCGCAGCCCCGAGGCCGAGACCGGTTATCGTTCCCATCCCGTAACCGATCCTCGTTCCAGCCCGGACTCCCTGCGCTGCCACATCGACCGGTATCTCCGGGGTTGGGTCGGGTAGTTTCTCAGCTTGATGATCCGCAGTTTTCGAGCTGTGCGGATCAACCAGTGGCCAGTCTGCCTCAGTTCTCTGCCCAGCCCACGCTGCGCAGAGCAGCAAGATGGTTGACAAGAGGTTGAACAGAATCATGACCACGATCACAGGCCCAAAAACCACGGCAGCGGGATTGGAAGTGAAAATACCGAGCAGTACTCCCGCGAACTGTTGCAGCAGAGTGACCAGAGCTGCACCTACTGTGGAAGGCAGCAACCAGCTGTGGGAACGGATCCGATTCCTCGGGAGGGTGCAGAAGAGGAAGGCAAGCAGTAGCCAGCTCACCAAGAGGGTAAGGAGCAGATGAACCAGCCAGCCGACCACCCCTGCTGAACCAACCCAGGTCATCCCAATGGCGGCGGTTCCTGATGGGAGCAGCAGACAGACAAACAAGCCGAGAAGTATCAGCAGGTTTCTGCCCAGTTCCTTGAGGAACCCCTGTACCCCTTGTTCCTTTTCGGTTTCCTGCTCATTGGTTTGCAGCATCCGGCAAAATCCAATCCGCAGATTCCCGACCCAGTTCGAGCCTGAATAGGCGGCGGCAATCAATGCGGTGCCGGCCAGGCCATACCAGTTTTCTATTGCATTTTGCAGTACGTCAACTGTTTTCTTGGCGAGGTCCGTGCTGCCAAGAACATTCACGATTCCGTCAGACAGAAGATGGAACCAATCAGGACGCAGCACCGCCAAGGTGAATCCGGTTGCAGCTCCTGCCAGCATCAGAACTGGAACCAACGTCAGAACCGAGAAGTAGGTGATTGCGGCAGCATGCTGTGGGCCGTGGCACCGCTTATAGCGTTCACTGATGCTGGTGAAACGTTTGACTGCAGGAGTTTTGAGAAATTTTCTCACCCGGTCTTGGCCCTCCTGCGGGATTCGAGTTCATTCGCCGTGCTCAGGTTCCGCTGCGCGATCCGCTCGCTCGGAAGGTCGCCGAGAGTTCCCTCGATCTCCTGCCAGACGCTGGAGACGGAGATCAGGAACATGCCCTGTCCTCCCTTGGTGAGATCGAACAGCTCGTTGGCTGTCGTGCACTCGTAGACGCTGAACCCGTCGCTCACCAGGGTGAGCTCGGTCAGGTCCTCGACCCCGCGCGCCCGCAGGTGATCGATTGCGATCCGGATCTGTTGCAGCGAGATCCCGACATCCAGAAATCGTTTCACGACCCGCAGCAACAGGATGTCGCGGAAGGAATAGAGGCGCTGAGATCCCGATCCTGATGCTCCCCGAATCTCTGGCACGACGAGTCCGGTCCGGGCCCAGTAGTCGAGCTGCCGATAGGTGATGCCAGCCACTTTGTGTGCCACAGGGCCACGGAACCCCAAGTCCTTGGAGACAGAGGCGAAATCACCGTCGAACAGCGCGTCCTGCTGCGGTGTCTCGTTCATATGCCTGATGCCATCAGCCACTGTGTCAGCCCCTAATTCTCCCGGCCGCCGATTGGTCCTGCGGCACAACTGACGCTAACCGCCGGGCGCCCCGGTCGTGGACGACACGCCCGCCGGTACTGCTGTAAGATTCTAAACCCTCCAGCAAGGCTTCAAGGTTAGCCTTGGCCCTCACCCGAGGTGCAGAACCCTTTCAGAAGTCCTCCGGCTGGACCTGATCCAAGAACTCCCGGAACTTCTCGACTTCATCCACATGAGCGATCTCGGCTGAGATCCCGACCTCGTCCAGCAGTTCCGCAGGACAGTGGACGATCCATCCTCGCCGGATCGCGACGGCCACGACATCACTGGGTCTGGCATCGAACGTCACATCACCCACCGCTATCTCCGCGTGAAACACACCGTCTTCCATGGACCTGATCGTCAACTGCGGTTGAGAATCACCCGCAAGCTGCGCCAGGGCCTCCGCCAGCAGGTCTTGGGTGAGTGGCCTGGCGAACTGCTCCTCCTCCAGGGCGACGGCGATTGCGGCGGCGTCAACGGCGGATATCCAGATCGGCAGCAGTCGTTCCCCATCGTTCTCGCGCAGCAGGAGGACCGGGCCGTCATCGCCCACCTGTATTCCAACCACACACAACTCAACCATGCCCACAGCCTACGGGACCGTATCAACCGAACAGCTGTGAGAACATCAGGCCGCTGTGTGCATGCAGCACCAAACGGTACACCTCGCGGAGGACCTCCTTCGGGACCCCTTGGCGTCCCTGGTACTGGCTGATGGCCTGTTCCACCAGTGCCGCCTCCAAGGACGCCGACTGCTGAAGCACCCTCATCTGCCTGGGTTCGACCCCGTAGTCACCGAGGCGTTTCGCTGCCACGGCCAAGGCCAGCATCTCCCTGCCGTACCGCTGGGTGCCCTTCCGGTGCGAAATCACCTTCAGGCGCTCCAATTCGATCAGGGCGGCCTCCCCTAGCCCCGACTCCGAGAGAAGTTCCTTGCGCGTGAAGAGCTGACGCTGGGTTCCCGGCTGCTTGGGTTGCCTTCGGGGCAAATCCGTGTTCTGTGGCGCCGGAGACACGGTTGTATCCGAGACCTCAGGAAGCACTTCTCCCCGGTCCATGGCAGCAAGTTCCTCGCGGATTACCTTGAGCGGAAGATACCTGTCACGCTGGGCGCGCAACACGAAAAGCAACCGTTCGATGTCAGCCGGGTAGAAGCGCCGGTATCCAGAGGGATGGTCTCGCTCCGGGGAAATCAGTCCCTCGTTCTCCAAGTACCTGACCTTTGATACCGAGATGTCGGGAAATTCGCCCCGGATCGATTCCAGAACCTGACCGATCGTACGCGGCGCGGCCGGCATCAGCTCCGCCCGGCCTCGCTCAACAGGATCGTCGCCCGGTATTTTCCGATCTGGATCTCATCACCGTGCCGCAGTTGGGCGCGACCATCGATCAGGACCCTGTTGACGTAGGTGCCGTTGAGGCTTCCCAGGTCCTCCAGCAGCAACTGGCCACCCGCACGCACCAGCTTCGCGTGGTGGCGGGAAACCGTAACGTCGTCCAAGAAGATGTCTGACTCGGGGTGCCGCCCGAGAGTGGTCACGTCGGAGTCGATCAAGAACTGTGATTCCTTCACCCCGCCCCGAGTGACGATCATCAACGCGTTGCCGGGAGCTAGGTCTGCCGCATCGAACGACAGACTCCCCCCCATGGCGGACAGATGCTCGTCCGTGAGAGCCGCGAGAACGCTAGTGGTGTCGTTCTTCGAATCCCTGAGATCCCCCTGGCGGTGGTTCCTGACCCCCGTCATCGGTGGCCCCCTTTCCATGCTGATCGCCATCCAAGCTGCCCCAAGCCTATCGAGGGACATCGGATTGACAAGCCTGCCATGCTAATTCGGCTTGGCGAATTCCGGCGCGCGAGGAGAAACGACGGAGTCAACGGAAATTTCTGTCAACTGCTTGATTTCGATGCTTCCCTGCACCCTGCTGCCCTCCACCTCACTGACCAGGCCGCCCCGGAACCGAGCCCCGGCCTCCAAGGTGGCGGGGTCCCCGATGGCCTCGATGACGATGGGCGTGGTCAATGCCGTCCCGTCCGCCACTATCCGGCCCTCTGAATCCCGGTCAACCCATGTACTGGCGACCACGCGCACGGAATCGTTGAGCTCGATCACCTCCGATCCCGCATCGCGCAGTTCCTCCAAGGCATCCAGCAGCAACTCCGATGTCACTGCTCCCTGGGGATCCTGAATGGTTATCCGCACCCCCGGACCGGTCGCCGGTACCGTTCCCGCGATGATCTGCATCTGCTGGATCCGGTGTCTGGTCTCGTCATCGGCGGCCTTGGCCCCGGCGGCTCCGGATGCGAGTTCTTCGCGGGTCATCGTCAGTTCCCTGACCTCGGCCTCCAGGCGTCGCGTCTCGGCGGAGAGATTGTCCAACAGCTGGATCAGGTCGGTGCGACGCAGGTTGGAGTAGTCAGGCTGCGAAGCCTGGGAACGCAGGGTCCACACCACCAGCAGGGCTGTCAGGCAGAGCACCGTCCCAACGACCAACTGACCACGACCTGGTTTCAGGAAGGCCCGCCAGATCTTGCCGGGGTTTGCTGGTGCGATCTGAACGGCGGCGCGTTTCGGGGTCTGTTCAGGCATGGAGCACCGCCCTTCGGATTGCTGCGGCGTTGTTGAATATCCGGATACCGAGCACCACGACGACCCCGGTGGAGAGCTGGGAACCGACGCCTATCTGGTCGCCCGCGAAGACAATCAGCCCCGCGATGAAGACGTTCGATAGGAAGGAGACCACGAACACCCGGTCGGAGAAGGTATCTTCCAGCCATGCGCGGGTACCTCCGAGGATGGCATCCAACGCGGCCACGATCGCGATCGGCAGATACGGTTGAAGAAACACGGGCAGGACAGGCTCAACCAGCACGCCGATCACGACCCCCGCAGTGAGCCCAAGCAGCACCAGCATTTTCTCCTCCTTCAGCTCTTGGCATACCGCAGCGTCATAGCCGGGTCGGCGGGTAGTTTCAGATCGCCGTTCACCGTCTGAAGTTCATAGGTGATCCCATAGTTGTCGTGAAGATACTGCCACCACACTGCCGCGGGGGTACGGGCGAAACGCGCCTGCAGCCGGGAAGGATCCCCGATGGCTTCCACGACATAGGGCGGGTTCAGGGAGACGTAGTCCACCGTGATGGCAGATCCCGCGGAACGGATCGGGGTGAGCGTTGTGATGCGATGGCCGTTTACCGCCACGGCCTCGGCCCCGGCCTGCCACAGCCCGTTCACCAGGCGTGACAGGTCGGAGTCGTAGATCGCCCTGCTGCCGTTCCCGGTCCTCTCCGCGTCATTGGCCCGTGCCCGCAGGCCGGGACCCGAAACGGCGATGGCACCGGCCGCCAGTTCGGTTTCCTGCAGGTTGGCGCGAACGCTCGGATCCGCCACAGCATCCTGGCGCAGTTGCCTGTTCTCCGCATCGAGTTCACTCGCCCTGGCCGCGAATTCATCGCGATGCTGCTGCTCAGCGGCGATCCGTGACAGGAGGTCTTCTCTCTCGTCCGCCACATCGCTGCGGGAGCGGGTGGTAGAAACCACGGAGAGCACCAGCAACGTGGCCACCATGAGAAGCGCCAGAGGCATCGCCCAGCGGCTGCGTCGTGGGGAGGTCGTGGTCAGGTATTCGGGTTCCATGGCCTCCGACGCGAGATCGCTCAGGAGGCTCATACTGGCGTCAGGACGCATCACGCTCATCCCTTTCACGGGCTAGATCCATGGTTCCTCGCAGGTAGAGGATTCCCGCCACCCAGTAGGCGAACGCTCCGCCAATCGCCAGCACCCATCCTGTCCACTGGGCCGCCACCAGGCTGAACGAACCGGGAGAACCGATCAACATGAGCGGAAAGGCCAACAGCAGGAGCATCGTCCCGGTTTTCCCGACCAGATTCACCGGAAGCGCAACCCGTCCGCTGCGACGCAGTGAGGGAAGCAGACACAGCAGCAGTAGGTCGCGGGCAGCGAGGACGGCCAGCAGCCACCAGGGCACGATCCCTCTGATGGTCATCACCACGACCGCGGTGAGAATGTAGAGCCGATCGGCAACCGGATCTAGACGCGCCCCCAGCAACGATGTCTGGCGTAGTGTGCGCGCCAGAAAACCGTCGAGCCAGTCCGTCGCCCCTGAAACGGCCAGCAGGACCACCGCCGCCAAGTCGTGCCCGGCCAGGATGAGCCATCCGAAAACCGGCACGGCCAGCAGCCTCAGGAATGAGAGAACGTTCGGTATCGTCAGCAGTCGATCGGTGTCCCAGGTCCGGGTTGGTTCGACTGCTTTCACGGCAACCAGCCTAGGCCATGGCCGCCCACGCCCCGGCCAGTCGTTCGCGTGCGTCACCGAGTAGTTGGGGAAGAGCGCGGGTCTGTCCGATGATCGGCATGAAGTTCGTGTCCCCCAACCAGCGGGGGACGATGTGTTGGTGCAAGTGGGCGGCTATCCCAGCACCGGCGACGGTTCCCTGGTTCATGCCGATGTTGAAGCCGGCGGGTTGCGAGACCTTTGTCAGGACCGCGATGGCCCGCTGGGTGAGTTCCGCCATCTCGCGGGTCTCCTCCGCGGTGGCGTCGACGTACCCGCTGACGTGACGGTAGGGGCACACCAACAAGTGCCCCGGCGAGTAGGGGAACAGGTTCATGACCACGAAGGCATGCTCGCCGCGGGCGACGATCAGCCCGTCCTCGTCACGTTTTGTGGGGGAAAGGCAGAACGGGCAGCCGGTCTCGTCCTTCGGTTTGTCCCCCTCTATGTAGACCATCCTGTGCGGGGTCCACAATCTTTGGAAGGAGTCGGGGACCCCGCACAGCTGAGAGGACGGTTCCGTCATCGCGCACTCGGATCCGTGTTGCTGCGGGAGGCGATGTGGGCGCGGATCCGCTCCACCGCCTGTTCGACGGGTACCCCGTTCAGCTGGGATCCGTCCCGGAAGCGGAAGCTCACGGCCCCCGCATCACGGTCCTCCCCACCGGCGATGAGAATGAACGGCACCTTCGATCTGGATGCGTTTCGGATCTTCTTGCCGAAACGGTCATCCGAGAAATCGAGCTCGACCCGGATCCCGTGGGCCCTCAAACGGGCTGCGACATCCACGAGATGGTCGTTGAACTCGTCCGCCACGGGGACGCCGAGCACCTGCACCGGGGCGAGCCAGGCCGGGAAGGCCCCGGCGTAGTGTTCAGTCAGCACACCGAAGAACCGTTCGATCGAGCCGAACAGGGCCCGGTGGATCATCACCGGCCGCTGGCGTGTCCCGTCGGCCGCTTGGTATTCCAGTCCGAAACGTTCCGGCAGGTTGAAGTCGAGCTGGATCGTGGACATCTGCCAGGTGCGTCCAATGGCGTCCTTGGCCTGCACCGAAATCTTTGGACCGTAGAAGGCCGCACCCCCCGGATCGGGCACGAGTTCCAGGCCGGAGGCCGTCGCCACCTCGGCCAGGATGTCGGTGGCCTCCTCCCAGGTTTCGTCATCGCCCACGAACTTCTCGGGATTCTTGGTGGACAGTTCCAGGTAGAAGTCGTCCAGGCCGTAGTCCTTGAGCAGATTGAGCACGAAGGTCAGGAGACCGGTCAGCTCGTCGCGCATCTGTTCGCGGGCGCAGTAGATGTGGGCGTCATCCTGGGTGAATCCCCTGGCCCGGGTCAGGCCGTGCACCACGCCGGATTTCTCGTTGCGGTAGACGGTGCCGAACTCGAACAGCCGCAGTGGCAGTTCCCGGTAGGAACGGCCCCGAGAACGGAAGATCAGGTTGTGCATGGGGCAGTTCATGGGTTTCAGGTAGTAGTCCTGCCCCTGCCTGCGGATGTTGCCCTGCGCATCGCGTTCCTCGTCCATGTGCATGGGCGGGTACATGCCGTCGGCGTACCAGTCGAGGTGCCCGGAGGTCTGGAACAGAGATGCCTTCGTCAGGTGCGGGGTGTAGGCGAACTGGTAGCCCTCTTCGACGTGGCGGCGCCGGGAATAGTCCTCCATCTCCATGCGCACCACGGCCCCGTTCGGGTGGAACACGGCCAGTCCCGACCCGATTTCGTCGGGGAAGGAGAACAGGTCCAGTTCGGTGCCGAGTTTGCGGTGATCCCGTCTGGCGGCCTCGGCCATGCGGGTCTGATAGGCCTTCAGGTCCTCCCGCGTGGCCCACGCGGTGCCGTAGACGCGCTGCAATCCGGCATTGCGCTGGTCGCCCCGCCAGTAGGCGGCGCTCGATTTGGTCAGCGCGAACGCCTGAAGGTAGCCGGTGTGGGGCACGTGGGGGCCGCGGCACAGGTCGCGCCATGCGACGGAGCCGTCGCGACGGACGTTGTCGTAGATGGTGAGCTGTCCCTCCCCCACCTCGACGGATGAGCCGTCGGCGGCAGAGGCGCCCCCCTTGTCCGCTATCAGCTCCAGTTTGAAAGGTTCGGTGGCCAGTTCCTCACGGGCCTCCTCGTCACTGACCTCCCTCCGCACGAAACGCTGTTTCTCGCGGACTATCTGACCCATCCGCTTCTCGATTGCCTTCAGATCCTCCGGGGTCAGCGGGGAAGTGGCGAAGTCGTAGTAGAAGCCGTCGGTGATGGGGGGGCCGATGCCGAGCTTCGCCTCCGTGAACAGGTGCTGCAGGGCCTGGGCGGTCACGTGTGCCGCGGAGTGGCGGATGATGCTGAGGCCTTCGTCGCTGTCGGCAAGGACCGGTTCTACCTCGTCACCATCGACCAGTTCGCGCTGGAGGTCACGGACCTCGCCACCGATTCTCATCGCCACGACGGTGCGATCCGCTCCAAAGAGGTCGAGCCCAGTGACGGTCGTCGTCAACTCGACGTTCTCACGGGAGCCGGGACGAATGACGACGATGGACGCAGGCACGTTCACGTTCCTTTCACTGGACGACCCGCTCATTCTGCCACCAGCCGGGCATCGTGCGTTAAAGGTTCGAACCGCGAGGGACAACTTCCTCTCCTCGACGCCACACCAGCTCAGCGGAAAACCACTTGGGCTCCGGGAGGCAGCATTCGGGCTGGTCCGTGGTACTGCGGGCTGTGGTCACGAATGGGGAAATCTCGCGATCAGGTGGGCACACTCGGGTTTCTTCGCCACGCGCTCGGCGACGTAGGAGCAGGCGGGGATGAGCCGTTTCTTCTCGACCTCTATCCGGGTCAGGGCGAAGTCGACCAGTTCGCCCGCTAGGCCCCTGCCCCTGAATTCTGGTTCGGTGACGGTGTGGGTCAGTTCCAGCGCGTAGCCGTGGTCCACGTAATCGATGAAAGTGGCCAAACGCCCATCAATCAGCAATTCAAATCGGGACCTGGTTTCGTTGTTGATCAGCTTTGACTTGCCCATGGAAGCCTCCAGACGAAAAGCCGAGTTCGCTGAACCCGGTGCATTTTGTGGGCGATGCCAGGTTTGAACTGGCGACCTCTTCCGTGTCAAGGAAGCGCGCTACCACTGCGCCAACCGCCCGAGGTGGAGACGGGATTCGAACCCGTGTACACGGATTTGCAGTCCGTTGCCTCGCCTCTCGGCCACTCCACCGGGTGGAGTATGTCTCCGAGCGGACGACGAGATTCGAACTCGCGACCCTCACCTTGGCAAGGTGATGCTCTACCAACTGAGCCACGTCCGCACGCGCTTTCCCTGACCTCCCCTTCGGGCTGCCTCGTTTGGCGCGTAGAGAACACTAGCGCAGGGTTTCGAGCGGATGCAAGTTTCACCCGCCAATCGGTGTTTCAGTCCCATGAGCCGGGGCCGAAACACCCACGAGCCTCAGGTGGGGATTCCGACGTAAACGGTTTCCAAGTACTCGACGATGCCCTCGGAACCACCTTCGCGTCCCAGCCCCGAGTGCTTGACCCCACCGAACGGGGCGGCCGGGTTGGAGATCGCGGCTGAGTTGATCCCGGTCATGCCGACCTCGAGTCGCTCCGCCAT
This sequence comes from uncultured Propionibacteriaceae bacterium, assembly GCA_938012815.1. GTDB lineage: Bacteria > Actinomycetota > Actinomycetes > Propionibacteriales > Propionibacteriaceae > Arachnia. The sequence goes on from CALLVV010000090.1 coordinate 49,663, forward strand.
CCGCAACGCGCGGTCGATGTTTCCCGTATGGACGTAGGCGGCCAGCCCGACCGGTGAGGAGTTCGCCCATGTGAGCACCTGTTCCTCGGATTCGAAGGGCACCACCGGCGCCACGGGTCCGAACAGTTCCTCACAGACCACGGGATCCCCGGGGTCGGTTACGGTCAGCACGGTCGGGCGGTAAAAGTATCCCGGCCCCGCGATGTCCTCGCCTCCCGCGAGCACCCGGGCACCGCGTTCACGGGCTCCCGCGACGAGTTCCCGGAGGCGCTTGCGCTGCCCGGATGTGATGATGGGGCCGATGTCGGTGCTCGAATCGAGTCCATCACCCACGACCAGTCCCTCGAACTCAGCGGCGAGGCGCGCGGCGAACTCGTCGGCCAGTTCCCGGGAGACGTAGAACCGGTTCGCGGCATTGCAGGCCTCACCCATGTTCCGCAGCTTCGCGGATTTCGCGGCCGCCACCGCGCGGTCCAGGTCCGCGTCGCCGAAGACGATGAATGGGGCGCAACCCCCGAGTTCCATCGAGGTCCGCAACACATTGTCAGCTGCCCCGCGAAGCAGCCCCTTGCCCACCTCGGTGGATCCCGTGAAGGAAAGCTTCCGCAGCCTCGGGTCCCGGAGCAGAGGCCCGGTCAGGGCGGCGGAGGACGAGGTGGGGACCACATTGACCACGCCATTGGGAACACCTGCCAGCCGGCACGCCTCGGCGAAGGCGAGGGCGGTCAGGGGGGTCAGCTTCGACGGCTTCAGGACACCGGTGCAACCGGCCGCCAATGCCGGGCCGAGCTTGCGGGTGGCCATCGCCAAGGGAAAGTTCCACGGGGTGATGGCCAGGACAGGACCTACGGGGCGGGGCATGGTTATCACCCTCAGGCCACCCTCGGGGGTCGTGGAGTAACGGCCGTTCAGGCGCACCGCCTCCTCGGAGAACCAACGGAGGAACTCGGCCCCGTACGCTACTTCGCCGCGCGCCTCAGCCAGGGGCTTCCCCATCTCGATGGTCATCAGGACCGCAAACTCCTCCGTGCGCTCCACGACGATCTCGAACAGGTTCCGGAGCAATTCCGCACGGGCCCGCGGTGCCGTGCGGGCCCAGTTTTCCTGGGCGGCGGCCGCGGCCTCCAAAGCGGCCAAGCCATCTTCGGCATCCGCGTCGGCGACCCAGGTAAGCACATTCCCCGTCGCCGGGTTGATCACCTCGAACCGCCCGCCTCCCCCGGCCTCACGCCAAGTGCCATTGATGAAGACCCCGGTCGGGGCAGCGGCGAGCGCCCTCGCCACCAAAGGGTTTTCTACGGAAACAGCCTCCATGACCACACCTCCAGGAATCGGCGAACGAATCCACCTTAGGGGCTCCGCAGACAAGCTATTTCCACCTTGCGTCATGATGGCGTGCTGAGCCAGCTTCTCCTTGCACAACCACACGCCTCCGGCGCGATGCGCACACGGTCGTCCCAATGCCTTTACAGCCCCGCGGAGCAGGCCGACTACCCCGAGCCAGAGAGTCCTCTTGGTTGGCACCTCCCCGGAAGGTGCGCTAGAGTGACAGACTGCACGGGCGATTGGCGCAGTGGTAGCGCGCTTCGTTCACACCGAAGAGGTCGGCGGTTCGAAACCGCCATCGCCCACTGATACTCCTCACGAAAGCCAGTCAGCCGCAAGGAGGAGAGGTATGTCGGCACCGGCCATCGTGCTTGTCGCACGAGGTGACGGTGACCCTGCCGTCCGAGCCTGCCTGGACGTGGTTATCGACCATCTTCATCGCCTGCGCCCGGATCTCAGAGTTGGTCTCGGCCTCCTGAACAGCACCACCCCGACGGTCCACGAAGCCGTCACGGCCCTGGCCAACACCGGGGTGGAAGAAATAGCGATGGTTCCCATGGACCTGGTCTCGGCAACCGACCACTCCCCCGTGCTGACCCACGCCCGCGACGAGGTCGGCACGGCCAACCCCGGGCTGAGCATCGTGATAGCACGTCCCATCGGCCCGGACATTGATCTGTTGAACGTCTTGGACGTCAAGCTGCGCGAAGCGCTTCACCGCGCAAACGCCGTCGAGGTGGACGCCCTGGTTCTCGCCTGTCCCGATGGAGGGGATCTCAGGGGAAGTTCCCTGCTTGCCCGTAGGGCCCGGCAGTGGAGCGCACATCACAAACTTCCGGTGCAGCTCGCGCAGAACGACATCACCGGTCGCGCAACCGTCTTGGCCATAAACGCTCTGCGCGGTCAAGGAAGGCGACACATAGCCGTCGGTTCCCTGTTCCTGACCCCCGGACCCGTTTTCCGGGCCCACCAGCAGGCGGCCATCAGGGCGGGAGCTCTGGCGGTCACCCCCCCGATAACGGACAATCCCCGAGTAACGGAACTGATCCTGGCCCGCTACGCCTTCGCGGCCATGCGGCTGCTCGACATCGATCCCCACGAGGATGGAACATGACGAATGACTTCCCTCTTGATCTGCCCGATCAGGAATGGCGAAACCGGCTGAACGATCTCGAATACCACGTGCTGAGGGAATCTGGAACGGAAGCCCCCTTCACAGGAGAATACACGGACACCATCGTCGAAGGGGTGTACGAATGCAGGGCTTGTGGGACCGAGCTGTTCTGCAGCGATGCGAAGTTTTTCTCCCACTGCGGCTGGCCAAGCTTCTTCGAACCCCTCACCGGTGATCGGGTCATCTACCTGGAGGACCATTCCATCCCAGGACGTCCTCGCGTCGAGGTCCGGTGCGCAGCCTGCAATTCCCACCTGGGTCACGTCTTCCGTGGCGAGGGATACGACACCCCAACGGACGAGCGTTACTGCATAAACTCCATCTGCTTGCGTCTCGCTCCGGCGCGCCATCAAACCAGCTCGGGAGAAGGCACATAGGCTCACTTCCGTGACTCTAGCTCCGCCCAACATGGCCGACCCCGAGTTCCAGTATGCCCTGGAGGAATTCGCCAGCATGCAGTGGCGCTCAGGAATCAGGGCCGAGGAGATAGGCTCCCCACAGCGGATTGCGCCGTTCTCCATAGCCATGGCACTGGACTTCATCGAGGATGGCGAGGAGCTGGGGACCGGGCGGCTGATACTGCTGCACGATCCCGCAGGAAACGAGAACTGGGAGGGAAGTTTCCGTCTGGTCTCCTATGTGCGTGCCGAGGTGGACCAAGAAATGGTCACCGATCCACTGCTGCCCGAAGCGGCATGGTCCTGGCTGACGGATGCGCTCTCCAAGCACGCGGCCGCCCACCGGGCCCTGGCCGGGACCGTGACCGCTTCCTACGGCCGAGGATTCGGGGAGCTGACAACGCACCAGGCCGAGGTGGAGGTCCGGGCATCCTGGACCCCGATTCTGGACAACCGCCACAAGATGACCGTCCATCTCAAGGCCTGGCAGGATCTTCTCGGGCACATCTCAGGGCGTCCCCCACTGCCCCGTGGGGTGGTGCAGTTCCCGGGGCGCTCATGAACCAGTTCGTCGAGCAGCCACGGGAGCCCCTGCGTCCTCTGGTGGACACCCCCGAGGCGCTCGATACCTGCCTGGCCTCCCTCTCTCTGGGAACCGGGCCCGTCGCATTCGACGCGGAACGTGCCCATGGGCACCGGTACTGGCCCAAGGCATACCTCTTCCAGATCCGACGTGAAGGATCCGGCACCTGGTTGATAGACCCCATCGCCTTTGAGCACGGGGGCGAGACAGGACTAGGCGGGCTCACCGACGCCTGCTCCGATGCGACGTGGATCATTCACGCGGCATCGCAGGATCTTCCCTGCATGGTGGATGTGGGTATTCGACCATCCGCTTTGTTCGACACCGAACTGGCAGGTCGTCTTCTCGGGGAGCCGTCGGTTGGTCTCGCCGCCCTTCTCGACACGAAACTCGGTATCCGGCTGCGCAAGGCCCATTCGGCGGACAACTGGGCCACACGCCCATTGCCGACCTCCTGGTTGATCTACGCGGCCCTCGACGTCGACTACTTGATAGAGCTGGCTGATGTCCTGCGCGCCGAACTCGTGACCGGGAATCGCATCGCCTGGGCCGAGGAGGAGTTCGCCCACACCCTGCAGGTCTTCTCCAGTCCCCCCACCCCCCGGAAGGAACCGTGGCGGCGTCTCTCAGGCATCCAGGGTTTGAAGCACCCAAGGCAGCTGGCCGTGGCACGGGCACTCTGGCAGGAACGAGACCTTGTGGCGCGGCGAAGGGATCGGCCGCCATCCAGGATCCTGACCGACGCCGCCATAATCGAGTTCGCCTCGGGAGTGGACCCGGAAGGTCAGTTCCCGGATGTCCCCGAGTTCTCCAGGATTCCTGGATTCAACACCCGCGGGGCGGGAAGGCATCGGGCCAACTGGGTCCGGGCCATTGAATCGGTGGTCCGGCTATCCCCCTCTGACTACCCCTCACGCCGCCCGGAACCGAACGGTATTCCTCAGCCGCGTTCTTGGGAGCGCAACAACCCGGAACGCTGGGAACTCTGGAAGAAAGTCCGCGCAGATGTCGACGCGCTGGCCGGGGAACTCGGCATCCAGCCCAGCCTCATAGCATCTTCCGCGATTCTGCAGGCCTTCGTCCACAACTGGGAGCCCGGCAGCGATCCCCGGACCACACTGCTGGAGGCCGGTTCCCGGAACTGGCAGGCCAATCTCCTGCTTCCGCTGCTCAACAGAAGTTCTTGAGCGGCTGCTCGCTCCGGGGTGACGAAACACCTCTCAGACCACTTGGACGGCGGTTCGTCGTTCATGAAGTATTTTCTCGAGCACCAGGCGCGCGATGTGGCGCGATGTCAAGCCGAGTTCCTCCAAGACCTCGCAGCGGGTTCCCTGGGCAAGAAACTCCTGTTCGATGCCGAAGGCGAGCACCCGGGTTCCAGGCGCTTCCTCGGCCAGCCTCGCCCGCAGCCTCTCCCCCAGCCCGGCGACGACCAGGTTGTCCTCGATGCTCACGATCGTCTCGTGTTCGCCGGCCAGCCCGACCAGTTCAGGGCTGAGAGGGATGCACCAGGCGGGGTCCGCGACCGTGCACGCCAATCCCGCCGCGGCGAGCTTTTCCGCCACCTCGAGCCCGGGTCCCGCGAACTGGCCGTACCCGATTATCAGGATACTGGCGCCGGCGTCAACGCGAAGCAGGTCGACTTGGTCACGTCCCTCACCCCGGCTGGCAACCGCGGGCATCTCGTCCGGGAGGCGTTCCTTCGAGTAGCGCAGCACCGTCGGAGCGTCCTGGACCGTGACCGCTCGTTCCAGAGCCGCAACGAGCCGAGGCTGGTCTCTCGGGACCGAGACCTCGATGCCGGGTACGAGCCCCAGCATCGACAGGTCCCACATGCCGTTGTGGCTTGGCCCGTCGGTCCCGGTCACCCCAGCCCTGTCCAATGCGAAGGTGACGCCCTCGCCGTGAAGGGCCACGTCCATCAGGATCTGGTCGAAGGCGCGGTTCAAGAAGGTGGCGTACACGGCGACGACAGGGTGCATGCCGGCCCGTGCCAACCCGGCGGCGGAGACGACAGCGTGTTGTTCGGCGATACCCACGTCGAAGACCCGGTCCGGGAAGGCCGCAGCAAATCTGCCGAGTCCCGTCGGATGCAGCATGGCTGCCGTGATGGCCACGACATCCGTTCTGCGTTCCCCGATCCGGACCATGGCCTCGCCGAAGGCATCGGTCCAAGTGGCCTGCACGGCGTCGCTGAGCGGCTGCCCGGTGATCTCATCGATCCGCCCGATGGCGTGGAACTGGTCCTTCTCGTGTTCTTCGGCGGCCTTGAATCCCTTGCCCTTACGGGTGATGACGTGAACCAGCACGGGGCCCTCGAAGTGTCGTGCCCGTTCGAGATGCCCGATGACCGCGCGGATGTCGTGGCCGTCTATGGGGCCCGTGTACTTCAGTCCGAGGTCGGAGAACATCCCCTGCGGCGCGAGAACGTCCTTGACCCCGGTCTTGAACCCGTGCAGCAGGTCATAGATGGGGCGTCCCAGGATCGGGGTCCGGTGGAGCCGGTTCTTGATGAAACTCAGAGTCCGCTCGTAGCGCTGGTCGGTGCGCAACCCGGCCAGGTGCTTGGCCAGCCCGCCTACCGTCGGGGTGTAGGAACGGCCGTTGTCGTTGACGACGATCACGATCCTCAGGTCGGGTTGCGTCGCTATGTTGTTCAGCGCCTCCCACGCCATACCACCCGTCAATGCTCCATCACCGACCACAACGACCACGGTGCGTTCCTCCCCACGCAGGCGGAAACCCTTGGCGAGACCCTCTGCCCAGGACAGCGCCGTCGATGCGTGGGAGTTCTCGACCCAGTCGTGCTCGGACTCGGAGCGAGACGGGTAGCCGGACAGGCCTCCCCGCTGCCTGAGATGCTCGAACCCTTCGGCCCGGCCGGTCAGGATCTTGTGGACGTAGGATTGGTGTCCGGTGTCGAAGATGATCGGATCGTGGGGCGAGTTGAAGACCCGGTGAATGCCCAGGGTGAGTTCGACGACACCGAGATTCGGCCCGAGATGCCCACCCGTGCGACTGACCCGGTTGATCAGAAAGCCGCGGATCTCGGATGCGAGGCTTGTCAGCTGGCGGCGCGAGAGCGTTCGCAGATCACGCGGGCCACCAATCTTGGTGAGCAAGGACATAGCGGACAGTGTAGAGGCTCTGCAGAAAACGGACACCTTAGTAGCGTTACCGCGCCGGACCGTGCTGTGGTTTCGTCGCGGCCAAGCATCGCCTGCGCTCGACCTCACCGATGAGTCCACCAGGTACTGGGAGCTCTGCCACCGGCTGCCCACCTGGATCATCCAAGCGAAGAACTGGACCAGGGTACTCACAGGCCTGGGGAAGCTGCGACGCATGGCAATGGCTCTCTCCTCAGGGGATACGGCACAGGTTTTCATTCCCAGAGCTCTATAGCTGATGTTTCTTCCTCCGGAATCAAATGCTTTCGAAAAGTCTGTCCCGGTTGCTTCCAAATCGCTTGTTCATGTGGACACCCCAGACGCAACTCATCGTCGGAGTCCTCCGGAGAAACTGAAGTGCAGATCAGCAGGTCAAGCTATCAAACGAGAGTTGGTGGGGCGAGGGTCACCCCACGCCCCACCAACTAATTCCTTATCCGGAATGGAATGGGCGCTTGTTAGTGAAAAACGTCTCTGTGGATCTTCTTTCTGATGAACCACGATATCGTCAATCCAACGAACCACAGGAGTGTCAGCCCCAAGGCTATCCGAGTGTCGTCATAACGCAACAATACATAGACCACGAACCCGAAGAAGAGCAACACCACCCATGGCATGAAGGAGGCTCCCGGCATTCGGAATGCCGCATTCTTGTGAGCCTCGGGATGCAACTTCCGATAGCGGATGTAGCACACCAGGACCAGCGACCACATGAACAGCACCAATCCCACCGATACCGAGGAGACCATGGTGAATGCCTCCATCACCGAGCCACCGATGACCAGGATCGGGAAGGCGACACACGTCAGTGCCACCGACAGTATCAGCGCTTTGGCAGGGACCCGGTGACTCGACAGATGTCCGAAGGACTTGGGGGCCTGCTTCGACTGGGACAACCCATACAGCATACGGGAGGTCGAGAAGATCCCCGAGTTCGCGCTGGAGGAGGCAGATGTCAGGACCACAAAGTTCATGGCCCCTGCAGCAGCGACGAACCCGACCATGCTGAACAGGTTCACGAACGGTGACATGCCCGGATCGATCTTGTCCCACGGAGTGACCGACATGATGACCCCCAAGGCCAGCACGTAGAAGATCACGATCCGAACCGGTATGGCGTTGATCGCTTTCGGCAGGGTTTTGTGCGGATCAGAGGTCTCGGCCGCAGCGGTTCCGATCAACTCGATACCGATGAACGCGAACACCGCGATCTGGAAGGCCGCCAAGAAGTTGTCACCGTCGGCGGGGAAGATTCCCAACGGGCCGTAAGCACTCCACAGGTGAGTGACCGATGCAGTTGTCGTCCCGTCAGCAGACGGGAAGTTCACCGCGATCATCCCTATGCCAACGACGATCAGAAGCAGGATGGCGATGATCTTGATCAGGGCGAACCAGAACTCGATCTCACCAAACAATTTGACCGTCAACAAGTTGCAGCCGAGCAAGGCCATCAGGAGAAGGAACGTACAAATCATCGACCAGGTCATGTCCTTGATCCAGAAATCAAAGTAACCGGCGATGACGACAACTTCTGCACTGGCCGTGACAACCCACAGAATCCAGTACGTCCAACCCGCGAAGTACCCGGCCCACGGGCCAATCATGTCTCGGGCGAAATCCTGGAAGGAATTGTACTCGAGATTGTGGAGCAAGAGTTCACCCATGGCCCTCATCACGAAGAAGAGCATCGTCCCGATGAGCAGATAGATCAACAGCAACGATGGTCCCGCCAGGTGAACGGTCTTGCCCGAGCCCATGAAAAGGCCCGTTCCGATGGCGCCGCCGATGGCGATGAGCTGGATGTGGCGGTTCTTCAGATTCCGCTGCAGATGCTCCTGTCCCTCGGCGGCCTGCGTTGATGCTGTGGGGTCATCCGACATGATCAAGCGCTTCCGTCAGGGGCATCAGTGGCAGGTTGAACGCCTCGGAAACACCCGAGAAGGTCAGGTTGCCCTTGACCGTGTTGAGGCCCTTGGCCAGCGAGGGGTTGTCCTTCAGCGCCTGGGCCGCGCCCTTGTCGGCGAGCTGGACCGCATAAGGAAGAGTGGCATTCGTGAGCGCCCAGGTGGAAGTGTTCGGCACCGCACCCGGCATGTTCGCCACGCAGTAGAACTGCGAATTGTGGACGGGGAAGGTCGGATCGTCGTGGGTGGTCGGATGGGAATCCTCGAAGCAGCCACCCTGGTCGATGGCGACATCCACCAGCACCGATCCGGGCTTCATCTCGGCGACCATGTCGTTGGTGACGAGCTTCGGGGCCTTGGCGCCGGGGATGAGCACCGTACCGACCACCAGATCGGCCTGGAGGACGTGCTCACGCACGGTGAGGGCGGAACTCACGACCCCGTGTACCTGGTTGTGGAACCTCCAGAAGGTGTTGCGCAGCTTGTCGAGATCGGTGTCGAGAACCGTGACGTCCGCACCGAGGCCCATGGCGATATTGGCCGCGTTCTGGCCTGCGACACCGCCACCGAGGACTACGACCTTGGCGCTGGGAACGCCACCGATGCAACCCATGAGAACGCCGCGCCCACCCTGGGCCTTCATGAGGGCGTGGGCACCGACCTGGGGGGCCAGGGAACCTGCGATCTCGGACATGGGGTAGAGCAGCGGCAACGCGCCGGAGGGCAGCTGAACGGTCTCGTAGGCGATCGCAGTGGTGCCCGCCTTGAGCAGGGCATCGGTCTGGGGACGATCGGCCGCGAGGTGAAGGTAGGTGAACAGGGTCAGGTCCTCACGCAGGTACTGGTACTCGCTGGAGATCGGCTCCTTCACCTTGATCACCATCTCGCCAACCTCCCAGGTGTCGGCGGCGTTGCTGACGATCTTCGCACCCTGCGCGACAAATTCCTCATCCGGGATCGAAGAACCGACGCCCGCACCCGCCTGGATGTAGACCTCGTGGCCCCTTCTGACGAGCTCATGGACGCCAACGGGGGTGATGGCGACCCGGAACTCGTTGTTCTTGACCTCGGTCGGGACTGCGATACGCATGTGTTACTCCTTCGTAATTGATTCTGGCTGCCCCACCTTGGGCATCCAGGCGTTTGCTTGATACCGACACTAGTACGACAGGGGGCAACACTCGCGACCACCCCCCTCATTTTCGGCTACGACAAGGCCTTGAGCTGCTGACACCGGGGGTGGGCCACCCAGCGAGGGCCCAGAGGGGCCTCACGGAGGTCCGGTGAGGGCCGTTCAGGCCCTCGCCAGATTGCGCAGCACGTAAGGCATGATGCCGCCGTTGAGGTAGTAGGCCCGCTCCCCAGGGGTGTCGATCCGCACGATCGCGTCGAATCCCGTCACCGTGCCGTCGGTCCGGGTGGCGGTGACCCTGACCGTGCGCGGGGTGATGCCGGAGTTCAGCTCGGTGATGCCGGAGACAGCGAAGATCTCGTCTCCCGTCAGACCGAGGGAGTCGGCTGAGACCCCGTCGGGGAACTGGAGCGGGAGGACCCCCATCCCGATCAGGTTGGAGCGGTGGATCCGTTCGTAGCTCTCCGCGATGACGGCTCTCACCCCGAGCAGCGCCGTGCCCTTGGCCGCCCAGTCCCTGGAGGAACCGGACCCGTACTCTCTGCCCGCCAGGATCACCAGCGGAATCCCTGCGGCCGCGTAGTTCTGGGCCGCGTCGTAGACGGTGGTCACCGGGGCCCCGGGAAGGGTGAAGTCGCGGGTGAAACCGCCCTCGGTGCCGGGTGCCACTTGGTTCCGCAACCGGATGTTCGCGAAGGTACCCCGGATCATGATTTCGTGGTTCCCACGCCGGGATCCGTAGGAGTTGAAGTCCCGGCGCCCCACCCCCCGGGAGGCGAGATACGCGCCCGCCGGGGAGTCCGGCTTGATGCTTCCCGCCGGGGAAATGTGATCGGTGGTGACGGAATCCCCCAGCTTCAGCAGCGCCCGGGCCCCCCCGATGTCCCCGACGGGGATGGGCTCGTCGGGCATTCCGTCGAAGTAGGGGGCCCTGCGCACGTAGGTGGATTCCTCGTCCCACTCGAAGACCGCCCCGTCCGGGGTGGGCAGCGAACGCCAGCGTTCGTCCCCGGTGAACACGTCGGCGTAACGGGATGCGAACATCTCGGAGCTGATGGAAGAGCTGATGACATCCTCGATCTCGGCCTGAGTGGGCCACAGGTCCCGCATGAAAACGTCGTTCCCATCGCGGTCCCGGCCAATGGGGTCGTTGAACAGGTCGATGTCCATGGTGCCTGCAAGGGCGTAGATGATGACCAGCATCGGGCTGGCCAGGTAGTTCATCTTCACGTCCGGGCTGATCCGGCCCTCGAAGTTCCGGTTACCGGAGAGCACCGCAGTCACGGCCATGTCGTGTTCGTTCACGGCGGCGGAGACCTCGGGAATCAGGGGGCCGGTGTTGCCGATGCAGGTCACGCAACCGTAGCCGACGAGATTGAACCCGATCGCGTCGAGATAACCTCCGAGCCCCGATTTCGTGTAGTAGTCGGTGACCACCTGGGAACCGGGCGCCAGCGATGTCTTGACCCAGGGTTTCCGGGTCATTCCCCGCTCGACGGCTTTCTTCGCCACCAGGGCCGCGCCCAGCATCACAGATGGATTGGAGGTGTTGGTGCAGGACGTGATGGATGCGACGGTGACGGCACCGTTCTTCAGTTCGAAGGACGTGCCGTCCGCGAGCGTCACGGGTATCGAGAGCTCGGGGGTGTCCGTGTAGGTGGGCAGCACCTCGCGGAAGCTGTCGCGGGAGCGGGTGAGCAGGATGCGGTCCTGAGGGCGTTTCGGCCCGGCGATGGATGGCACCACGGTGCCGAGGTCGAGTTCGATGTACTCGGAGTAGACGGGTTCGCGATCGTCCTCGTGCCACAGTCCCTGGGCCTTGGCGTAGGCCTCCACGAGGGCGATCTGGGCTTCGTCACGCCCGGTCAGTCGCAGGTAGTCGATGGTTTTCCCGTCGATCGGGAACACCGCGATCGTTGAACCGTACTCAGGGCTCATATTCCCGATGGTGGCACGGTTGGCGAGCGGCACCTGGGATACCCCCTCGCCGTAGAACTCCACGAACTTCCCCACCACCTGGTGTCGGCGCAGCATCTCGGTGATGGTCAGAACCAGGTCGGTGGATGTGGTCCCCTCGGGGAGCCGACCGGTCAATTTGAACCCGACCACCCGTGGGATGAGCATGGAGACCGGCTGCCCCAGCATGGCGGCCTCGGCCTCGATGCCGCCAACTCCCCATCCGACCACGCCGAGTCCGTTGACCATGGTGGTGTGGGAATCGGTGCCGACGCAGGTGTCGGGGTAGGCCTGGAGGACACCATCGACGATGCGTGGGAAGACGACCCGGGCCAGGTGTTCGATGTTGACCTGATGGACTATGCCGGTGCCCGGGGGCACCACCTTGAAGTCGTCGAAGGCGGTCTGGCCCCAGCGCAGGAACTGGTAGCGCTCACGGTTGCGCTGATATTCGATCTCGGTGTTCTGGGCGAACGCGGCCGGGGTTCCGAACGCCTCGGCTATGACGGAGTGGTCGATGACCATCTCGGCCGGGGAAAGCGGGTTCACCTTGGCGGGATCTCCTCCGAGGGCCGTGACCGCCTCCCTCATGGTCGCGAGGTCCACCACGCAGGGCACACCCGTGAAGTCCTGCATGATGACGCGGGCGGGGGTGAACTGGATCTCGTGACTCGGCTCGGCTCCCGCGTCCCAGTTCCCGAGCGCCCGGATGTCGTCGGCGGTTATGTTGACGCCGTCCTCCGTTCGCAGCAGGTTCTCCAGAAGGATCTTGAGGCTGTATGGCAGCCTGTCGTGCCCCGACACCGCATCGATCCGGAAGATCTCGTAGGTGGTGCCACCCACCTCGAGGGATGACCTGGCCCCGAAGCTGTTGACGCTCATCTCGCTCTCCTGATCCGACCCACACCACATATCTCGATGTCAAGATATCACTGCGACGCCCTGCTCTCAAAAAATCGACAACCACCTCAGGTTCTTGTGGAGGGTCTCAGAATGGCCACGCATTCCACGTGATGGGTCATCGGGAACAGGTCGAAGGCCCGGATCCAGTCTGTTTCGTATCCCCGCACCGCGAAACCCGCCAGGTCCCTGGCCAGGCTCGCCGGATCGCAGGCCACGTAGGCAATGACCCGGGGCGTGAGATCCACCACACGCGCCACCACGGCAGCCCCCGCACCCCTGCGGGGCGGGTCGAGGACGACCAGATCGACCCCTGGAGGGAGCCTTCGCAGCGCCTTCGCCAGCGATAGCGCCAAGAAACGCCCCCGGGGCACGTTGATGCGGGCATTCGCAACGGCCTCCCGGTCCAGTTCTACCCCGAAGACCTCGGCCCCAGCTTGTTCCAAGCCGGCGGCGAACAACCCCGACCCGCAGTAGAGGTCGAGCGCCAGATCTCCCGGTCTCGGCCTGAGCCCTTCCAGGACGGCATCAAGCAGGGTTTCGGCCGCCCCCGGGTGCACCTGCCAGAAACCGGAGGCGGATACCTGGAAAGAGAACTTTCCCACCTGCTCGCAGACCCGGGGTGAACCGGAAAGGAGTTTTCCGTCGGCGAGCACGCTGATCCCGTTCGCCGCGTGAACCACGTTCAGCGATTCTGCCCCTTCGGCGAGGTCGTTCAGCTGCACCGGGGAGGGACCGGGAGCGGCTGCCAGGCATCCCGTCTCGGGTAACGGCACCACCTCATGGGATCGTCTCCCGCGCAGCCCCACACGACCGTTGCTGACCGAATACCTCATCCGGGTACGCCAGTTGACCGTCGGCTGAACAGCCTCCACCCGCCCAGTCCAGGTAACCCCGGCCAACCGTGACAGTTGTTCCGCGACGACTGTCGTTTTGAGGTCGAGCTGGAGCTCAGGAGTGGCGTGCTGCCAGTCACAGCCGCCGCATTCCCCTGCAACCGGACAGGGAGGTTCCACCCGTCCCGGTGAAGCATCGAGAACCCGGACCACACGTCCCCGGTCGAACCGATTGCCCTTCTCGGTGATCTCTACAACCACCCGCTCCCCCGGCAGCCCTCCCGTGATGAACATCACCTTGCCGTTGAAGCGCCCCACGACCACACCACCGTGGGCCACGCGTTCGAGCTCGACCTCGATCATCTCGTTCCCTGTCTGGTCTCACGCCGCCGCGAGCTGCTGAGCTGGTAGGGCACCGAGATCACCATCACACCACTCATGTAGTGCAGCCTGGTGCGGATCAGCAGGGTGGTCTGATTGTGGAGCAGCCGCTCCCACCAGCTCCCAACCACGTAGTCGGGAATGTAGACGGCCACCACGTCCCTAGGGTTCTCGGTGCGCATCTCGGCCACGTAACGGATGAAGGGTTGGGTGATCTCCCGGTATGGGGAGGCGATCACGCGCAACGGGATTCCGAAGTCCTCCTTCCGCCACGCCTCCATGAGCTCACGCGCCTCCTCGTCGTCGACGGCGATCGTGACCCCCATCAGGGAGGTGGCACGGCCCGCCTTGGCGTAGGCGATGGCCTTCGCCGTGGGCAGGTTCACCTGCTGCACCAACACCACCGCCCGGACCCGGCTCGGCAGTGCCCGATCGGATTCAGGACGGAGGGCCAGTTCGTCCCTGACCTGATCGTAGTGTCTGCGGATGAGGACCATCAGCAGGTACATCAAACCCATGGCCACCAGTGCGAGGTAGGCCCCGTGGGCGAACTTGGAGATGAGAACGACCACGAGCACCGCGGTGGTCATTCCCGCGCCGAGGAGGTTGATCACACGAGAGTGTCGGATGCGCCGCCGTTCGCCCCGGTCCTTCTCGACGCGGAGCGCGCGGTTCCAGTGCAGCACCATCCCGGTCTGCCCGACGCTGAAGGAGATGAACACCCCAACCACGTAGAGCTGGATCAGGGCCGTCACGGAGGCATTGAAACCCCAGACGAGGGCGATGGCCGCCACGGCCAACAACACGATCCCATTGGAATAGGCCAACCGGTCGCCGCGGGTGTGGAGCTGCCGGGGCAGATAACCATCCTTGGCGAGGATCGAGGCCAGGCTCGGGAAACCGTTGAACGCGGTGTTGGCGGCCAGGAACAGAATCGACAGGGTGGCGATGATGACCACGTAGAAACCCGGGACGAACCAGTCGCCGAAGACCGTGCGCGCCAGCTGTCCTGTCACAGTTACCGCAGCGGTGTGCGTGGTCGAGCCGTCGGAGGCCAGGTAATGGGTTCCGGTCAGCTCGTCGATCAGGTGCACATGGGTCAGGTTGGCCAGCAGAACGATCCCGACGAGCATGGCCACCGCGATCAACCCGAGCAACCCGAGCACCGAGGCAGCGTTGCGGCTCTTGGGGGGGCGGAACGACGGTACGCCGTTGGCCACGGCCTCCACACCGGTCAGCGCGGCACAGCCCGACGAGAAGGCCCGGGTGATGATCGCGACCAGTACCCACCCGAAGTTGTGATCGGCCCCCTGAAGGCCGATCACTGTCAGGTCGGAGGTCTCGCTCTTCAGCGAATGCCCCAGGACCAGGATCCGGAAGAATCCGACGGCGAGCATCAAGAGCATTGAGAACATGAAGACGTAGGTGGGCCAGGCCAGCACCCCCCCGGAGTCCCTGACGCCCCGCAGGTTCATCAGTGCCAGGATGACGATCACCCCGACCGCGATGGGCACCTCGTAACCGTCTACCCCGGGGAGCATCGCCTTGGCGTTGAGCACACCGGCGGAAACCGAGACGGCGACCGTCAGCACGTAGTCGACCAGCAGGGCCGACGCCACGGTCAATCCGGCATACCTGCCAAGGTTGACGGCGGCAACCTCGTAGTCCCCTCCGCCGGTCGGATAGGCACGGACGGTCTGCCGGTAGGACATCACCACCACCGTGATCACGACCCCGACCGCGAGACCGATCTGCCACGAGAACAAGTAACCGGTCATCCCGGCCAAGGACAGGGTGATCAGGATCTCGTCGGGCGCGTAGGCGACCGAGCTCAGCGCGTCCGAAGCGAACACGGGTAGCGCTAACCGCTTCGGGAGAAGCGTCTCCCCCAGCTGTGCGCTGGCCAGGCGGCGACCGACGAACACACGCTTCAGCGCCTGATAGATGTTCACGAGGCCCTACGGTAGACCTATGACGGGGTGATTGCGATACCGTCGGATCTACGTCTGGGAGCCGCCGGACCGGGAGGGAGACGCAAGTGCACATCGTGATCATGGGCTGTGGCCGCGTCGGTTCCATGCTGGCCCGGGGTCTTGAGAAACGAGGCCACTCGGTGGCGGTGATTGATGTCAACGTGGACTCATTCCGACGGCTCGGGATCGATTTCCAGGGCGCCACGGTCAGTGGGGTCGGTTTCGACCGGGAGGTGCTGGAGGCAGCCGACATCCGGCACGCCGACGGTTTCGCGGCCGTCTCCAGCGGCGACAACTCCAACATCCTGGCCGCCCGGGTGGTTCGCGAGCAGTACGGGGTGGACAACGTGGTGGCCCGCATCTACGACCAGGGCAGAGCCGCCGTCTACGAGAGGCTCGGCATCCCCACCGTCGCCACCGTCCGCTGGACCGTGGGGCAGGTCATGCGCAGACTGCTGCCCGAGGGCAGCGAACCAGTGTGGCGGGATCCCTCAGGGACGGTACGACTGCTCCAGATCTACGTCCACCCGGCTTGGGTGGGCAAACGCATCAAGGACCTGTCCGCGGCGGCCCAGGCCCCAATACCGTTCGTCTCCCGCACGGGGCGTGGCATCGTTCCGGACTCCCAGACCGTTTTCCAGGACGGGGACCTGATCTTCGTCGCATGCGAGACCGAGAGAACCGACGCCGTCGAATCCCTGTTCGCCGCTCCCCCGCCCCGTTCCTGAGATCTGTGAGGAATCGCCATGCGAGTAGCCATAGCCGGAGCCGGCAACGTCGGCCGATCCATCGCCCGTGAACTGATCAGCAACGGTCACCAGGTTCTCCTGATCGAGAAGGACCCGATGGCGATCAATCCCGATTCCGTACCCGGGGCGGAGTGGTTCCAGGCGGATGCCTGCGAACTCCAGACCCTGGAGGAGGCGGAACTGGAGAACTGCGACGTCGCGATCGCCGCAAGCGGTGACGACAAGGTGAACCTGGTGCACTCACTGTTGGCCAAAACTGAGTTCGGGGTGCCCCGCACGGTGGCGCGCATCAATCACCCGGGCAACGAATGGCTCTTCGACGAGACCTGGGGGGTGGATGTCGCAGTCTCCACTCCCCGCATCATGTCGGCCTTGGTGGAGGAGGCGGTGGCGACCGGTGACCTGGTGCGGCTGTTCACCTTCACCAAGTCCACGACGAACCTCTCTGAGATCCGGCTGCCGAGGCAGAGCCCTTTCGTCGGCCGCCGGATCCGTGACCTGGAGCTGCCCCGCGAGGTGGTCCTGGTGGCGATCATCCGCGACGGTATCCCTTTGGTTCCAGAACGCGACGGTGCTCTTGAGGCCATGGACGAGATGTTGTTCGTGGCCAGTCAGGATGCGGAGGGTGAACTCAGCTCAATGTTCGCCCCCGTCGACTGATCGGTGTTCTGTCGACGGGTCAGCTGACGACCTCGAACTCGGGGTTGTACATGACGCGCCCGTTGTCGCCGGAGGAGATCCGGCCCTGCACGACGAGGTTGCAGCCTGGTGTGATGCAGTCCAGGCGTCGACGGCCGGTCCAGTTCAACTCGATGCTGCCCGTGCCATCGGTGAGTAGAGCCTCCACGCCACCCATGTCGAGGCTGGTGACCCAGCGGACGGTGCCCCGAACCTTCACCCTGGAACGGTCACAGCATTCGGCCAAGGGACTGGCACCGCAGTCACGCGACCGCTCCTTGAGGTCCTCGGCCTCCAGCTCCTCAGCCGGGGAGAGGAATCGCCGCAGCCGACGCAGGAGGCCGTGCTGCTCGCTGGTCATTTCTGCTCCAGGTCCGGGATCGTCAGGGGAATGAGGCTGCCCGGCGCAGCCGGGGTGGTTCCTCTGCGAACAACGAGATTGCCGAAACACTCCAGAAGCGCGATGCTCGCGTCCTCATTCTCCGGTTCCAGGGCCGCACGCCCGAAGACGATCCCGCGCAGCACCCACCCGGGTCCCCCGACCAGCCACGTGCGGGAAACATGGGTTCCGCGCCTGCCCTGAGGATCGGTGACGGGCTGCCGGCGGTGCAGCTCCACACCGAAAGGACCCTCCAGCAGGGTGATCTCCCCGCCCTCCTTCTCGGTGGCCGCCGCGATCTCCTCGCGGATCTCCGCGAGCATGGAGGTACGTCTCGGACCCGCAAACAACGCAACCTCCATGGCCGAGGCCCCGTCCCCCACCAGGAATGACTGGACCCGTTGCTGGGGTTCGTCCACCTGAAGCTGCAACTGCATCTCCTCGAACGGGGTGACCACGAGCGCCCCGAGATCTATCCGCTGGACGTCGTCCTCGTCCAGGTCAACCTCGTCGATGTCGAATGGGCCTTCGTCGCGGTCGAACATCTCGTCGATCTCGGCCCATTTCTCCTCATCGGATTTCTCCTCGTCGTCCGGGGTCTCCTCGGCCGCGGTCTCCTCGACCGTTTCCTCATCGGTGGCTTTCATGCTGCTCCCTCGTGGAATCACTGTTGTCCGGTTGAACCATAACCTCCCCGGCCGCGCTCCGTCTCATCGATTTCAGCGACCGGAATGAACTGGGCGGAGATGAAGGGGACGACCACCAGTTGTGCCACCCGTTCGCCCTCCTGAAGCTCCACGGCGGTTTTCGTGTCGAGGTTGATCAGGCAGATGCGGATCTCACCGCGGTAACCGGAATCGATGATGCCGGGGCTGTTGACGATCCCGAGGCCGCGTCTCGCGGCCTGCCCGGACCTGGGCGTCACCATCCCGACGGTGCCCGCGGGTAGAGCGATGCGCACTCCAGTACCGACCAGCCTGCGTTCTCCCGGTTGAAGGGTTACGGCTTCGGTGATTCGCAGGTCGGCGCCTGCATCTCCCCTCCTGGCATAGCCCGGCAGGTGCCCGGGGACATCCACTACCACTGGTATCTCAGACACCCGGTCAATCTAGCGCGGCTGCGGCCCACCCGAGGCCCGGGACATAATGGGAATCTCGAGAAGCAGCGAAAGGACCTTGTCATGGCCGTTGAGGAAAAGATTCTGTGGAAGATCTACGCGGGCGTGCTTGGCGCAGCCACCACTCTTCTGGCTCAGAAAGTGGTCACGAAAGTCTGGGAAACAGCAACGGGGGACGTGCCACCGGATCCGAACGATCCCGACACCCCGCTGACCCACGCACTCATCTGGGCCCTGTGCAGCGGAGTCGGTGTGGGCATGGCCCAACTCACCATGAACCGTTACATGCAGCGTCGCTGGTTCACGAACACCGGTCGCAGGAGCCCGGGTCGGCTGCGCAACAAAATGGATCTGTGATCCCGGTCAGACGCAGTCGACGCAGTACTTGAGATCGCCCTTGGTCTCCGCCAACTGGCTCTGGGATTTAACGAGGAAACAGGATGCGCATGTGAACTCGTCCGACTGCCGGGGCAGCACGCGCACCGTCAGTTCTTCGTGGGACAAATCGGCTCCTGGCAGTTCGAAAGACTCGGCCGCCTCGACCTCGTCCTCGTCAACCTTGCCGGAGTTCTTGTCGTTTCGGCGCGTCTTGAGTTCCTCGAGCGAATCCTCGCTCATCTCCTCGTCGCTCTTGCGTGGTGCGTCGTAGTCGGTGGCCATGTCTGTGGTCCCTCCTGGTCTCGCCGTCGGTTCATCCCGAAATTGATCGGGGCTATGTGTACCACATCCTGAGCGTGGCGCAAGTCCCGGGTTCCGGCGGTGTCGGCTGGTAGGTTGTTCAACCAGACACAAGGGGAGTTTGCATGGACAGCGCATTGAGCCCGCGGGAGATCCAGTCCCGCATCCGTGGAGGGGCCACGCTCACCGACGTGGCCATGGAAGCCGGAGTGGACCCGGAACGGATAGAGGGTTTCGCCCTTCCAGTGCTCGCGGAGCGCGAACACATGACCAGCACCGCCTTGGAGTGCGCGGTCAGGCGCCGCGGTGACGGTTCGGGACATCGCCGTTTGCAGGAGCTCATCTGCACCCGCCTCCAGGCCCGCGGGATCGACTCGGAGAGCATAGCCTGGGATTCGTGGCGGGAACCCGACCGCAAGTGGCGGTTGGTGGGAGTGTTGGAGAGCCACGAGCGGCGCGCAGAGTTCATCTTCGATCCCCGCGGCCGCTTCACGATCGCCGACAACCCGGATGCGCGCTGGATGATAGGTGAAGAACTGCCGGGCAGCAAGGATCCCGACAACGAGAACACCATCGATTTCGACGACGAATTCGCGCTGGTGCGCGCAACCACGCAACCTCCCACCACTCCCCCTCCCCTCCCGGGCGACGACGTTCCCACCGACAGCTTCGACGAGGGCCCGGCCACGTCTGAGCTCGATGATCTCTACGACATGCTGAGCGGAGTCAGTGAGGACTCGGTACGGATCTACGTGGGCATCGATGACGAGTCGTCCGCAGGGGAGGAAAACCGACATGATCAGGAGGGGAGCGGGCAGGAGGACTTCGAGGAGACAGAAGTGATCGACGACTTCGCGGGGATGCCGGAAGCCGATGCCGCCGACACCGTCGAGACCTCCCTGATCGGGACGACCCAGGATTCCTTGATCGATACCGAGTCCGAGGACACCGCGCCGCAACCCAAGTCACGACACCGCCGCAGGGCCCGGGTCCCGAGCTGGGATGAGATCATGTTCGGGGGGCCGGGTCGCTGAACCTGCTCATTCCCCAAAGGGTAGGGGATCCTCCCCCAGAGTGGTGCGGGCCCGGGTCGCAGTCATACGCCGCCGGTGATGGGCACGGCAGAGCACCTCGTAGCGCACCTCCCCCGCATCGGTGTCTCCCACCACCACTTGGGAGCCCTCCGTGACCATCAGGCCGCCGACGGTGCGGGCGTGAGCGCCCGCGAACTCGCAGACCGCAACAACCGCCTCATCGTCGAGGACCTCGTGGCCCTGGGCCTGTCCTACGACCTCT
>CALLVV010000091.1 GCA_938012815.1 uncultured Propionibacteriaceae bacterium
CAACTACGGTGTCATTCACTTGAACGTGAATGCATGAGACCCTGAAGAGCCCAAGGCGGGATGGTGGTTGGGTTTGCTCACAGACATGACTGCTACCCGGAAACGCATGGGTTCTCGGGGAATCATCGTGGTTTCCGGCACGCCACCGTTCGTCCGTGGAACCTATGCCAGTAGGTGTCGTTGATGCGACGGGCTGAGTGCGAGTGCTTGGCCCGTCGCAGTTTTGTAGGGCCGCGGGGCTGGCTAGGATGGCAGGCGGTGCGCCACAGCCACCGAAGTCAAACTCTGAAGGATCGTCGACGTGGGATTCATGGATTTCCTGAGCAACCTCGGCTCGGGTTCTCAGCTGAGGAAGCTGCGGAAAGTGGCCGATCAGGTCAACCTGATCGAAGAAGACTTCCAGGAGATGTCCGACGCCGAGCTGAGGGAACAGACAGACACCTTCAAAGAGCGACTTGAGGACGGGGAGGATCTGGATCAACTGATGCCGGAGGCATTCGCCACTGTACGCGAGGCATCCGTCCGTGTGCTGAACAAGCGGCATTTCGACGTCCAGATCATGGGCGGTGCGGCTCTCCACTGGGGCAACATTGCGGAGATGAAAACAGGTGAGGGAAAAACTCTCGTCGGCACCCTCCCCTCCTACCTGAATGCGCTTTCCGGTGACGGTGTGCACATCGTCACCACCAACGACTACCTGGCCAAGTACCAGTCCGAGCAGATGGGACGGATCCATCACTTCCTCGGACTCGAGGTCGGTGTCATCTTGGCCTCGATGTCGCCCGCTGAGCGGCGCGTCGCCTACCAGGCAGACATAACCTACGGCACAAACAACGAGTTCGGTTTCGACTACCTGCGCGACAACATGGCGCTCAGCAGCGAGGACCTCGTGCAACGTGGCCACCATTTCGCCATTGTTGACGAGGTGGATTCGATCCTGATCGACGAGGCCCGCACCCCGCTGATCATTTCCGGGCCGGCCCAGGACACCCACGAGTGGTATCCGGTGTTCGCGCGGATGGTGCGTTCCATGAAACGTGACCAGCACTACGAGGTGGACGAGAAGAAACGGACGGTCGCGATCTCGGGTGCCGGCATTGAGGTGGTCGAGGACCGGCTTGGCATCGACAACCTCTACGAATCCGCTAACACTCCGCTCATCAGTTATCTGAACAACGCCATCAAGGCCAAGGAACTGTTCAAACGGGACAAGGATTACGTGGTGCTGGGTGACGAGATTCTCATCGTTGACGAGCACACCGGACGCACCTTGGCCGGGCGCCGCTACAACGAAGGTCTGCACCAGGCCCTCGAAGCGAAGGAAGGGGTGAAGATCAAGGACGAGTACCAGACCCTCGCCACCGTCACCCTGCAGAATTACTTCCGCATGTACGACAAACTAGCCGGCATGACGGGAACTGCGAAAACCGAGGAGTCGGAGTTCCAGAAGATCTACGGCCTCGGCGTCATTCCCATTCCGACGAACATGCCGATGATCCGCATCGATCAGCGCGACCGGATCTACCGCACGGAGGAGGCCAAGTACAAGGCGATCATCGAGGACATCGTGCTCCGCCACGAAAACGGGCAGCCCGTTCTCATCGGCACCGCCTCGGTCGCGAAATCCGAACTGTTGTCCGGGATGCTGAAGAAGGAAGGCATTCCGCACGAGGTTCTCAACGCGAAACAACACGAGCGAGAGGCCGCTGTGGTCGCGCAGGCAGGCCGCAAGGGCGCTGTGACCGTTTCCACCAACATGGCAGGACGTGGCACTGACATCATGCTCGGCGGGAATCCCGAGTTTCTGGCCGATCTGCAGCTGCGCAAGCAGGGACTTGATCCCGTTGAGACCCCCGAGGAGTATGAGACCCAGTGGCCCGACACGCTGAAGGCCCTCGAGCAGCAGGTGGAGGCCGAGCACGACGAGGTGGTGGAGGCCGGTGGGCTGTACGTGATCGGCTCCGAGCGCCATGAGTCCCGCCGCATCGACAACCAGCTGCGCGGGCGTTCCGGACGTCAGGGCGACCCGGGTGAGTCCCGCTTCTACCTCTCTCTTTCCGACGACTTGATGCGCCTGTTCCGTCCCGAGGTCCTGGAACGTGCCCTGATCATGCTCAAGGTGCCTGACGACGTACCGATTGATTCCAAGTCAGTCAGCAACGCCATCGAGTCCGCGCAGAAGCAGGTCGAGAGCCAGAACTTCGAGATGCGCAAGAACGTCCTGAAATATGACGACGTGATGAACCGGCAGCGGCATGTCATCTATCGCGACCGGCGTCGGGTCCTCGACGGGGCTGACCTGTCCGAGCAGCTGCGCGACCGGGCTGCCGAGGTGGTTGCAGCCGTCGTCCGGCAGCACACCGTGGGCATCCCGGAGGACTGGGACCTCGAAATGCTCTTCAACGAGCTGCGAACGCTCTACCCCGTTGGTCTGGATCAGGAGGAGATCGAGGAAGAGATCCCCACGCAGGAGAAGCTCGTCGAGATGTTCAGCGATGACGTGCGCGGGGCCTACGACGACCGAGAGGAGGCCCTCGGTTCCGAGACCATGCGGGAACTGGAACGCCAGGTGCTGCTTTCCGTGGTGGACCGCAATTGGCGAGAACATCTCTACGAGATGGACTATCTGCGCGAGGGCATCGGGCTTCGCGCGATGGCGCAGCGTGACCCGTTGGTCGAGTACCAGCGGGAGGGTGGTGACATGTTCATCGCCATGCGGGAAGCGTCGTTCGAGCAGATCATCGGGATGCTGTTCAACCTGCAGGTCAGTCAGCCGGAACCGGTGAGTGTCGGTGTCGTCACGGATGCCGAGGGTAAACCAGAGGACGTGCTGGCGAAGGCCGCTGTTGTCTCCGATGGTGAGGCGAAACCCAGGCGCGCGGAACCTCTGGCCAAGGGCTTGGGCGGAAAACGCGAGGAGAACCTCACCTACTCTGCCCCTGACGAGTCCGGGGAGGCCACAACAAGCCGCGACGGCGCCAAGAAACCCGCGAAAAGAACATCGACGAGCAGTGGGGGTGGGAACCGCGCTGCACGGCGTAAGAAGGCCAAACGTAAGCGCTGAATCCCTAGAGACTGTTGCGGAAGTCATGCCCGTCTGCGGTGCACCGGATCGCCCGATCCGGTGCACCGCCATCGTGACCGGTACGGGAACATGATGGCGGGTCGCCGTCTCAGCCCGTCCTTTCCCGGACAGCATTTTTCGCAACAGGTCCTAGGCGGGGAATCCCACCACCCGCAGGTCGGAACACTTCCAGTCGCCCTGCCGGTCCAGGCGTATGACGCAGGCCAGCCACCTGTCCCGGATCCGGACGGTGCCTGAGGCTTCCAGGCTGTCCGGCGCGGGGCACTGGACGCGAAGCGGCCCTACCCGGCCGATGCGGAAGCTCACGGCATCGGAATAGGACACGAGTTGCTGGAAGGCACGGGAGGACAGATGCGGGCGGATCTGGTGCAGGGCCCGCAGCCCCTGGAGCGCGTCCAGCACCGCATGGGCCAGGGCGGGGGCAGGTACTTTGTTCACGCCGACAAGCTACGCACTCATCCCTCATCCGGGTAAGGGAGTGGTGGGGGATTCACAACACTGCTGGGGACATCGACAACATGCCCGGGCAATCCGACAACACCTTCAAGGAAATTGACAACACCCCCGGGCGTGGCCAGACCGGGAGCCTCCGGGCGGCCTCTAGGGTTGTCGTGTGACCAAGGAACTGGTGTTCATACCCATCGCCCGCGACGAACTGGCAGCGATCGACGGCTCGGTGCGGCTGACCGACCGGGCGGCGCACCGTGTGACACCGGAACTGTTGGCCGCCCTGGAATATGCTGCTGGGCAGGAGGAGGATGCTGAATACGCCGCCCTAGTGCTCGCATCCGTGGCCGCCCTGACGAGGTTCGGGGAGAGGCTGGTGCTGGTGGCCGAGGTCGAGGATTCACTGCTCGTCGGCGGTGATGACCTCGAAAACGGTGCCTGTACTCTTACTCAGGTCTTTCCGGAGGCCATGACCTGCTGGTTCAGCGAAGCCCCCGGCGTTGACGCCTCTGTCGTCGCAGTTGCTGTGCGCGGCCTGGACATCGACACCGCTTGGGGTTTCGACGAGGTCCAAGAACTGTTGCGCGAGTCCGACCTGCTGTGGAATGACGTGGAGGAATACCGCCGGGGGCTTCGGTGATGACCGTTCGTCAGACGCGGCTCAGCCAGTCTTGGGCGCGGCGCTCAATACCCGCGAAGGCGCGGGCGATCATGGGCTCGACCTGGGTTTCGATCTTCTTGCCGACCAAGGGGATTTTCACGCTCAGCTCACCCACGTAGACCGCTTCCGAGGAACTGGGGCCGGTGGGGGAGAGGGTGGCGTTGGCCTCGACGCTGACGGGAGCGCCCACGATGTCGACCGTGAAAATCCCTTTCCGCACACCCGCGTCGTCAGGCTCCCCCCACGTGAACGACTGCTTGATACGAATGCCCTTGCCGAAGAACTTCGAGATCGACTCGGGAGCGGGAAGGGTCAGGTCCAGGTGGGTGACGTCATCCGCGATGTTGACCGTGTGCTCGATCGCGTTGGCGTGTTTGGCGACATCATCGATGAACGCCTCGTTGCGGAACAGCGCCGCCACCTGGTCCGGGCTGCCGTTGAATTCATGCTTGTAATTGAGCTGCATGGGGACCAATGTAGCGGTGGTTTCAGGCCCGTAACCAAGGGGTTCCATGGATGAGCCGATAGCATGAGGCCCATGAGGATCGACCTGCACACCCACTCGCGAGTCAGCGATGGCACGGACACCCCCACGATGCTCGTGATGAAGGCGTTTCAGGCCGGTCTGGACGTGATCGCGCTGACCGACCACGACACCTTCGACGGGGTTGCCGAAGCGGCGGAGGCCGGGAAAAGGATCGGGGTCAAGGTGCTGCCCGGTATCGAGATCTCCTGCCAGCACGACGGCCGTGCGGTTCACCTGCTCGGTTACGGCTGTGACGTGTGGAACCGCCTGCTGAACGAGGAACTCGCCCGGGTCAGGGTCGGCAGGACCCAGCGGCTCCCCGAGATGTGCCGGAGGCTGACGGAACTCGGCTACCCCGTGACCATTGACGAGGTGATGGCCACGGCGAAGGGCGCGCCCTCAGTAGGACGCCCCCACGTCGCCGACACCCTGGTGGCCAAAGGCGTGGTGGCCAACCGGCAGGAGGCTTTCGACTCGTTCCTGGCGCCCGGGCAACCGGCATACGTCCCCAGGTACTCCATCGACGTGGGCCGCGCCATCGATCTGGTGCACGTGGCCAGGGGAGTGGCCGTGCTGGCCCACCCGTGGGCCTCCATGACCCGTGAGGCCCTCAGCGCACCGTTCATCGAGCAGCTCGTCAGGGAACACGAACTCGACGGGATCGAAACCGATCACAAGGACCACGACCGGGAGACCCGGCTGCTGTTGTTCGAGATGGGGGCGCGCCTGGGCTTGCTCCGCACCGGTTCCAGCGACTACCACGGAACAGTACGGCCCGAGCGGCAACTGGGCTGCTACACCACCCGTAAGTCCGCCTACTTCGAGATGCTCTCCCGGATCCGGGCGCGGGGTGGTTCCGCGTAACCGTTCCGGCGCCCGGGCGATAAAGTTGCCTGCATGGAAGCCGAGTCCACACCAGAAGCAGAGACATCCCTCCAGCGTTCGGAGGAACGCAGCCGCGAGATTGAGGCGGAGATCGCCTCGGATCCGGCCGGGTTTAGGCTGCTGACAGGGGACCGCCCGACCGGTCGGCTGCACATCGGGCACTACTTCGGTTCGCTCCAGAACCGGGTGCGGCTGCAGAACGCTGGGATCGAGACCTTCCTGATCGTGGCCGACTATCAGGTGATCTACGACCGCGACGGTGTCGGTGAGCTGAAGGACAACGTCTACAACATGGTGGCCGACTACCTGGCTGCCGGGATTGATCCCGAACGGACGGTCATCTTCACCCATTCGGCGGTGACTGCTCTGAACCAGCTGATGCTGCCCTTCCTCGCGCTGGTCACCGACGCGGAACTACGGCGCAACCCGACTGTCAAGGACGAACTGGCCGCCTCCAACCGCCCCATGTCCGGGCTGATGTTGACCTTCCCGGTGCACCAGGCCGCCGACATCCTGTTCTGCAAGGCCAATCTGGTTCCCGTCGGCAAGGACCAGCTGCCACACGTCGAACAGACCCGGGTGATCGCCAGGCGTTTCGACGAGCGCTACGGGCGCGTCGATCCCGCCCGTCCCATCTTTCCGGAACCTGAGTCGCTGCTCAGCCGCAGCGGCACCATCCTCGGCCTGGACGGAAACAAGATGAGCAAGTCGCGCGGCAACACCATCGAGCTGGGCATGACCGCTGACGAAACTGCGAAACTGCTCAAACGTGCGGTTACCGACTCGGACCGCCACATCACCTACGACCCCGTGAACCGTCCCGAGGTCTCGAACTTGGTCAACATAACTGCGATGTGCTTGGACCGCACCCCTGAGGACGTGGCCGAGGAGATCGGCGATGGCGGCGGCGGTGGGCTGAAGAAACTCGCCACGGCGGCCGTGAATGACCATTTCGCCAGCCACCGGGCGTTCCGGGCCGAGTTGATGGCCGATCCTAGTGCGTTGCGTGATGTGCTCAGGGCCGGCAATGAACGGGCCAATGCCGTCGCCGAGGCCACCCTGGCCGAGGTCCGACAGGCCATGAGCATGGACTACTGAGCCACGAATCCTGGGCGTCCGCAGCCATTCAGCCTGACCAAACCGGGATGCGAAGCCGATTCGTTTCGGCCTCGCTGTCACCTCGGGCGAGCGAGATTACTCGGTGTTTCTGCGGGACTCGGTCACGTCCACCCCGGCGCGGCGCCGACGCCTCCTGCGGCGGGGAGCGGTGCTCTCCTCCGAGTCACCGGTGGATGGCGGGCGATCTCCCTGGGGTGCGGTGGGGGAGCGTCGGCGCCTGCGACGCCGCGTGCCGCCCTCGGATGTGGCTTCCTTGCGGGAACGGGCCTCGCGCGGCGGACGCGCGGAGCGGGGGAGCCGGCCCCTGGTGCCCTCGGGAATGTTCAGGTCCGTGTACAGGTGCGGGGACGAGGAGTAGGTCTCCACGGGGGTGTCGAAGTCCAGGCCCAGGGTCTTGTTGATGACCTTCCAGCGGGTCACGTCGGGCCAGTCGACCAGGGTGACGGCGACACCGGTGTGCCCTGCACGGCCCGTCCGGCCTGTTCGGTGCACGTAGGTTGCTTCGGTATCGGGGCACTCATAGTTGATCACGTGGCTGATGCCGGTGATGTCGATTCCCCGGGCGGCGACATCGGTTGCCACCAGGATGGTTGCGGTTCCGGCTCTGAACTTCTTCAGGGAACGCTCCCTGGCGATCTGGTTCAGGTCGCCGTGGATGGCCGTGGCTGGGAAACCGCGCTCCTGCAGCTCATCCGCCAGGCGCTGCGCGGCCCGTTTCGTGCGGCAGAAAACCATCACCTTGCCGGCGTCTCGGGCTTGAGCGATGCGAGCGACCACCTCGGGTTTGTCCAAGTCGTGGGCCTGGTACACGAACTGGGTGATGTCGGGCACCGTCGCCTGGGCATCCGCGCCTTCGGCGCGAATGTTTACTGGCCGGTTCAGGGTGGCCCGGGCGAGGGCGAGGATTGGGGCTGGCATCGTCGCCGAGAACAGGAGACTCTGACGCGACGGGGGCGTTTTCGCCAGCAGTTTTTCGATGTCGGGTAGGAAACCGAGGTCCAGCATTTCATCGGCCTCGTCCAGCACCAGCACCTCGATGCGGCTCAGGTCCAGTGCGCGTCGGTTGGCGAGGTCGAGAAGTCGCCCGGGAGTTCCGACCGCCACGTCGATGCCCTTCTTGAGAGCGGCCAGCTGATCGTCATATCCGGTGCCGCCGTAGATGGTCAACACCCGGGCATGAAGCCGGGAACCGGCCAGTTCGAGATCCCTCGCCACCTGGAGAGCGAGTTCTCGGGTGGGAGTGATGACCAGAGCCCGGGGATAGCCGTGGGTGATGGGCTCCTCTGATTCGTCGGCGCTGGTCTGAAGCCGGTGCAACAGGGAACTTCCGAATGCCAGCGTTTTCCCGGTGCCGGTGCGCGCCTGGCCGATCAGGTCGGTTCCGCTGAGGGCCAAGGGGATTGCGAGTGCCTGGATCGGGAACGGGTTAACTATCCCCGCGTCGGCGAGCGAGGCGGTGATCTCTTCGCGGATACCGAGATCGGCAAATGTCTCGGAGGTGGTTGTCTCGTTCAGGGTGAAAACCTAACTTTTCGGGCGGCGCTGTTCAGATCAGGGCCGGAGGTGTCAGAGGGCGCCGAAACCAACTGGACGTCCCTCGGCGGGCCCCAGGTCGAGGTAGGCGAGTTTCGCCACGGGAACAATGACCCTGCGGCCCTTGTCATCGGCCAGTTCGAAGGTCGAATTGCTGGCGAGCGCCTCATCCAGGGCCGCGGCAACCTCGTCGGCGCTGTTCGTAGTGCGCACCTGGAGTTCGCGGGAGATGTCGCTGATTCCAATCCTGACGTCCATGGTGCTTACCTTAGCCGCGTTCAACCCCCGCAGTACGCCAACGCGACCGTTATGTTGTCCCGGCCACCGCAGGAATTCGCCCACGCTACCAGCGACTGAGTGAGCTCCACCGGGCTTCCGCTGACTTTCTTCGCCCCCTCGAACACGGCCGCCAAATCCTCCGGGGAACTGGCGTAGTTCCACAAACCATCGCTGCACACCACCACCCATCCGGGGGATTCAGGACGCAACTCCACCAAGGCGGGATTGACATCCGTCGCGTTTCGTCCCAGCCAGCGTGTTATGGAGTGCGCCTGGAGGGAACGCTCGGCCTCTTCGCGTGGCACGCCGAGCATCATACGGGCCTGGGCCATGGAATCGTCCTTGGTCAACTGCCAGCTCACCCCGTCGTCACCGAACCAATAGGCCCGAGAATCCCCGATGCTGCCGACCCGGATCAGGCCGTCGGCAACGGTAGCGGCCACCAAGGTGCAGGCCGCAGGTTCATCGTCGGCGCCCGCCGCCAAAACCGCCTCATGGGCCCGTGCGAAAGCGGAATTGAAGGACTCCGCCTCGGCAGCACCGCCGGCGGCCAACGCCCGGATCAGGACCGAGCATGCCTCCTCGACTGCCACCAGGGACGCGTGCTCGGCCCCGAGGGCCGTGCTCACACCGTCGGAGACGACCAGCACGGCCCGTTTGGTGGGACGTGAGCTGGCGGCCACGCACAACGCATCCTGATTGGTGCGGTGCCGGGTCCCGATGTCGCTGCAACCAGCCACCCACGGCGCCGGGACCACGGTGTAGTGGTCGCGGTCCTGGGACTGGGCTTCCGCCGGGTGCATGGTCACTGGGCCTCGCCTTCGCTGGTCGTGTGGCTCATCCTAGCCCGGAGCCGCCCTGACAGGCAGCTTCAGAGAGGATGGACGTTGTCCGCCTGCATGCCCTTGGGGCCCTGCACGATCTCGAACTCCACACGCTGATTCTCGTTCAGCGTCCTGAAACCCGGGATGTCGATGGACTTGTAGTGGACGAAGACATCCTCACCCTTGCTGTCGTCGACAGCGATGAACCCGAAACCCTTATCGGGGTTGAACCATTTGACGGTCCCCAGAGCCATGTTGTTCTCCTGCGAAAACTGACCCACCGCACCTTGCGGTGGATCCCGGGGATCACTCTTCCACAGATTGGGGGTCAGTCGTGGTTCCATTGACCCGTGAACGACACCGGAGCCTGGCGGCTGCTGCCCGCCGTCCTGCCTCAGACACCCGTGCCGGATGCCGGGCAGGAAGCGGCCGCCGTGCCGCGGCGAGGAGTCCGGGTGGTGCTCGGGGGACCGGGAACCGGCAAGACCACGACCTTGGCGGCAGCGGCGGCCAGGCGCCTGGAGGACGGCTCCACGCTGGAGAGGCTCGTGATCCTGGCGGCCTCCCGGCAGGCGGCCCAGGAACTGAGGAGGGACATCATCCGGCGACGCGGGGGAGCCGAGGTCGGGGCCCGTGTGACGACCGTGCACGGGTTCGCCCTGGGTCTGTTGCGGGAACTGGGGGATCCGGCACAGGACCTCAGGCTGCTCCGGGCGCCGGAGCAGGAACAGCGGCTCCGGGACCTGCTCGAGGGTGAGGGGGAGCGGTCCTGGCCCGAGGAGGTCCACGCCGCCGCCCGGACGCGCGCCTTCGCCCGGCAGCTGCGCGAGGTGCTGGCCCGGGCCCGGCAACTCGGTCTCGACCCGGAACAGGTCATCGAACTCGCCTCGGGGGATCCGGTCTTCGATGCGGTCGGGCGTTTCTTCGAGACCTACCTGACGATCGCCGATTTCGACGGGGCCCTCGACTACACCGAACTGGTTCACCGCGCACGCCTGCTCCTGGCTGATGCCTCCGTCGCAGAGGCCTGCCGTTCGCGATTCGATGCGGTGCTGGTCGATGATGCCCAGGAACTCGACCAGGTGGCAGCGAATCTGTTGATGGACCTTGCCCGGATCGGCCTTCCGCTGTTGGTATTTGGTGATCCCCAGCAGAGGCTCGGTTCCTTCCGCGGTGCCTCCGCAGCCAGCATCACTCTGCTGCGCCGACTGCCTGGAGCCGAGACCCTCGGGCTCGTCACGGGCCACAGGAACCGTCCGGCCGTGGCGAAAGCGCTCGCCGGGATCCGGGAACGGCTGGATGCGGGCGACGCCCCGCCTGCGGCCCGTCCCGCACCAGGTGAGGGATCGCTCGTCACGGTCAGCATCTACGACGACTCGGCAGCGGAAACCGCCCACCTGGCCGCCGCGCTGCGCGAGGCGGTGCTGGTGGACGGCTGCGCCTGGCACGATCTCGCGGTGATCGCGCGGTCTGGTCGCGGCCAGCTGGCCCCCTTGGCCCGCGAACTGACGGCGCGCGGAATCCCCGTGGAGGTGGCCGGTGATGAACTGGCCCTCGGGTCCCAGCGCGCAGTGGAAACCCTCCTGGCTGGGCTGACCGGGGCAGCGAACCTCGAACATCTCGGGAACGAGGCCGTCACCCGACTACTGGCCGGTCCCCTCTGCGAACTGGACGCGGTGGGACAGCGCGCGCTGATCCGGTCCCTGCTGGCCACCGGGACCGGGGACCTGGACTCCCGCGACCTGTTCGGGAAGTGCCTCAGCCGGCCAGAACTGCTGGAGGCCTTCCCCGGCCCCGAGGCCGCACGCGTCCGGGCGCTTGGGCTCCTGCTCGGCAGGGCCGCCGGGAAACTCACCCGGGGAGCCCCGGTGGCCGAGGTGCTGTGGACGATCTGGAACGGAACCGGATGGCCCGAAAAGTTGCGGGAAGCCGCCCTGGCGGGGTCACGCGGCGCCAATCAGGACCTGGACGCCGTCGTCGAGCTGTTCGAGCTCGCGGGGCGCCGCCAGGAACTCGCCGGGCATCACGGTGCCGATGCCTTCTGCTCGGCCGTGATGCGCGAGGAGATCCCCGCCGACACCGGGCGCGAACTCTCCATCCGGGGACGCGGCGTCCGGCTCCTCACGGCCCACCGCTCCCGCAGCGGCTCCTGGCGGAGGGTGCACGTGATCGGGGTCAGCGAGGGAACATGGCCGCAGACCGGCTGGCGAGGCCTGCTGCTGGACCCGGACCGTCTCGCCCCCGACCACCTGGATGCGGCCAGCACCGCCGGCCAGATCGCCTCCGAGCGACGCTCCTTCTACGTCGCCTGTTCCCGGGCGGTGGAACAGCTGCACATCAGCGCACCAGCGGCCAGCGAGGCCGAACCAGCGGAACCATCCCGGTTCTGCCGGGAGCTGGGAGTGCCCCCCGTGCGTGTTGCGGGACTGCCCGGGCAGCGGCAGACGGCGGCATCCCTGATCGCCGAGCTGCGGCGGGTAGCTGCCGACCCTGCTGAATCCCCGGCCATGCGGCGGGCGGCCGCGCTGCGCTTGGCTCACCTTGGTGAGATCACCGACCAGCGGTTCCGCCCTGTGTTTCGTGAGGCCCGCCCCGAGAACTGGTGGGGGGTGAAGCAACCTTCCTGCCCGGCCTGGAGGACGTCACGGCCACTGGTCATCACCGGCTCCACTCTGCAGGCGCTCTTGACCTGCCCACGGCAGTGGTTTCTCTCGCGAAGGGGAGGCGCCGACCGGCTCCGAGGCCCCCAGGCCGGTGTGGGCGATGTGGTTCATCGGCTGGCCCAGCAAGCCGCTTGGGGGACCATGGAACTCGAGGAGATACTCCGAGACCTGGATGAAGTTTGGCCCCGGCTCCGCTTTGAGGCCCGTTGGATGGAGGCAGCCGAGAAGGAACAGATGCGTCGGGCGTTGACCCGGTTCCACGCCTGGAATGAGACAAATTCTGACGAGCTCCTCGGGGTCGAGGTGAGCTTCGAGGTCCCAGTCGTCATCAAGGACGTGCCGGTCCTGCTGCGTGGCACCGTGGACCGGCTTGAGCTGAGGGACGGGAAATTGTCCGTGGTGGACCTCAAGACCGGTCGCCGCCCCCTGACCAGGGCCGAGATGGCCGAACACACCCAGCTCGGGGTGTATCAACTGGCCGCCAGGCTCGGGGCGTTCGATTCCTTGGCACCCGGGGTCAGAGAGGTCGCGGAACCGTCGTTGCTCCAGCTCAGGCACGGCGGAACACTGCCGGAGCGGCAATTTCAACCGGTTCTGCCGGAGGGCCCCTCCTGGCTCACCGAGAAACTGGAACAGGCGGTCGAGATCCTGCTGCAGGGGACCTTCGAGGCCCGGGAGGGGCCGCAGTGCACATGGTGTGCGTTCGGGGCCTCTTGCCCTGCGATCAATCCTGGAGGTTTGGGATGAAACGGCTGAACGACCCCGGTGACCTGTGCGACGCACTCGGAATCCCGTTCAGCCCGGAACAGTTGAGCGCCATCTGCGCCCCGCTCGAACCGCAGGTGATCGTCGCCGGTGCGGGTACGGGGAAAACCACGGTCATGGCCGCCCGGGTCGTATGGCTGGTTGGCACCGGACAGGTGCGGGCCGAGCAGGTCCTCGGCCTGACCTTCACCCGGAAGGCGGCCGCGGAACTGGATGAGCGCATCCGCCACGCCTTGGAACGTTCCGACCTGGTTTCCCGGGACGAGACGGAGGGCGGTGAGATGGTGTTCACCTACGATGCCTTCGCCGCGCGACTCGTCCGGGAGCACGGTCTGAGGCTGGGCATCGAGGCCGACGCACGGCTGTTGTCCGGGGCTTCCAGGTTCAGGGTTGCTGCCCGGGCGGTGGCCGAACATTCCCACCCCCTTGAACACCTGTCCCGGTTGTCCCCGCGCCAGCTCCCGGAGCGGATGCTCGCCCTGGATGCGGCCCTGGGATCACATCTGGCCACGCCCGAACAGATCAGAGAATTCTCCCGGCGTGCCAAGGCCCGGTTCGAGGAAGCGCCGTTGTGGCGGGGATCACCGACGAAGGCGGTTCTCGAGGCTCAGACGGCCATCGACGAGCGTCTGGAGCTGTTGGAACTCGTCGAAACCTACCGGGAGCTCAAGAGGAGACTCGGCCTGGTGGAATTCGCCGACCAGCAGGCCCAAGCCGTGGAACTGGCCCGCTCCGTCCCGGTGGTCGGCGCC
This sequence comes from uncultured Propionibacteriaceae bacterium, assembly GCA_938012815.1. Classification (GTDB taxonomy): domain Bacteria; phylum Actinomycetota; class Actinomycetes; order Propionibacteriales; family Propionibacteriaceae; genus Arachnia. The sequence goes on from CALLVV010000091.1 coordinate 13,540, forward strand.
ATGCTCAGGCAACGGTTCCACGTGGTTCTGCTCGACGAGTACCAGGACACATCGTCGGTGCAGGCAATCCTGCTGCGCGCACTGTTCAGCGGTTCCGATCCGGCGTCGGGCCGCGGGTTTCCCGTGACCGCTGTGGGTGACCCGAACCAGGCGATCTATGGGTGGCGAGGAGCAGCCGCCTCGAACATCCTCGGGTTTCCCACCCATTTCCCCGGCCCCGCGGGGAAACCCGCCAAGGAGTTCACGCTCGCCATCAACCGCCGCAGCGGCAGCCGGATCCTGGACGTGGGAAACGCCCTGGCCGAGCCGCTCACACGGACCAGGGGAGTGGGGGTGGAACTGCGCCCCGGGGAGGGCACACCCGATGGTGAGGTCCGTGCCCTGTGCTTCGCCACCCTCGCGGAGGAACTCGACTGGCTGGCGACCGACGTCACGGCCCGGCACGCCGAGGGCACGGAATGGCGGGACATCGCTGTCCTGACCCGCCGCAACGATGTCCTGACCTCGGTGTGGGAACGTCTCCGCGAACACGACGTCCCAGTCGAGATCGTCGGGATCGGAGGCCTGCTGCGGCTGCCGGAGATCGCCCCCGTGGTGGCCACCCTGAAGGTACTCGCGGACCCGCTGGCGAACGCCGAGGTGGCCGGGCTGCTCACTGGGGAACGCTGGCGGCTCGGCCTGGCCGATCTGGCCGCGCTGGCGCGGCGCGCCCGGGAACTGGCGCCAGGGGAGACCTCGAAGGAACCGCTTCCGTTGCCCGAGGAATTGACCGAACTCGTCTCGCGTGCCGATCCGGCACGCGCCCCCTCGCTGTTGGACGCCGTGAACGATCCGGGGCAGGCCGCCATCAGCGACGAGGGGAGGGCGCGGCTGGAACGGTTCAGCTCGGAACTCGCCGAGCTGCGCAGACACCTGGACGAGCCCGTCCCCGAACTGGTGCGCCGCGTGATCTCCCGGCTCGGCCTGGAAGCCGAACAACTGGTGCGCGGGGACACCTCCCAGCTCGCGCGGTTCGTCGCGGCCTGTTCCACCTACCCCGACATCGACGGCGACGGGAGCCTGGCCGGGTTACTGGCATGGCTGGACGCCGAGGAGGAACACGGGGACGCGCTGGAACGGGCCACACCGACCGCGGCCGATTCGGTGAAGCTGCTCACCGTCCACCGGGCCAAGGGACTGGAATGGCACACGGTCTACCTGCCGGCGCTGTCGGAGGGGGTGTTTCCCGGGACCGACCGGACGGGAAACTGGAGCACGAATTCGCGTCTGCTGCCCGCGCCGCTCAGGGGAGATGCGGATGCAATCCCTCAACTCGCCGACTACTCCAAACGGGGCATCGACGCCTACCGGGAGGAGTTGAAACAGGAGCACCGGCTCTCAGAGGACCGGCTGGCCTATGTCGCTGCCACCAGGGCGAAACGACTGCTCGTCGTCTCGGCCCACGCCTGGGCACCCGGGCTTAAACGGGCGCGCGGCCGGTCCCGCTATTTCGAGGATGCGGCGGCACTCCACTCGGGATCCTCCATGCCACCTCCCCCGGAGGAGAATCCCCAGCCCACGGCCGCCCGGACCGCGACCTGGCCCGTTCCCGTCACGGACCGGGCGGCCGCCACGGCCCACGCCGCGGCCCTGGTCCGTCAGGCGCGGGAAGTGATCGCCTCCGGGGGGGACGAGACCGGCTGGGTCTGGGGGTCGGGCGTCGCCTCGGCGGCGGAGCAGGAGAGGATCGCGGCGTGGGACCGGGACGCCGCATTCTTGGCCGAGCAACTGACCCGGAGGACGAACCGGGACCTGACCCTGCCCGCCGGGCTTTCAGCCACCGCGCTCATGGAACTGCGGAAGAACCCGGTGGGTTTCGCCGAGCGCCTGGCGCGCCGGATGCCGCGAGAACCGAAACGCAGCGCGCGGCTGGGGGAGCGGTTCCACGAATGGGTGATGGCGCGGTTCTCCGTCAGCCCCGGTTTCGACGAACTCGAGTTCCGGGCTCGCGCGGAGGAACCCGGGCTGGAACGTCTCAAACGGGCCTTCGAGGCCAGCCGGTTCGCGAACCTGACGCCACTCGGGATCGAGGTTCCGTTCTTGCTCCGCTGGGAATCGCTGGTGCTGCGCGGGCGGATCGACGCGGTCTTTCCCAGCGACGACCCGGCCTTTGACGCTCTCGTGGTCGACTGGAAGATCGGTGATGCGGATGCGGACCCGCTGCAACTGGCCATCTACCGGCAGGCCTGGGCCAAGGCCCGTGGTCTGGAACTGGAACGGGTGGCCACTGCCTTCCACCACGTCTTGGCCAACCGCCTGGAGATGGTGGTGGCGGACCCGGAGCTGATCCGGGCCGCCACGGTGGCAATCATTCCTTGAGGCGCGCCGTCTCGTCGTGGATTCGCGCAGCCACCTGGGCGAGCTTCTCGCGGTGCTTGTTCGCGTGATGGGCGCAGAACAGCAACTCGCCGCCGCTGCTCAACTCCACGCGGAGGTAGGCCTGGGCGCCGCAACGGTCGCACCGGTCCATGGCGGTGAGGCTGCCGGTGGCCCGTTCAGTGGCGGTGTTGGTCATGCTCGCCCTTCCTTTCCGAATTACCTCTGTGCCGTTTCTAACGTAGCGCGCTTTTCCAATATTCCCCTTCCCAGGGGTCAGCAGCCGTCAAACCTCTTGCTGACGTGGCTGCTCGCTTCCCGGTAACCTGTCCCGGTGCGCTCGAACCCCAACACCCACACCCCCCGCGACTACGGGGCCAAGAACCTGCTGGTCCTGGAGGGCCTCGAGGCGGTGCGCAAACGCCCGGCCATGTACATCGGCTCCACGGACACCCGTGGCCTGATGCACTGTCTGTGGGAGATCATCGACAACGCCGTGGACGAGGCCCTCTCCGGTTTCGGCGACGACATCGCGGTCACCCTCCACGAGGACGGCTCCGTCGAGGTCGTGGACCATGCCCGCGGCATCCCCGTCGACAAGGAACCGCGCACGGGTCTCAGCGGCGTCGAGGTGGTCTACACCCGGCTTCACGCGGGCGGGAAGTTCGGGAACTCCTCCTACAACGCGACCGGTGGGCTCCATGGGGTTGGCGCCTCTGTGGTTAACGCGCTCAGCTCCCGCCTGGATGTCGAGGTGGACCGGGAGGGAGCCACCTGGGGCATGAGTTTCCGGCGCGGGGTGCCCGGGATCTTCGACGGCGAAGGACCGGATGCTCCCTTCACCCCGGCCTCGGGCCTGCGGAAACTTGGACGGGTGCCGAGGAATCGCACGGGAACCCGGGTGCGCTACTGGAGCGATGAACAGATCTTCCTGGCAGACGCCGGTCTCTCCCTGCCCCAGCTCCACGACCGGGCACGCCAGACATCCTTCCTCGTCCCGGGTCTGCGCCTGGAGGTGGTCGATGCCCGCGGGGGAGAACGCGAAACAGAGGTGTTTCTCCATGAGGGAGGCATCACGGAGTTCGTGGAGTTTCTGGCGAAGGACGCCCCCTTGACGGAGGTGCTGCGCCTGACCGGCAGCGATTCGTTCGTCGAGACAGTGCCGATGCTCGACGAGGCCGGGGCGATGACCGCCACCGACGTGGATCGCAGCCTCGAGGTTGACATCGCGGTGCGGTGGGGAACCGGATACGACACCCAGGTGCGTTCCTTCGTCAACATCATCGCCACCCCCAAAGGAGGCACCCACGTCTCCGGTTTCGAGCGGGGTGTGGTCAGGGCATTCACGAAGGCCCTCGACGGGACCCGGTTGCTGAAGAACGGCGATGAGATCGTCAAGGACGACTGCCTGGAGGGACTGACCGCCGTGGTCACCGTCCGGCTTGCGGAGCCGCAGTTCGAAGGACAGACCAAGGAGGTGCTCGGCACCCCTCCCGTGCAGCGCCTGGTGGCGCGCATCGTCGAGAACGAACTCACGGATTTCCTGACCAGTTCCAGGGCCGCGACCAAACAGGTGGCGCGAACCCTCATGGAGAAGGTGGTGAATGCCTCCCGCGCCCGCGTCCAGGCCCGGGCACACCGCGAGAACCAGCGCCGGAAGAACGCCCTCGAATCGTCGTCGCTGCCACCGAAACTGAAGGACTGCCGCAGCGCCGACGGCGAACTGAGCGAGCTGTTCATCGTCGAGGGCGACTCGGCACTCGGCACCGCGAACACGGCGCGCAACTCCGAGTTCCAGGCGCTGCTGCCGATCCGCGGCAAGATCCTGAACGTGCAGAAGGCATCCGTCGGTGACATGCTCAAGAACGCCGAGTGCGCGGCCATCATCCAGGTGGTCGGCGCCGGTTCGGGACGCACCTTCGAGGTGGACGCGGCACGCTACGGCAAGATCATCTTCATGGCGGACGCCGATTCCGACGGGGCCCACATCCGTTGCCTGCTCGCCACGCTGTTCTTCCGCTACATGCGTCCCCTCGTGGAAGCGGGCCGGGTCTACTCGGCGGTTCCCCCGCTGCACCGTTTCGAACTGATCAATCCGAAACGGGGCATGGAGAAATACATCTACACCTACACCGACGGGGAATACCAGCGGAAAGCTGCGGAGCTGACGAAGAAGGGAGTGCGGTTCAAGGAACCGCAGCGTTACAAGGGTCTGGGTGAGATGGACGCCCATCAGCTGGCGGAGACCACCATGGACCCCAGGCGCCGCACCCTGAGGCGTCTGACCGTGGACGACGCGGAGCGGGCGGAGGCGGTCTTCGAGATGCTGATGGGAAACGACGTGGCGCCGCGCAAGGAGTTTATCGTCGCGGGCGCCTACGCTCTGGAGTCCGACCGCATAGACATCTGAGCGAGCCATCGTCGATCTTCCCGGCTTCTGGAGCGCCTGGCGTCTTAACGCCCGGCGGTGAAGCACAGCCTGTTGAGATGCGCGCGGATCTTCCTCATCGCCCAGTCGTAATGGCTCGATGTCGCGGACGTGCAGTAGGAGCCCAGGGTCGTCGTTCCCGTCCAGTCGAACCGGCCCTTCTCGAACAATTCGGCATCGCTGAAGGAGTTGATCAAGGCAATCACCTGTTCGTGGGAGGAACACACGAGTCGTTTGGCCTCCTCCAGCGCGGTTGACTGGTGCTGGCGCCAGAACTGCTCGTTCAACTTGCCGTAGCTCCTCCAGGTGTGGGGTGCGGGCAGGAACGGTCTTGACCGCCCGTTCCTGTTGTCCCTCGCCCAGGTCAGCAGGAGTTGGTGCCACTCGTACAAGTGCGTCAGGACGTCCCGAACGTTCTCGTCGCGCTGCCAATGAGCCTCTTTCCTGTTGGCTCCACCGCTGAAGTCGAACGAAACGGCGTGCTCGTGTTCGCTCATCGAATCGCACAGCGCGCACAGTTCTTCGAACCGCTTGGCTGCGAGGTGAACCAGCTCATTCCTGGACGTCGGTCTCGGCATGGCCTCCAGATCTCTTCTCGGGTTTTTCAACCCCACGGGAGGTGGGTCTTTCAGAGGATCTGTTCCAGCAGGCCGGTGTCCACGTCGTACATGAATCCTCCGACCTCGGCCCGGTTCTTGATCAGGGGATGGGCCAGCACCGCCGAGACGTCCTGCTTCAAACGGCTCATCTGGTCCGGGCTGGCGCCGAAACTCAACCAGGTGGCGTCCATGCCGTTGCGTTCCGCGATCGACTGGTGCAACGCCTCGTCGGTTCCGGACATTGCGCAGCGGGTGTGGGGAATGAGCATGATCCGTTTGACGTGGAGCAGCTGGACTGCCAGCACAAGGCCCGTCATGGTCCAGGGAGCCACCCAGCCGCCGGGGGAGCGGAGGATCTTGGCGTCACCGGGACCGAGACCGACCATGGGCAGTGGGTCGATGCGTGAATCCATACAGGTGACGATCGCGACCCCCGCGTGGGCGATGCCGTCGGCTCCCTTCCGGGAAAAACTTTCCGCGTAACTGCGGTTGGCGGAGAGCAGGTCGTCGAAACTCATGGGATCAACTCAATCACTTCAGGGGTGCGCCGGGCCCCGAGTGTCTCGACCACTCCCTTCAGGGACACACCGGAACCGTCGCGTTTCTGCGTGGGGTCCGGCAGGGCAACCGGCGTGCCGTCCGAGGTCGCGGCGGTCACGAACTCGCCGATGGCGGCGGCGATGAGAGCTGTTTCTCCCTTCAGGAAACGCTGGCACCTGACCCCGCCGGTGGCCCGGCCCTTGGTCGGGTACTCGGCCAGCGGGGTGACCTTGGCGCCGCCCGTGGTGTGCCCGAACAACGAATCCGGTGCTCCCGCTACCGTGACCACGACGTCCGTTCCGGGATCAACCCCGCCGAAGAACAGCACCTTCGCGTCCTTCGAGAGCTTCACCCCGGCGACGCCACCGCCCAGACGTCCCTGCGGGCGTACCAAGTCGGCGGAGAAGTGCAGCAGCTGCGCATCCGAGGTGATGAATGCCAAGTTCGGGGAATCCAGTTCCACCGCGCCCACGACCTCGTCCCCCTCCTCGAGGCGGATCACGTCCCAGGAATCCTTCCCGATCACCTCGGGATTGACCCGTTTGACCACACCCCGCAGTGTCCCCAGGGCCAGGCCCGGCCCCTCGGGGTCGAGGGAGGTCAGGCCGACCACTCGTTCCCCCTGCTCCAGGGGCCACAGTTCCCGTGATTCGGAACCGCCCTGCAGGTTCGGTGCCGTGGCGGTCAGTGGCACGGTGGGAAGTTCGATGGCTCTGGCCCGCAGCAGGCGTCCCGTGTTGGTGATCACCCCGAACTCGCCGCGGGAGGTGATCTTGATCGCAGCCGCGATCACGTCGTGGGTGGTCCTGGGGCCCGCCACAGGCAGGGGAGCGGCGGAATCGGTGCGGGCCGCACGTCCCGTGGTGGACAACAGCACCCAGCACGGTTCGTCGGGAACCTCCAGGGGAGCAGCCGACCTGATCACGCCGTCGGAGGCCAGCAGCACCGTCCTGCGGGGGGTTCCGAATCGCTCGGCCATCTCGTCCAGTTCCGAAGCCACCAAGGTGTTCAGGACCGTGTCGTCGTCGAGGATACGCTGCAACTCGTCGATGCGGGCGGCCAGTTCGTCTGCCTCAGCTTTCAGCTCCAGCGTGGAATACTTCGTCAGGCGACGCAGCTGCATGTCCAGGATGTGGTTCGCCTGCACCTCGTCCAGATCGAAGGCGCCCATCAACCGGGTGCGGGCCTCGGCAGCGTCCTCGCTGGAACGAACGATGGCGATGACCTCGTCGATGTCGACGATGGCCAGCAGCAACCCCCTGACCAGGTGCAGCCGTTCCCGGGCCTTGCCGAGGCGGTGCCGGGTACGGCGGATCGTCACCTGGAGCCGGTGATCCAGGTAGACCTCCAGCAGCTGCTTCAGGGGGAGGGTCCGCGGCTGCCCCTCCACGAGCGCCACTGCGTTGATCGCGAAGGTGTCCTCCAGTTTCGTCACCCGGTAGAGCTGCTCCAGCAGGGCCTCGGGGTTGATGCCGTTCTTGACCTCCACCACCAGCCTGGTGCCGTTGGTCAGATCGGTCAGGTCCTTCACCCCGGCGATGCCGACCAGTTTGCGCGAGTCGATGCCCTTCTTGATCTGTTCGATGATTCTCTCCGGGCCGACCAGGTAGGGCAGTTCGGTGATGACGATTCCGCGGCGGCGCGCCGAGACCCGCTCGATGCTGGCCCTGGCCCGCACCTTGAAGGAGCCACGTCCGGTGGCGTAGGCGTCGTGGATGCCGTCAAGACCGATTATCCGCCCCCCACTGGGGAAGTCGGGTCCGGGCAGGTGTCGCATCAGCTCCTCCAGGGAGGTCTCCCGGTTCCTCAGCAGTGCCTTCAGCGCGGAGACCACCTCCCGGAGATTGTGCGGGGCGATGTTGGTGGCCATTCCCACCGCGATCCCGGAGGCGCCGTTGACCAGGAGGTTCGGCAGGGCCGCTGGCAGCACCTCGGGCTCGGTGTCCTTGCCGTCGTAGTTCGGCCTGAAATCGACGACGTCCTCGTCCAGGCCCGCGGTCATCGCCACTGCGGGGTGGGCCATCCGGCACTCGGTGTAGCGCATCGCGGCCGGTCCCGCATCGAGCGACCCGAAATTGCCGTGACCGTCGACGAGGGGAAGCCGCATTGCCCACGGCTGCGCCATGCGCACCAAGGCGTCGTAGATGGCGCTGTCGCCGTGCGGATGCAGCACGCCCATCACCTGACCGACCACACGGGCGCACTTCACGTGTCCCTTCTCGGGTCTGACACCCATGTCGTCCATTGAGAACAGGATGCGCCGCTGGACGGGTTTCAGGCCGTCGCGCGCATCCGGCAGGGCACGGGCGTAGATGACGGAATAGGCGTATTCCAGGAAACTGGACTCCACCTCCTCGGTGACGTCGACATCCAGGATGTGTTCCTCGAACTCCTCGGTGGTTTTGGCCATGGGCTGGTTCAGATCTCCTTGAGCCGGATCAACGGGCGTAGCTTATCGGCAAGTCCATCCCCGTCGGGTGCGCGGACCTCCGGGGCCAGGTCCGGGGTCCACTCCCAGATGTCGGGGGTCTCGGTCAGGGTGCCGTGGGCCAGGGCGTGTTCGCCGGGGGTGAGCTGGCGGATCGCGCGGGCCACGACGTGGTCGGGTTGGAGGCTGGCGAACTCGGCGTACAGGTCCGGGTCGTGCTGGCCGTCGTCGCCGACCAGCAGCCAGCGAATGTTGGGCAGGTCCCGGGCGAGTTCCCGCAGGCAGGTGCGTTTGTGGTGGGCCCCGCTGCGGAACCAGCCGGTGTTGGTCGGTCCCCAGTCGGTCAGCAGCAGCGCGCCCCGGGGGAAACCGTGGCGTTTCAGGAAGCGTGTGACCATGGGGTAGGTGTTCCAGGCCCCCGTCGAGACGAAGATGAGCGGCGCACCCGGATGGGCGGCGATCAGCTGCTGGAACAGACGCGACATTCCCGGGACGGCCTGCCTGGCCTGCTCGGTCAGCGCCAAGGAGTTCCAGGCAGCGACCATGGGGCGGGGAAGCCACGTGGACAGGATGGTGTCGTCGATGTCCGAGACGATCCCGAAAGTCTGGTTCTCGTCGATCACCTGGACCGGTGCCCAGTTCGAGGCCCCGCCGGCACCTTTGATGAGCACCTGATGCCAGCCTACGGACAGGCCGTGATCACGGATCCGGACGTCTATGTAGCCACCCCGGTCAGCCTGCACCGGGACCCTGAGATCCCCGATTACGATCTCGGCCCTGGAGGTCACCTTCGCGGCGGCGATGAAGTTGCGCCACCCGCGACGATGCAGCAGGTCGGTTGCGGCCTGCACGATTCCCGCATCCTTGGGGGGGCGTAGCACGACCCGAGCCAGGACACGAACCTGTTGCGTGGTGCCGAAACCGGTGTACGAGGTGATGCACTCCTGCCAACCACGACGCAGCAGAAAACGGTTCAGCACCCGGTTCAGGTGATCCTCGATGCGGGCGGCGAAGAAGGGCCGGGACTTCATGGTGTCTCAATTTAGTGGAAGAATGGCCGGGTGATTCAGCTGTCCCCCGAGGCCTCCAAGGCCGCCGCACTCAAGAAAGAGGTGGAGGACTGCCGGTTCTTCCCCGAACTCGTCTGGGCGAGCATCTCCGGGGCGTTGGGACAGCAGAGGATGCTCGGCTACCTCGTTCATCACGAGGCCAGTTTCTCAACAGGGGATCTGCAGCGGCACCTCACGGCGCTCGTGCTCACTGACAGGCAGTTGATCATCAGCCACACCGACGAGCAGGATGCCGGCTATCCGGATCGTGCCATAACCAGCGCGGAGGTGGTTGCCCTCAGGGCCGTCCACTCCGTCGTGGTTACCCGTTCCGTGCACCACCCCGAGCAGTATCCCTCCAATGGATCGCAGCTCGTCGAGGCCTGGCTCACCTTGACCTGGGGGGCCGCATCCCGGCTGGACATCGGCCCCGCAACCTGCGAGGACCCACAGTGCGAGGCGGACCATGGCTGGACCGGGATGTCGGTTCCGAACGACCTGACCGTCCGGATGAGTCCGGCGGGCGACGGATGGCAGAGCGTCGACAAGCTCATGGCATTCGGTTCCCTGCTGCAGGAACACGTCGGATGAGTGGTTTCGTGCCGCCCGACTACGGGGGCGCCTGCCTGAACAATCTGTTGCCCAGCGTTGCGGCCCGGTTGTTGGGGGAGGTCCCAGTGCTCGACGTGCCGCGGGCCGCGCGATACGTCGTCCTGCTGATCGATGGCCTGGGCTGGTTTCCCGTCGCCGAACACAGCCACGACAGCGACCTGTTCGCCCCGGGGCTGGGAAGGGCCACACGCCTGACCTGCGCGGTGCCCTCGACCACCGCGACATCCCTGACCAGCATCGGCTGCGGTTCGGCTCCCGGAAGCCACGGGGTGGTCGGCTACTCCTTTCTCGACCCAGATCGCGGCTGTGTGGTGAATGCCCTGACGTGGGCGGGTGGTCCCGCTGATGTCGAGGGTTTCGCCTGCGAACCGACGCTCTACCAGCGGATGCGTTCCCGGGGGGTCACAAGCGGCTGCGTCAGTCTTGCCCGGTTCAAAGACAGTGGGCTTCAAAGGCTGGCCTTCGGTGGAGCAGAACACCTCGGGGTCGAGAAAGAGGGGGATCACCGGGCATTCGTCAGCTTGGTCGTCGAGGCCCTGCGTGACCATGAGGTGGTTTACGCCTACGAACGCAGTCTTGATCACAGCGGGCACGCCCACGGTGTGGGGAGCTGGCAATGGCTGGGGGCCTTGGGAAGGGCAGAGGAACTCGTCGCGGACCTGGTGACGACGCTCCCGTATGACACGTGTCTGCTCGTCACGGGCGACCACGGCATGATCAACGTCCCCAAAGAACGTCAGATCACGATCGAGGACCACCCGGGGCTGACGGGAGCCTGGCGTGTGGGAGGCGAACCCAGGTTCCGGCAGCTCTACGGCCAGCAGCCCGACCGGCTTGCCAGGGCCTGGGCCTCGGAGCTGGAGGAGCGGGCAGAGGTGTGGCTGCGCGACGACGCGATCGATGCGGGCTGGTTCGGTGATGTAACCGACCGGGTCCGTTCCCGCATCGGTGACGTGCTGGTCGTCATGCAGGGCGACTGGGCCGTCCATACCCGGAGCCTCCCTAAGGAGTTCGGGCTCCATGGCCAGCACGGCTCCCTCACAGCCGCCGAGATGTATGTACCGCTCTTCACGTTTGGGCCGGAATGATGCACATAGCGCTGCTGATAGACGACTTCTATCCCTCCTCCGGCGGGATCGGCCGCTCGGTCGAGACCCAGATCCAGGAACTGACGGATCTGGGACACCAGGTGAGTCTCATAGCCCCGGACCGGCACCTGGAGAAGCCCAGGAGCTGCCGCGTCATTGAGTGCCCGACCATCTACGTCGAGGGGCTTCCCGCCCACTTGAGCATCCTGCACAGCTCGGAACGCCGCGCCCGGTTGATCACACAATGCGCGCGCTTCGACGTGGTGCACACGCAAACCGAACGGGGAGCCCTGATCCTGGGCGCCAGGATCGCGAGACTGCAGAGCATCCCGCATCTCCACACCTTCCACGCCAACGTCGCGGGCACCCACCAGACGGTCAAGGCTGCCATATTCGGGACCTGGCTCTATCAGTTCCTCATCAATCCATTGCTCACCAGGGCGGCGGGACGGGCCTCCAGCCGTTCCCGGCTGGTGTCCCGGGTCCAGGAACCCGGCGGGCTGGCAGCTCGGATGGACTGGGCTTCCTTCGCCGACATAGCGGGCAAGGTCGATGCCTGGACCGTTCCCAGTCCCTTCATGAAGGACCTGGTGGAGACGGCCGCCACCCACCGGGTACCCGGATACGTGGTTCCCACCGGCGTCGGCCGGGGCATGCTGGAGGCCATCTCCCATGCCCGCAGGGAAAGTTCCGACGAGACAGTGCGGTTCACGACCGTTGGGCGGCTGGCCAAGGAGAAACGCCTGGACGTTCTGGTGCGGGCCTTCCGACGTGCCGACATACCGGGTTCGGAGCTGGTGATCGTCGGGGACGGCGACCAACGTCCCCTGCTCAAGATGCTGGCCTCGGGTGCCCGCAACATTGATTTCCGGGGTCATCTGCTTTCCTTGGAAGCGATCGCCTACGAACTGGTCAACTCCGACGTGTTCGTGTTGACGAGCCACCGATTCGACTCCCAGGCCTTGGTGCTCTCCGAAGCAGTGGCGGCGGAGTTGCCGATCCTCTACTGCGACGACCGCCTGACTGTGGCAACCTCACCGGAATCCGCTCTCCTGACCGAACCGGACGTGAACTCCCTTGCGACCGGAATGCGGTTACTCGCTGATTCCGGGCGCCGCGCCGCGATGCGTTCCGCGTCCCGGGGCCTGCTGGAAAAGCTGACCCCTCGGCACACCGCCGAAGCCTATGTTTCCATCTACGAGGATCTGATCGGAGCCATGAGTGCCTGAACTCGTCTTCCACACCGGTCCCATGGACTGCGGAAAGTCGACCCTTGCCCTGCAGTTCGACCACACCCAGTCCACGCACGGCAGGCAGGGCCGGATCTTCACGTCCCGGGATCGCTCGGGTGAGGCGCGGATCTCCTCCCGGCTGGGGCTCGAGACGCCGGCCGCTGAGGTGGACGAGGGGTTCGACTTCTGGGCCCACGTCATCGCTCAACTGGTGGCGGGCGGACGGGTCGACTATCTCGTCTGCGACGAGGCGCAGTTCTACACGGGGGAACAGGTGGAACAGCTCGCCAGGATTGTGGACGAGCTACAAATCGATGTCTACACTTTCGGGATTCTTGCGGATTTCAGGACTAGGTTGTTTCCCGGGTCGCAGCGGCTGGTGGGGCTGGCCGACCGAGTGGAGAACCTCCCC